>NZ_QEQK01000002.1 GCF_003151135.1 Abyssibacter profundi
CTAACAGGCGTGCGATCGAACTAAGCGTGGCGCCCTGGCCGTGCTGAATCATGATGGTCGCACGCTCTTCTGGACTCAGGTGATGGTAGCTGGATGACATGGCAACACTCTTTTTGGATAGTGTTGCACTTGTTTCCTGAGCCTACGCCGTCCTTGCGGTCGCGATCGGCTACCTCAAACACCGCCGTATTGCTCAAAACGATGGAGCAATATAACAAGCCCATGCATCCGACCCATTTTCCGCTACGCTCCAAATGGGCGGCTGATGGGCGGCTGATGGGCGGCTGATGGGCGGCGTTGGGCGACAAAAGCGGAAGGCAGGTGCCATCCGCCGGGACGGATATACGGTTGACATATCCGTCGCCAGGCGTATAGTGGATATGTAGGGTGTATATCCGCGAGGTGTGAGATGGAAAGAGGTGGCGTTTTTAAGAGCAACACAAGCCAGGCCGTACGCCTGCCGAAGGCTGTTGCTCTGCCGGAATCAGTGAAACAAGTTGATATTGTGCCTATGGGCAGATCCCGCCTTATCTCACCAGCTGGTGAATCTTGGGACAGCTGGTTTTCTTCCGAGGGCGTGACGGCTGATTTCATGCAATCCCGTGATCAACCGAATGATCAAGAGCGGGAAGGTTTCTAGTGCTCAAGTATCTCCTGGATACCAACATTTGCATCTATACGATCAAGAATCGTCCAGATTCCGTTCGCAAGACCTTCATCGAGCATGACGGGCAGATGTGCGTTTCTACCATCACGCAGATGGAGCTGATCTACGGCGCAGAGAAGTCAGCTGCGGTCGCCCGAAACCTGAAAGATGTAGAGGGTTTCCTAGCCCGACTCGCGATCAAGGATTTCGACTCTTCTGCCGCTGCACACACCGGACAAATCCGGGCAGAACTCGCCAAAGCCGGCACGCCCATAGGCCCATACGATCAAATGATCGCTGGTCATGCCCGTTCACTAGGGCTGATCGTGGTCACGAACAACGTCTCGGAGTTCTCAAGAGTGCCGGGGATTCGCGTTGAGAATTGGACTGGATAGGTCGGAGGAGTTGTCGCCCAACCAATCGTTGCACCGGACATTTGACCCGCTGCCCATTTTGTCTTTCGCAAGAACAGGCATCGCCTCAAATGCCGGTGAACTCAGGCGATAGGCGACTCAATGAGGGGCCAAATCCACCTTCGTTGCGCGGCCAAACATCCTGCAGTGTTGATGCGCATTAAACATGCGCATATAGTTGAGCCAGTCTCACAGTGAGAGGTCTTGCGATGCGGGCTGCAGAAACGACTAAATCCGTTCGTAAGCCTACGAACCTTTCCTTGGATAGCGCCTTGCTGAAAGAGGCGAAATCACTCGGAATCAACGTGTCCCGATCTGCCGAGGCGGGAATCGCTGAGGCAGTGAAGCGACACAAACGGCAGAAGTGGCTGAAGGAAAACGCCGGAGCTTTGGCTAGTTCAAACGCATACGTCGACGCAAACGGCCTACCGTTGGCTCAGCATCGTCGGTTCTGATGGCTCGTTTCGATATCTTCCGAAACGAAGGCGGTTCGGGTTATCTGCTCGATGTTCAGGCCGATCTTCTCAGTGGTTTAAACACTCGAGTTGTTGTGCCTTTGCTGCCTAAATCTGCTGCACCCTCTCCAGCCCAACGGCTGAACCCAATGTTCGAGGTCGAGGGGCAGGAACTCATGATGGCCACACAATTCATGGCTGCCATCCCAGAAAGTGAGCTGCGTGTTGGCATCGGTAGTCTTGCCGAGCAGCAGCACGAAATTTCGGCGGCGCTGGATATGCTGTTCTTGGGCTTTTGATGCGAAACGTCATATTTTTCAACGGCATACCGCAGTCGCCTAACAAGTACTTCCAGTCGACAAAATTTACGCGGCGCGTGAATTTCGCGGCTGAAGCAAGGCGTTGGGCGTCGGTATGAGATTTCAGCGACAGATCGAAAGGTCTTGGAGGATGGGTGGCGCTTGATGAGTTAACCCAGCGCAGAGTTCAAGCAGAGGTTGCTGCCTACATCGAGGCAAAGCGGCCTCCTGCACATATTCGGCCGCAACTTGATATTCAGTTCAAGCTTGAGAATCAAAGCATCATCATCTTCGAAGTCCGCCCACATTGGCAGAAGGTAGGCGAAATTCTCAGGAACGAGGTTGCGAAGGCCTCGTACATCAAGACGAGAAATGTCTGGAAGATTTTCTGGATGAGGGCAGATTTGAAGTGGCACGGTTACGAGCCACATCTGTATTCTGAAACAGTCAAAGAATTTCTCGAGATCGTTGAAGAAGATGAATACGCCTGCTTCTGGGGATAGGCGGCCGCCCAACAAGCCGTATATGGACTCCTCCCGCAACCGGGCAGTCGAAGACGTCTAGATCGCGGCGATAGCGGTGCGGTTGCGGTCGTTTATTCGGCCTGTTGATGGGCTCTTACGGCCCTGGCCTTCATGGAAATCCGCATCGCGCCGAGCCACAGGCCACAGGCTGCAACTGCGCCTCTCGCTCTGAATTGTTTCCGGCATTTCTTCGGGGCGCCTGGCGCCAGATACGACAACGCCCGGTCGAGCCGGGCGTTGTTGGTTCATGAACGGTGGTGGCTGATCAGCGGTTGGCGACCTGGCTCAGACGTTCCAGCGCGCGTTCCAGGGTGGGCAGGTCGGTGGCGAAGGACAGCCGCATGTGGCCGGGTGTGCCGAATGCGGTGCCGGGCACGAGGGCCACGCCGGCCTGTTCGATCAGGTACTCGCCCAGTTGTAGGTCGTTATCGACTTCGGGTAGGGCGTCGATCAGGCCACTCATGTCCGGAAACGCGTAGAAGGTGCCGTCCGATTCCAGGCAGCTGACGCCGGGCAGGGCGTTGAGGCCTGCGACCACCGCATCGTGGCGCTGCTTGAAGGCGACCAGCATTTCTTTGACGCAATCCTGATCGCCGTTAAGTGCGGCTTCTGACGCCTTTTGCGAGATCGACGTGGGGTTCGAGGTGCTTTGCGACTGGATTTTGCTCATGGCCTTGATCAGCGCAGCCGGGCCGGCTGCGTAGCCGATGCGCCAGCCCGTCATGGCATAGGCTTTGGACACGCCGTTGAGCACAATGCAGCGCTCGTAGAGCTCGGGCGTTGCGTTGAGAATGTTCGCGAACGCGTCGTCGGTCCACAGAATGTGTTCATACATGTCGTCGGTGGCGACAAACACGTCGGGATGCTTGAGCAGCACCTGGCCCAGCGCAGCCAGCTCGGCCTGGGTATAGGCCTTGCCGCTGGGGTTGGATGGGCTGTTGAGCACGATGAGCCGTGTCTTGGGCGTGATCGCGGCTTCCAGCTGCTCCGGCGTGATCTTGAATGCGGCATCCATGCCGGTTTCGATGACCACCGGCTTGCCGCCGGCGAGCAGGACCATGTCGGGGTAGCTGACCCAGTAGGGCGCGGGAATGATGACTTCGTCACCGTCATCGATCATGGCCTGGCAGAGGTTGAAGAAGCTCTGCTTGCCGCCGCAGGACACCAGGATTTGTTCCGGGGTGTAACTCAGCGCGTTGTCCCGTTGAAACTTGGCGCAGATGGCGTCTTTGAGTTCGGGCGTACCGCCGACCGCGGTATAGCGGGTAAAACCGTCATCAATGGCGCTCTTGCCCGCCGCACGCACATGGGCCGGCGTCGGGAAATCCGGCTCTCCGGCCCCCAGTCCAATAATGTCCTTGCCCTGGCGACGCAGTTCGGCCGCACGAGCGGTCACGGCCAGGGTCGGGGAGGGCTTGATGCGTTGTACGCGGTCGGACAGTTTCAATGGACTGACTCCAGCTGAGGTGAAAAGGCGTGCGTATGATACGGGTCGCTCGAACACCGACCAAACAACGTGTGGCAAACCGCGCATCTGACCATTCAGTCCTTGGTCGGCTCGCCCAGGCGTCGTTCGATGCGGATGAGCGTGTCACGGATCTCGGTGAGCAGGGGCGTGGCGGCATCGGCTTCTGGGGCGGGCGCAGGGGCCGACGCTTCGGTGACCCGGTCACGCTGGCGTAGCGCCAGTGCGCGAAAGGCCTCGGTGTCTTCCAGGCCGATCAGGCGAACCAGCGCGCCTCCGCTGCCGCTTTGGCCGGCGGTTTCGACCCGCAGACCCTTGAGATTCATGTAGCGCATCACTGGCCCCTGGAAGGTCGCAAGATCGGTGATCTTCTCCAGCGGGATGCTTTTCTCCTCCCGGTTCCAGAGTCCCCGGTCTACCTGTAGTTCGCGCGTGGTCAGCACCACATTCAGCGTTTTGAAATAGCGGCTGTAGTACCAGCGCATGATGGGCAGCATGAGCGGGATCAGCACGATCCCGGCCACCGTGCAAAGCAGTGCCAGCGACATCGTGAGCAAGTGGTAGCGAATCGCGCGTGGCGAAATGGCGGGGTTGCTGAGAATCTTGTTGGATTCGTCCATACGGTTTTCCATCGGCGGCAAGAAACGCGGTGGCCGTGACCCCCCCACGCAACTTCAGCCTAGCGCAAGCCGCTGGCCGGCCGTATCAAAAGGGGGACGATGCACACCGCTGCTGGCCCTCTACAGCGGCGTCAACAGTGCCGGAGGGCGTATCATGGCGCGCCCAGTTCCCGCGCAGCATTCCGTGACGGATCGATTCGAAATCAAGGCCGATTGGGCGCCTGCTGGCGACCAGCCCACCGCCATCGCCCGGATGGTGGAAGGGATTGAAGATGGGCTCTCCCACCAGACCCTGCTCGGCGTGACCGGCTCCGGCAAGACCTACGCCATCGCCAATGTCATTCAGCAGCTACAACGGCCCACGATTGTCATGGCGCCGAACAAGACGCTGGCTGGTCAGCTGTACGGTGAGTTCCGCGAGTTTTTCCCGAACAATGCCGTGGAATATTTCGTCAGCTACTACGATTACTACCAGCCCGAGGCTTATGTGCCGTCGTCGGATACCTTCATCGAGAAGGATTCCAGCATTAACGACCACATCGAGCAGATGCGGCTCTCCGCCACCAAGGCGTTGATGGAGCGACGCGACACCATCATCGTGGCCTCGGTGTCCTCGATTTATGGTCTGGGTGATCCTGAGAGCTACTTCAAGATGGTGCTGCACCTGGATCGCGGCGACCGCCTGGACCAGCGCGAGCTGCTACGCCGGCTCGCGTCCATGCAGTACACCCGCAATGACATGGAGCTCAAACGCGGCACCTACCGCGTGCGCGGTGATGTCATCGACGTGCATCCGGCAGAAACCGACGACGAGGCCCTGCGCATCGAGCTGTTCGATGATGAGATCGACAGCCTGTCGCTGTTCGACCCGCTCACCGGCGAGGTCACGGCCAAGGTGCCGCGCTATACGGTGTTCCCGAAGACGCATTACGTCACGCCGCGCGAGCAGATGGTCAAGCTCATGGATCAGGTCAAGGTCGAGCTCAAGGACCGGCTGGCGCAACTGCGCGAGGCTGGCAAGCTGCTGGAAGCCCAGCGGCTGGAGCAGCGAACCACCTTCGATCTGGAGATGATCCAGGAGCTGGGCTATTGCAACGGGATCGAGAACTACTCGCGCTATATCTCGGGTCGGGCACCGGGCGAGCCACCGCCGTGCCTATTCGATTATCTGCCGCCGGATTCGCTGCTGGTCATCGATGAATCGCATGTCACGATTCCCCAGATCGGGGCCATGTACAAGGGAGATCGGTCGCGCAAGGAAACCTTGGTGGAGTACGGCTTTCGCCTTCCATCGGCGTTGGATAACCGGCCGTTGAAGTTCGAGGAGTTCGAGCGCCTGGCGCCCCAGGCCATTTTCGTTTCGGCCACGCCGGGTAACTACGAGGCCGACCATGCCGGGCAGGTGGTCGAGCAGGTGGTGCGCCCCACCGGGCTGGTCGATCCCGAGGTCGAAATCCGCCCGGTGCGCACCCAGGTCGATGACCTGCTCAGCGAGGTGCAGGCCCGGGCCGAGCGTGACGAGCGCGTGCTGGTGACGACGCTGACCAAGCGGATGTCCGAGGACCTCACCGACTATCTGCACGAGCATGGCGTTCGGGTGCGTTACCTGCACTCGGATATCGACACGGTGGAACGCGCCGAGATTCTGCGCGACCTGCGTCTGGGCGCGTTTGACTGTCTGGTCGGTATCAACCTGCTGCGCGAGGGGCTGGATTTACCCGAAGTGTCGCTGGTGGCGATTCTGGACGCCGACAAGGAGGGTTTCCTGCGTTCGGATCGGTCGCTGATCCAGACCATTGGCCGCGCGGCGCGCAACCTCAATGGCAAGGCGATTCTCTACGCGGACGAGATCACCCAGTCCATGAGACGCGCGCTGGATGAAACGGAACGCCGACGCGCCAAACAGCTGGCTCATAACAAGGCGCATGGCATCACGCCGCAGGGCATTCGTAAGGCCGTGGCCGACGTCATGCGCGCGGGCTACGAGTCGGTGTCGGGCGATGCCGCGCTACAGAAGGTGGCCGAAAAACAGGCCGCCTACGATGCGCGAGACCCGGCGGCGCTGGCCAAGCGCATCAAGCGCGTCGAGAAGGAGATGTACGAAGCCGCCGCCAATCTGGAGTTCGAGGCGGCGGCGCGTAAGCGGGACGAGCTGGGTCGGCTCAAAGAGGCCCTGACCGGGGCGGCCTGAGCCCCCGGCTGGCCGCCCCGCGGTCGGGATCAGGACGCCAGCGTCTGGACCCGCTGCGGGAACTCCTTGGCCATCGGGTCCTTGAGCGCAATGCCGCGCTCACGGTTCTCCACCGTCGACCACAGTAGGGTGGGCAGGTCCGGGTAGCGGGCCACAATCTGCTCGACCAGCTCGTCGCCGCGGGTCCCCGGCATGTGATAGTCGGAGATGACCAACGTGATGCGTTCGGCTTCAGTGTCGAGTATTTCCAGTGCGTCGTCGGCGCTGCTGGCCGTAATCACCGGAATGCCGGCTGAGCCCAGCACGATTTCGCAGATGAATCGCACCGATTCTTCGTCATCGACCACCAACACACTCATTGCTGACGATGACCACTGAGCGCCCCCCAGCCCAGCAGGCCTTCGACGGACGTGAGTTCCTTGGTGTCCGCGACCATGCCGGATTCGGTGACGTCGAAGCGGATCATGCCCTTGGCGTGTGCGGAATCCCGCATCTTCAGCACGAGCAAGGCCCGACGGATTTCCGAGTGATCAGCCATGTAGCGCATGACGATGACATTTTGGAACAGGTGACTGAGTGCATCCACGCTATGTTGCGAGCCCATGGCGGTGGTTTCCAGCGTGAACAACACCGAGGCGCCCGACGAGCGCGCGTGCTGCGCCAGCGACCAGATCAGGCCGGGGTAGCGTTGTTGCTGTTTGGCAAGCGTTGCCAGTTCGCCCATGGAATCGAAGACGAAGCGGTCCGGCTTCGCTGCCAGATCCTGCGAAATCTGGTTTGCGAGCCGGTCGGTAACCAGTTCGACGATGGGCTCCTCGCGGATGACCAGCCGTCCCGATGCCAGCCCCTCCTCGATCTCGCTCCAGCCAAACGCCCGGGCCTTGTCCCGAATGGCTGATGCCGTCTCTTCCAGTGCCACGTAAACGCATCGCTCACCCTGGCGCAGGCCCTCGCGGACGAACTGCAGGCTCATGACGGTTTTGCCGGCGCCGGAGGGGCCAGTCACCAGCGTCACATCGCCACGAGGCAGGCCACCGCCTGCGAGTTGGTCGATGCCGGGCACGCCAACGGAGACCCGTCCCGATGTCTGGTCCGTGCTGCGGTCCACGACGCTTTCGATGCGGGGATAGACACAGGCACCGGACTCGGTGATTTCGTAGGCATGTCGGCCAGCGAGATAGCGGCGGCCACGCATCTTGTGGACCCGCAGGCTGCGCTGATCCTGCCAGCCGCTGTGCTCCAGACTGAGTTCGATAATGGCATCGGCCACTGCAAACTCGGCGCCTTTGGTCAGGTCGTCTCCGACGTACTCGCCCACCAGAATGAGGACCGTGTCGCTAAAGGACAGACGGCTGACCAGTCGGTGCATATAGGTGCGAAAAGAAGCGGCGTCACCGTGGTCGCGTAGGGCCTTGGCGGAGTCGATCACCAGCACGGCGGGGCGCTCCTGCAAAGCCATGCGGGTGATCTGATCGACGATCGAGCCGATGGCGTCGCCGTCATCCGGCGCCTTGTCCAGAAACTCCGAGACATCCTGGTAACGCACGCGGTTGTCCAGGGCTGCCTTGTCGAAGAAGGTGAAGCCTTCCAGATGTCGCACCAGCTTGACCTGCGATTCAGACAGGCTGGTGACGTACACAGCCGGCGCCTGCTGGGTCGCACTGGCGAACGCGATTTGCTGCGCGAGGACGGTCTTGCCGGTGCCGGGGGCACCCGCGATGACCATGGCGCTGCCAGCGGCCAAGCCGCCTCCGAGCACCCGGTCCAGATTCGCGTTGCCGGTGGTATGGGTTGTTGTCATGTCATCTCCTGAGCGCGTGGCCCCCGGTGCTCGACCGGCCCGGGGTGACGTGCGCGTGGCGATCCTAAAGGCGCCCAGGTCAACAGGATGTGAACAGACCGCCTGTTCGTTGCGTCTGCGCGCAGTTCAGCCCAGCCGCCGCTCAGCCGATCGGGAGAAATCTGAAGGCGGCGTGAAATCGGCTGTGGTATCGGCCTGCCGTCAGCATGAGCAGCAGCAACAACGTCCAGGGTGCGACGGCCCCGCTGCCGGCTGAGGACGGAGCGTCCGGTGCGACCGCCGGGTCATCATCGCTGGCCACAGGGTCGTCCTGATTGCCCTGCGGCGTGGAGTTGGTGCGTCCGTTTGTGTTACCCGATTGCTCGGATTGCTCCCCGGGCATGCATTGGTTCAGAGGGTCGCCTTCGGTGGCGGCGGTCACCGGCGCGCCCACGGTGGACACGGATGGCGTCGCGGTGATCGTGACGGCTTTTCGCAGGGCATCGCCCAGTCCATCGTTATCGCGCACGGTCAGGCTGATCATGTAGGTGCCGGGCTGCGAGTACGTGCAATAGGCCTGCGGGCCTTCCGCGATGCGACCGTCGCCGAAGTCCCAGCGATAGTCGACGATCCGGCCGTCCGGGTCCTGCGAGTCGCTGGCATCCGTGCTGACCCATTGTGGTGTACCGCCTTGCTCGGGGCTGGTGGTAAAGCGGGCCACCGGGGGCTGCGCATCGGTGTCGGGATAGCTGCCGGTGATCCGGTAGGCGCCGATGCTGCCGTAGTCGGAGTAGGCCACGGTGGGGTTACCCGTGCCGACGCCATCAACCACCAAATAATAAGTGCCGCCACCCAGTTCGACCGCCAGCGATGCGCCCAGCCGATCGCGTGGGCTGGCATCGGCCAGCATGACGCCGTCGCTGTCGATTAACTGCAGACGGACATCAAGGTTGGGACGAATCGGACCGGGTTCGATCGTAAAGCCGGCGGGGCCGGCGCCGGCCACGAACATCAGCCAGTCCGTGTCTTCGTCGCGGGTGATGGTGCCGGTATGCTCTACGCGCTGGGTGCCGCCTGACAGTCGGACCTGAAGCCGGTTTGCCGTGTTCGGACCATCGCCTGCATCGTCCAGACGCAGGGCTGCGCCATTGTCAGGCATGGTGGCGATGTCATCCTGGGTGTTGTTGGCGCCCGCGTACTCGCCTCGGCTCCATTGGGTGACCGCCTGTCCGTAGCTAATGCCCATGATCGGTGCCCAGCTGGTCGCACCCGAACCGTGTCCCCGGTAATAGGGGTCTGAATCCACACCGTCGTGACGCAGACCCAGCGTGTGTCCCGCCTCATGCGAGACCGCTTCGGCAATGGTTTCTTCCGAACTGTTGAACACCCAAGCAGGCTGGTAGCGGCCGGGGTTTGACCCGAAATAATCGAACACGCTCAGATAGGCCACACCCCCGCAATCACAGTCGTAGAAGGTGTTGGGCGTGATGACCACGCGCATGCCGAATCGTCCATCATTTCGGCTGTCGCGGATCAGGTCTGACTCCACAGGCTCACGCGTGGTGACATTGACATCAAAAGGCGCGAAATCTTCAGCCACCCGCTGCCAGACGGCCTGGATGATGCGATGTTCCTGATCGCTGAACTGGCCGGGGCGACCATCGATGTCCCAGGGCCCTGCGTTGATGCGGGCGCCGTTGTTCCACTCCTCGCCAGTGATGCTGTGGCCGTCAAAATCCAGGTAAATGCTCCGGTTGGACCCGGGCAGGCTGGAGAGGTTGAAGGTGCGGGAGCGGTCCAGCGCGCCGGTGGTCTGGCTGCTCGCTGCAGTGGACGCGGCGAGGGGCTGATGAAGACCGTCTTCCACAAAGTAAATGCGTCCGCCGCCATCAATGCGGGCGGTCGGATCGTTCTGGAGGAGTGCTGCCAGCACATCTGCAGGCATCCGGTAATACGCTGCCACTGCTGCCAGGTCATCGCCCAGCGCCAGCACGGCAGCCTGACCCGACAGGGGACCGTCGAGCGTCAGCGACGGGAAATCTGGCCTGTCCGGGGGCAGCGGCTGGGCGACGGCGACGCCGCAGACCAGAGCGGTCAGCATGAACAGCCCCGCCAGACCGACCGGGGGCATGTGTCGGCGGGCCAGAGAACAGGCGCGAGCAGCGCTGCGAACCATGAGTAGACCTGAGTCAAGAATAGACCCTGATCATCGGCTTCTGACCATGTCGCCACATCCGGTGTGGGATACAAATCCCGCTCACCGATTGGTGAGAGGGGGGTCTATCGAAAGTCGGACTGTGATGGCGAGTTGTCCGGGCCTGTCCGGTGGACGGTCAAAACTGTCCGGACACCTGTCCGCGGACACTTTTCAGTGAGTGGGGAAGGTTAAAATAATAAATAAAAACAGCAAGTTACAAATTTTCGAAAAGTGGTATGCAGGTTGCGCTAAGGAAAGCACAGTCCAACCCGAGAGAAGATCATGCGAGCCACACTGACCACGCTTTTCCTCTGCAGCGCCCTGTTGACGACCCCCGTTGGAGCCAGCTTCCAGTCGGGTACCTCGCCAGACCAGGCCACGCCGACGACCATCGATTACACCGCCGAACTGAACCGCAACCCGGCTCAGCAACGCTACCGCGAGCGGATGGCCGAGACCCTGCAGCATCGTGCTACGCGCCAGATCGCTGGGCAGACAGCCGAGCTATTGGCCGGCCTGGGCGGCGTTGCCCAGCCCGTGCCGGTGGCCCTGACGGTGGAGCCCGCTCCGTTGTGGACACCGGTTCCGGTCGCGCTGCGCAGCCAGTGCGCGTACCCGTCGCAGGACCCGGCTGCCGCAATCTGGTCGGTGTTGCAGACCCCGCTCCGGCCGCAGCCCTGTGATGCAGGCGAATGCGTTTATCTCTGAGCACGGCAGCCATGGTTTCGACAGTCGACAGCCTGCGTGGCACCAGTGGTCAGGACCGGATGCTGGCACCCCGGCGGCGGGGCGCAGGCCGCATCGCAGCCCTCCTGGTGGGGTTGATGCTGCTCGGCCTGGCCGCTTGGTTGCTGCCGCGACTCTGGACACTATGGTCCGCCGAGCAGTCGGTTTCACTCAGCCGGCTGTCAGTCGCCGCGGCAGAGCGGGGGCGTTTTGAACGGGACATTGCTGCAGATGGCCGGGTGGTTGCGGCCGTCAGTCCCACCTTGCATGCCCCGGCCGCCGGCGTGGTCCGGCTGGATGTTCAGGCCGGCGATGCCGTGGCGGTCGATACGGTTCTCGGGGTGGTGGACAGCCCCGAACTGCGTAGCGAACTGGCGCGGGAGAAAGCCCGCTTGCAAGCCCTGACGGCCGATTACGGGCGCGCGCGCCTGGCGGTACGCCAGCAGGAATTACGTGCTGAGGAGGCGTTGCAGCAGGCCCGGGTAGATCGGGACGCCGCCGCCACCGAGCATGCGCGCATGGCCCGCGCCTTCGAGCTGGGCGTCATGCCTGAGATTGAGCGTATGCGCACAGAGGCGGCGCTCAAAAAAGCTGAATTCGCGCTCCACCGTGCTCGCTCGGACCGGGATCTGCAGCGCGAGGGGCAGGATCTGGATGTCGAGGCCAAGCGCTTGGCTCGTGACGCCCAGGGCTTGATTGTTGAGGAACTGCAACGCCAGGTGGATTTGCTGACGCTGCGCTCGCCCGTGGCCGGTCAGGTGGGGCAGCTGCTGGTCAGTGATCGCGGCTTTGCGGCCAAAGATGCGCCGCTGATGACGGTGGTGGACCTCAGCGCGCTGGAAGTGGAACTGGATGTTCCGGAAGCCTTTGCGCGGGATTTGCTGCCGGGAATGCCCGCGACGATTCGCGGCAACCAGCAGCAGTTCGACGGCGAGGTCAGCGCCGTGTCGCCAGAGGTGGTCCGGGGGCGGGTGACCGCGCGGGTGCGGTTCCTCGGTTCCGTGCCCGAGGGCTTACGACAGAATCAGCGTTTGTCGGTTCGCGTGCTACTGGATGCCCGCGATGACGTGTTAACCGTGCCCAGAGGGCCGTTTCTCGAGGCCGGCGGTGGGCGCGTGGCCTATGTGGTGAACGGCCAGGTGGCCGAGCGCCGAATCATTCGTACCGGTGCGGTCAGTCTTGATCGTGTCGAACTACTGGACGGAGTCACCGAGGGCGAGCGCCTGGTGATCTCCGGAACCGATTCTTTTGACGATGCCCAGCGCGTCGTGATCAGCCGATAAGGTGGATGCCATGCTCAAGATGACCCATTTATCCAAGGCCTTCCGCACCGAGATTGTCGAGACCTTCGCACTGCGCGATTTCTCCATCGAAGTGCAGCAGGGGGAGTTTGTGGCCGTGACCGGACCGTCCGGTTCCGGCAAGACCACGTTCCTGAACATTGCCGGTTTGCTGGAAACGGCCAGCAACGGCCGCTACGAACTCGATGGTCAGGATGTCAGTGCACTGAACGACCATGCGCGTTCGAAGATTCGGAACGAAAAAATCGGATTCATCTTTCAGGCGTTCAACCTGATTCCCGATCTCAACGTGTTCGACAACGTGGATGTGCCGCTGCGCTACCGCGGCCTTCGTGCTGGAGAACGCCGGCGTCGCATCGAAGACGCCCTGGAGCGGGTCGGCCTGTCTGCCCGCATGAAGCACTACCCGGCGGAGTTGTCCGGCGGGCAGCAGCAGCGGGTGGCCATTGCCCGTGCCCTGGCGGGGCGGCCGCGTCTGCTGCTGGCCGACGAGCCCACGGGCAATCTTGACACGCAAATGGCACGCGCGGTCATGGAATTGATCGAGGATGTCCATCGCGACGGCGCGACCATCGTCATGGTCACGCATGACCCCGAGCTGGCGGCGCGCACCCAGCGCAATGTCCATATTGTCGATGGGCAGGTGGTGGACATCGATGCCGCAGAGCCGCGGTTTGCGGCTGTGGCCGGAGGCTGACCCCGGTGCTCGCCTATTATTTTCGTCTCGCCCTGCGCAGCCTGCGTCGCAATCCGGCACTGACCGTGCTCATGGTGGTGGCTATCGGCATCGGTATTGGCGCCAGCGTGACCACCATGACGGTCATGCATGTGCTGTCCGGTGACCCGATGCCGGAGAAAAGCGATCGATTGTTCTACCCGCGTGTCGATCCGGAAGACGCGATGTTCTACGAGCCGGGGGCCGAGCCGCCGCACCAGCTGACCTATGTCGATGCCATGAATCTGCTGCGAGACGGTCGTGGCCGGCATCAGGCAGTGATGAGCGGCGGCGGATCGGTGGTCGTGCCAGAGGCGCCCGATCAGGAACCGGTGCTCATCGAGACCCGGTACACCACCGCAGATTTTTTCGCCTTGTTCGACGTGCCTTTCCTCCACGGAGCGGGCTGGACGGCAGAGCAGGACGAGGCCCGCGACCAGGTGGTGGTGCTGTCGCGTTCGCTGAACGAGCGCGTGTTTGGTGGCGCCAACAGTGTTGGCGAGTCCATCCGTCTGGGCGATCACCGTTTCCGCGTGATCGGGGTGATCGATCAGTGGCGGCCCAACCCGCATTTCTATGATTTGACGACCGGCCCCTACGCCGATTCCGAGGACGCCTTTCTGCCCTTGGAAACCTCGATTGACCTGCAGATGGCGCGCAGCGGCGATATGTCCTGTTTTGGCGATGAACGCCAATCGCCCGAGCAGCAGCAGCGATCTGGCGTCTGCATGTGGTTGCAGTACTGGGTGGAACTGGATGCCCCCGAGGATCGGGTCGCCTACCGGCAGTACCTGGAGCGTTACAGCCAGGCCCAGCGGGAAGCGGGGCGGTTCGAACGGCCCGATAACGTGCGCCTACACAGCCTGACCGAATGGCTGGAGGTGCGCGAGGTGGTGCCCGATGACGTGCGCCTGCAGTTCTGGGTGGCGCTGGGCTTTCTGGTGGTCTGCATCGTCAACACCATCGGCTTGATGCTGGCCAAGTTCTTACGCCGGTCCGGTGAGATCGGCGTTCGGCGCGCATTGGGCGCCACCCGGCGATCGGTGTTTCTCCAGTACCTGATGGAGGCCGCGATGATCGGCCTGGTGGGCGCGGTGCTGGGGGTGTTGCTGGCACTGGCCGGCCTGGCTGCGGTGCGGCTCCAACCGGTGGATTACGCGGCGTTTGCACGGCTGGATCTCAACATGTTGGCGCTGGCCGTGGGGCTGTCTGTGCTGGCCAGCCTCCTGGCCGGTTTGCTGCCCGCGTGGCAGGCCTGTCGCATTGCCCCGGCCCTGCAGTTGAAGAGCGAATAAGGACGCCTGTTATGGATATTGCACCCGTACTGAAAGCGCTGCGGCAACAGAAAACGGCAGCGCTGCTCATTGCCTTCGAAATCGCACTGGCCTGCGCCATTATCTGCAACGCCCTGTTCGTCATGGTGGCGCGTACCGAGCGCATGCAGGTCGACAGCGGGGTGGTGGAGTCCGAGCTGCTCCGCATCCGCTCGGCCACATTGGATGACCAGGCAGAGCGCCCGGCGCGCGTGGGCGAGGACCTGGCGGCCCTGCGTGAAGTCGCCGGCGTGGTGGATGTGGCCGCTGTGCAGCAGGTGCCGTTCGGAAATTCTTCCTGGAATACCAGTTTGGCCACCGAACGGGATGGACGCGGCATCACCAGTTCCACGAATTATTTCGACTCCGGCAATCTGGTGAAGACGCTGGGACTCACGCTGATCGCCGGCCGCGATTTTCTGCCCGAGGAGTACATCGAGTTCGAGGCGCTGTACCGCGAAGAAGCGCGCACCAACGGGGTGGCCATCATTACCCAGACGCTGGCCGAGCGCTTGTGGCCCGGTGAGTCGGCCCTGGGCAAGCAGTTCTATCCCGATGCTGACCCGGTCCGGGTAATCGGCGTGGTTGATCGTCTCATCCGTCCCTCGTTCCGCAATCTCGACAACGCCGACAGCAGCACGATTTACCCGGTGCGTCACGCGCCGGGTGCCCAGTATGTGGTGCGTTTTCGAGGTCGCAGTGCCGAGGCCGTGCTGCAGGATGCCGAGGCCGCGCTGCGGGCGGTGCATCCGGGGCGTCTGACACTGAGCGCGGAGTCCTTCCCCCAGCTGCGCGAGCGCTTCTTCCGCGGTGACCGTGTCATGACCTTACTGCTGGCGGGCGTGGTGGTGGCGCTGCTCATCGTCACCGCGCTGGGCATTGTCGGGCTTGCGAGTTTCTGGGTGCAGCGTCGGCGGCGACAGATCGGGGTGCGCCGGGCCTTGGGGGCCACGCGTGGTGCCATCCTCCGCTACTTTCAGTTGGAGAACTTTTTGATCGTGACCGCCGGCGTGGCCGTGGGCATGTTTGCCGCCTATGCGGTCAACGCCTGGCTCATGCTGCACTATGCATTACCCAGATTGCCGCTGAGCTACCTGCCGGCTGGTGCGATTGGCCTCTGGCTGCTGGGGCAGGTTGCCGTGCTACCGCCTGCATTGCGGGCGATGCGCGTGCCGCCGGCGCTGGCGACACGCGCATGAGTCGGGCGGTCCGAACCAATCGGCTGCAAGCCGATCGACCACAACGGGTTGGAGACCCATGTCCACAGTACTGATCATTGACGATAACCCGGCCGTTCGGGAGGCGCTGTCGCTGCTGCTGTCGTTGCGCGATATCGATGTGCTCACCGCGGATGGTCCGGAATCCGGGCTGGCGCTGCTGAACGAGCAGGAAGTGGATTTGGTGATCCAGGACATGAACTTCACCGAAGACACGACGTCGGGCGAGGAGGGCGAGCAGCTGTTTCGACAGATTCGCCAGCGATTCGCCGACCTGCCGGTCATCCTGCTCACGGCCTGGACCCATCTGGAGGCGGCGGTCGAGCTGGTGAAGAACGGGGCGGCTGACTACGTGGCCAAGCCCTGGGACGATCACAAGCTGGGCACGACGGTCGCCAACTTGCTGGAACTGTCAGAGACCGCCCGCGAGGTCTCCCGTGTTCGACGTGAGCGCCAGCGGCGACGCAGCGCATTGGCGGCCCGCTACGACTTGCGGGGCGTGGTCTACGGCTCGGATGCCACCGAGCGCGTGCTGGAACTGGCCTGTCAGGTGGCCCGGTCGGATTTGCCGGTATTGATCACCGGCCCCAATGGCGCTGGCAAGGAGCGGATTGCGGACATCGTCCACGCCAATTCATCGGTGAAGTCGGGGCCGTTTATCACCGTGAACTGTGGCGCATTGCCCGGTGAGCTGATTGAGGCCGAGCTATTCGGCGCCGAGGCGGGGGCCTACACCGGCGCCAATCGCGCGCGGCCGGGGCGGTTCGAGGTGGCCGATGGCGGCACCTTGTTCCTCGATGAGATCGGCAACCTGCCGCTATCCGGACAGGTGAAGCTGCTGCGGGTGCTGGAGACCGGACAGTTCGAGCGCCTGGGCTCATCGCGAACCTTAAAGACGCGGGTGCGCGTGCTCAGCGCCACCAACGCTGATTTGCCGGCAATGATTGCCGACGGCAGTTTTCGTGAGGACCTGTATTACCGACTCAATGTCATGGAGCTGCGGCTGCCGCCCCTGGCCGAACGACGGGATGACATTCTGCCGCTGGCCGAGCATTTTCTTGGCGGCGAGGTGGGGCTGTCCGACGATGCACGCCGGGCGCTGGAGCAGCATCGCTGGCCGGGCAACGTGCGTGAGCTACGCAATGCCATGGAGCGGGCGCGATTGCTCTGTCAGGACGGCGAGATTCGCCGCGAAGACCTGAATCTGCCGAGCACCGCGGCGGCCGAAGCGCATCGCAATCTGGATGAGCCGGATGCGGAGACCATCCGCGCTGCGCTGGAGGCAGCGGGGGGAACGGTCAGTCGTGCGGCGCGGGCGCTGGGGCTGTCGCGTCAGGCCCTCTACCGACGCATGCAGCGATTCGAGCTGTCTGCCGATTGAGCCGGCCCATGACCCCACATTGGCGGCCCAGCCTGGGCTTGAAGCTCGCGGCCTTGTTGCTGCTGTTGTTCTCGGCCGGCGTGGGTGTCGGTGCCTGGCTGTGGCAGCGTTGGGATGATCCGCTGTTGGTGGGCCTGGTCGCCGTGTTACTCGGGCTGCTGCCCTGTTTGTTGATTGCCCGACGCGCCACACGGCGCGTGCGACGCTTGTTGCGGGCGCTAGAAGGGGCGGTGGCCAGTTACCGTGATGGCGATTTCAGCATCTCGACCAACGATGCCGGTGGCGATGAACTTTCCGCCCTGGTGGAACGCCACAATGAACTCGGCCGCACCCTACGCGAGCAACGCCAGCATCTGGTCCAGCGTGAGCTGCTGCTGGACACGGTGGTGCAGAACACGCCTGTGGCGCTGGTCCTGACGGATTCGGCCGATCGTGTGGCCTATGCCAACATGGCCGCGCGGCAATTATTCAACGCCGGAAAACGGCTGGGTGGCCTGGGGTTTGCCGAGTTAATCGAGACCCTGCCTGCGGTGGTTGGGGAGGCCGTGGCCTCGGGCGAGGATTCGCTGTTCAGCCTGGAGCTGGAGGGCGGTGAGGAGACGTTTCACATCTCCCAACGCGGGTTCCGACTCCAGGGTCGGCCACATCGTCTGTATCTGTTCCGGCGCATGACCCGCGAACTGTCGCGCCAGGAGGTCGCCACCTGGAAGAAGGTGATCCGGGTGCTGAGCCACGAACTCAACAACTCGCTGGCTCCGATTTCGTCGATGGCGCATTCCGGCGCCGAATTGACCCGGCGCGGGGAGACCGAGGCCACGCTTAAAGTCTTTGCGTCCATCGGCGAGCGGGCACGCCATCTACACGGTTTTGTCGACGGTTACGCCCGATTCGCCAAGCTACCCATGCCCCGTCTGGAGTCGGTCTCCGTGGCCGATCTGGTCGACACGTTGGCCGCGCAGGTGACGTTCACCGCGGCCCGGCCACTGCCCAGTTTGCCGTTGCGGGTGGACCGGGCACAGTTCGAGCAGGTTTTGATCAATCTGCTGAAAAACGCTCACGAGGCCGGCAGCGCGCCCGAGGCGGTCGAGCTGCGGGTGACCCGCGTTGCCGCCTCGGTCTGTATCGATATTCTGGATCGCGGCAGTGGTATGAGCGAATCCGTGCTGGCTAATGCCTTGCTGCCGTTTTATTCCACCAAACACAGCGGGACGGGCCTTGGCCTGGCCCTGACCCGGGAGATCGTGGAGGCCCACGGTGGGCGGTTGCAGCTGTCGAATCGGCAGAGCGGCGGGCTGCGGGTGCGGATCCTGCTACCGATGAATCCGGGGAGCTAGCCGACGCTGCTGGCCGTGTCCGCTGCTGCGTCCGACAGGTAGGTCACACCGGTGAGCTGCTCCGACGCGGCCCAGAGCCGATCGCCCATGGCTGGATTGCGCGCCTGCTTCCGGCAGCCGACCTTGACGGGGTGTCCGCGCAGTTGTTGGAACCCGCCCGGGCCGATGTAGTCGCCGCTGACCACGTCGTCAGCCGTTGCCGCGTAGAGCGTGGGCAGGGCGCCCATTTGTGCAGGCTGGCCAACCAGGGCGTTGCTGGCCTGCATGACCAGACGTTCGACAAGCGACTTGCGTTGCTCCGCCGCCACGAATTGCAGGTTTGTCGACGCGTAGCCGGGATGAGCACCCGCGACGATGACGTTGCGTCCGGCCGCGATCATCCGGCGTGATAGCTCGAACATGAAGATCAGGTTTGCCAGCTTGCTGTCGCCGTAGGCCTGCCAGCGTTTGTAACGACGCTGACTCCAGTCGAGATCATCAAAGCGGATGCCAGGCGTCCAGCGGTGCGCCATGCTGGCAAGGCAGACGATGCGGCCGCCGTCGCTGATCTGCTCTTGCAGCAATCCGGTCAGGGCAAAATGGCCTAGATGATTGGTCCCAAACTGCATTTCGAAGCCATCGGCAGTCCGGGCATACGGCACGGCCATGACGCCGGCGTTATTGATCAAGAGTTCGATGGACTGGCCACCAAGCGCAGCGGCAAAGGACCGCACGGAATCGAGGCTGGCCAGGTCCAGCGGTTCCACCTGCAGCGAGGCCTGCGGCAGCTCGGCGCGCAGTTGCTGGAGCGCCTGCTCAGCCTTTTCGGGGTTGCGGCAGGCCAGGATGACATGGGCGCCGGCCGCCGCCAGCGCACGTGTGGTGAAGTAGCCCAGGCCGCTGTTGGCACCCGTAACCACGGCGGTCTTGCCGGCCAGGTCGGGCATGTCGGCTTCCATCCACTGGGTCATGACGGTTGATCGCTCGGTCAAAGGGCAGGGCTTCTTAACACGATCTTGGGCCCCTGGCACAGGCCATCGGCGAGATCAGGTGGCGAACTGCGCCTTCATCGCATCCACAAAGGTGCCGAATTGATCCGCCGGCAAATCGTTGATGCCCGCCGCTGCGGCGCGGCCTCCGCCGCTCGGGAACTGTCGGCAGAGCGTATCTGCGCCGGCCTTGCGGTTGAGCGGGGCACGGACGCTGACCAGGAAACCGCCATCGTCTTTCTGCGTCAACACCGCATGGGCGCGATCCGGGGCGGCATTGGCCAGTGCGTTACCGAACACGCCCGATACACGGCGTGCCCAGGCTGCATTGGGCAGAATCAGGAATGCGGCATCTGCGTTCGAGGCCGGGTCCAGTGGTGTCGATTCGGCGCTGGCCATGTCGGCCTTGTAGCCGGCGATCAGGGTTTGCGAGGTCTCGGGAGCATCCCGCAAAAAGCCCAGCGGGCTGCGATGCTGCACCGCTTCCCGGTACAGCGCTTCCGGGGTGAAATGCAGGTCGGCCGGGCTGGCGCCATAACCGTTGTAGTTCATGGCAATGCCGAGCTCCTCCAACTGGTCGAGTTCGGCATCGGATAGCGCAGCCTGCCCGGCCAGCGTGCGGGCGCTCACCGATAGGTTGTCGCCGAACGCCCCCACCAGTGCCCACTCCACGAACCGATTCTTGAGCTCGCCATTGACCAGCAGGCTGGTGCAGACATCGGCGGCCGGATTGATGTGGGCGGTCAGCGCGGGATGGTCCGGAATCTCGCCCGCGTAGTGGTGGTCCACGTAGTGAACCTGGGCACCGGCTTCCAGCAGCCGGTGCAGAGCATCGCGGTTCTTGTCCAGCGAGATATCCAGGGTGGTGACGCGGTCACCCGCGCCAGCACTGACCCGCTTGAGCAGGCTGATATCGCGTTTGACGCCCGTGACCAGCTCGGCATCACGGGGCTCGGCCAGGCGCAACTGGACCAGGGCGCAAACGCCGTCTGCGTCACCGTTGAAGACGTCAAAATCAGCCATGAATCAATCCCTTACTGAATACTTTGGTAGTAGTCCATCAATACCTTGGCGACTTCCGGGCGCGAAAACTCGGGCGGCGGCGCCATGCCCTTGCCGAGCATTTCGCGCACCTTGGTGCCGGAGAGCAGCACAAAGTCTTCCTTCGCGTGATCCGGGGCTTCGCGCATCATCACGACACGGTCCAGCTTCTTGGAATAGGCGGTGTGGTCGGCCCGGAAGATCTCGATGTCCAGCGCGCCCTCGGGGACCTGCTCGTCAAAAATGGTCTGCGCGTCAAAGGCGCCGTAGTAGTCGCCCACACCGGCGTGGTCACGACCGACGATGAGGTAGTCCGCCCCCATGTTCTGGCGGAACAGGGCGTGCAGAACGGCCTCGCGCGGGCCGGCGTACAGCATGTCAAAGCCGTAGCCCGTGATCATCACGGTGTTTGGCGGGAAGTAGTGATCCACCATGGTGCGGATGCAGTTGTCGCGCACATCGGCCGGGATATCGCCCTTCTTGAGCTTGCCCAGCAGCATGTGGATGACGATGCCGTCGGCACCCAGACGTTCCTGGGCCATGCGGCACAGTTCTTCGTGGGCACGGTGCATGGGGTTACGGGTCTGGAAGGCGACCGTCTTGTTCCAGCCGCGCTCGGCGATTTCGTTGCGGATCTCGACCGCGGTACGGAAGGTGTCCGGGAAGTCCGATGCGAAGTAGCTGAAGTTCAGCACCTGGATCGGCCCCGAGAGCAGGGTGTTGCCCAGGCTCAGGAATGTGGAGACACCCGGGTGGGCGTCATCCAGCGTGCCGAAGATCTGCTCGGCCATCTGCCGCAGTTCCTCATCGCTGACCGTCTCCACGGCCTCGACGTCCATGATGGCCAGCACGGGGTGACCGTCCACATTGGGGTCGCGCAGCGCGATACGGCCCGTGGCCACGTCGTCCGCCTGGGTGAGGTTGAGCACCGGAACGGGGAAGAACAGCCCGCCGGTGGTCTTGAGGTCGCTGGCCACGGACAGGGCGTCTGCCTTGTTCATGTAGCCGGTGAGCGGGTTGAAGTAACCACCGGCCATCATGACGGCATTGGCAGCGGCAGCTGAATTCAGCAGCAGGCTGGGCAGGCCTTCCGCCTCGGCCTGCAGGGCCGTGCGGGTGGCGTCGTCTTCGACATACAGCGGGTTCAGCGTATCGGAACCGTGCGGCTTGATCATGTGTTCAGTCCTGTGAGGTCAGGTCGGTAATCGGTGGGTTCAGGCGGGCAGGATGCCGCGCTGCTGCAGCAGGGCGATGACGGCATCAACTTCTTCTTCCAGCGACATCTCATGGCTCTTGAGCACCAGTTCCGGTGTCTCGGGAGCCTCGTAGGGATCGCTGATACCCGTGAAGTTGGGGATCTCGCCTGCACGGGCCTTTTTGTACAAGCCCTTGGGGTCGCGCTCCTCGGCCACGGCAAGCGGCACGTCGACGTAGACCTCGATGAAGTCCATGTCGGATTCGGCGTGCATGGCGCGGACCAGATCACGATCGGTGCGGTAGGGGCTGACAAAGCTGGACAGCGCGATGACGCCGGCATCGACGAACAGCTTGGCGATCTCGCCAATCCGGCGGATGTTCTCGGCGCGATCCTCGGCCGAAAAACCCAGGTTCTTGTTAATGCCGTGGCGGACGTTGTCGCCATCTAGCCGGTAAACAAGCTTGTTCCGGGCAAACAGCGCTTGCTCCAACGCCACCGCCACCGTGCTCTTACCCGAGCCGGACAGGCCGGTGAACCAGATGGTGGCGCCTTTCTGGCCCAGCAGTTTGTTGCGGTCGGCCCGGGTGACGTCGCCGTCGTGCCAGGTGATGTTGGTGGCCTTTTGTTCGGTCATGAGCAAGCTGTCCGGTGGGGTGTCTGCGAGGCGGCATTCTAGGGTGAAACGAGACATTCTAAAAATGCATAAATAAGATGGTTGCCATGCTTTCTTTTCATGGCCTGGCATGAACCTGAATCACCTGGCGATTTTTCACGCGGTGGCGCGGGCCGGCAGCGTGACGGGCGGTGCTGAGGTCCTGGGGGTTTCCCAGTCGGCCGTGTCGAGGCAACTGGCCGAATTCGAAGCCCGGCAGGGCGTGTCGCTATTCGACCGCCGGCCGCGCGGCGTGGTGCTAACCGCACCGGGCCGCGTCCTGCTGGACTATGCAGAGCGCCTGTTTGCAATACGTGCGCAGGCCGAGCTGGCCCTGGACGACCTGCGGCACCGCAGGCTTGGCCGACTGGCCATCGGCGCCAGCCGGACCATTGGCGCCTACATGCTGCCGCAGGCCTTTGCGCAGTTCACGCGGGACAATCCCGGGATCGAGCTGTCCCTGACCGTGGAAAACACCGAGACCATCGAGCGCCAATTGCTGGATGGGCGCATCGACATCGGCTTCGCCGAGGGCGTGGCAGACGATGCCGCGCTGGACTACACCGTGTTTGCACAGGATGAGTTGGTGTTAATCGCCGCCCCCCGGCATCCGCTGGCCGGGGCAGGGACCGTGCAGCTGGACCAGCTGCGTGATCAGCTGGTGTTGATGCACGAAGCCGGTTCCGGAACCCGGGCGGTGACCGAGCAGTGGTTGGCGGACCGCGGTGTCAGGCTGCAACCGGCGATGACGCTCGCCAGCACCGAGGCGCTGAAGCAGACCGTGGCCACCGGCTTGGGTGTGGCGCTGTTGTCTGCCCAGGCTATCCGCATGGAACTGGCCGCGGGTTTGCTGGTTCGGCTCAGCCTGGATGGCGGGCCCTTCAGACGGCCGTTGTATCGCGTGCTGCCCAGGGCCAGCACGCCGAGTCCCGCGCTGGAGGGCTTTTTGCAAGTCATCGACAGCACATTCCGACAAGGGTGGCCGTGATGACTGCGGATGGCCGCCGGGGCGTCCGGCCACAAACCGTGCACCGGGAACCTCGATTCGGCGATCATGCCGAGTTCACGCGGCTGAGACTGACCATGCGACAGAATGTTCAAACCCTGCTTCTGGCCGGCTTGCTGGCCACGCTGTGCGCCTGCTCGGGCGGGGCGCCGGAATCCGAGGCGACAACGGCAGCCGGACAGGCCGAAGCGTCTACAGCCGACCACCAGGCCACAGAGATCGATTGGTTCCAGGGCAGTGTGGAAGACGCCATGATTGCTGCCGCGGATGCCAGCAAGCCGGTGTTTCTGTACTGGGGCGCACGCTGGTGCCCGCCCTGCATGCAGCTCAAGACCACGGTCTTTAACCGCCCCGACTTCGTCGCGACGACCGAGCTGTTCGTGCCGGTCTATCTGGACGGCGACACGGCCGGCGCCCAGCGCTGGGGCGATCATTTCGGCATCGTGGGCTACCCAACGCTGATCGTGCTGCGTCCTGATGGCACCGAGCTCACGCGTATCAGTTCCACCGGAGATCTTGAGGCCTACCCGCGCGTGTTGCGTGCAGCGGCGCGGCAGACCCGGCCCTCCGTCGACATTCTGGATGCAGCCTTACACGAGCCCGCCACGCTGTCCGCCGACGACTGGACGTTGCTGGCCAACTACGGCTGGTGGGTGGATCGCGGGACATTACTGGGCGAGCGCAGCATGGCCAGTGTTATGGGGCGGCTGGCGGAGGCTGCGCCAGAGGCCGAGCGCCCACGCTTTCGCCTGCTTGAATACGCGGCGACCGTTTCGGGCGAGGAGGCTTTGACCGGCGATCAACAGCACGCGGCGCAGGCGTTGCTGCGGCAACTGATTACCGATGCCAAGCAGCTTCGGGCCCAGATCGACACCCTCAACTACTTCGCGGTTGACGTGCTGGTTGCCGCCACCGAGCCAGGCAAGTCGCGCCAGGCGCTGGCCGACGAGCTAGACCGGGCCATGCAACAGGTCGCGGCCAGCGATGCCTATACGATCAAAGACCGGCTTTATGCCCAGCGCAGTCGCGTCAAACTATTCGAGGCGCTTGATCCTGAAGCCACGCTCCCGGCTGAGCTGGTGGCCGACCTGCAGGCCACCGTCGCCTGGGCTGATGACGCGGCCGAGACTCCGCAGGCGCGTCAGGCCATGGCCAACTACGCGACGTATACGCTGGAGGCGGCCGGGTTGTCGGCCGAGGCCGAGGCCTTGTTGCGTCGCGAAGTCCAGCAATCGCCCGACGCCTATTACTTCATGCCCACCATCGCTCGCTATGCCGAAGCGCGTGGCGATACCGATGAAGCGCTGGACTGGCTGCAGCGAGCGGCTGAAGAGGCCAGAGGACCGGCCACCCGAGCCCAGTGGGGGCTGATCTATCTCAACGGCTTGCTGGAGATGACCCCCGAAGCCATCGACCGCATTGAGGGCCAGATGACCGCCATTATCGACGAGCTGGCTGCCGAACCCAGCGCGTTTTATCAACGCACCCACATGCGCTTGCAACGTGCCGATCAGCAGCTCGCCGACTGGGCCAAGGCGCAGGATGCGGCGGCTGTCATGCAGCGTCTGGCAACGGCTATGGACCGCGTCTGCGACCAGCTACCCGAGACTGCTCAGGCCCGCGTTGACTGTCAGGCCTTGTTCCAGTCTGAGCCCGCCGCAGCCGTCGCCGCAAGCCCGACATAGGCCCGTCGGAATAAAGGGTTGCCAAGCGGGGGGTAACCACTCATAATCCGCGGCCCTTCAGGCGCGTAGCTCAGCTGGTTAGAGCACCACCTTGACATGGTGGGGGTCGGTGGTTCGAGTCCACTCGCGCCTACCAAATTCCTGAATGGAATCAGTACGTTAAAAGGCCGCCCTCGGGCGGCCTTTTGCGTTTGGAGGAGATTTGCAAGGTATTTGGCGTGGTGGTGGTCCTATCCTCTCCCGTTCTTGGTCACTCTTTTTCTGCTCCCCGGGCCTCAAGGACGTCACTTGAATGACGTCAGTTGGTCACCTGGATACTGGGTTCAGGTTGCCCGATTAAACTCTGCATCGAACGGCGCCTGACGGTGGAGCGCCACTGCGCTGTTGCTAGCTTTCTGTAGGGTTTGGACCATGGGGAAGATGTACAAGCTGCTTGGGCCTGGCGGGTCGTTCTACGAGAGCCCGGAGCCGGGTCAGCTTGGTGGTTACAGGCCAAAGAAGATATACGGCAGGCTCGACTGCCCATCGGCCCTCCGGCACTTGGCCAAGGGGCACTACGCAAAACAGCGGGTCTTCTTTGCTGATGAGGAAGCAGCGATTGCCGCCGGGTATCGTCCGTGCGCGAAGTGCCTGCCAGAGCAGTACGAGATATGGAAGCGGGGTTGATGCCTGCGGTGTGGACAGAATTAACGTGATGACCAAACCTGCCCAGTTATCGGACCCGGAACTGACCGCGATTGCGCAGGCAGTTGGCGCGCAGGCGGTGTCTCGCACCGAGGTCATCCAACCGCTGTGGGGCGGCTATGGCGAGTTGTTTCGTGCCGAGGTGGACGGCGGCGAGCACTTCAGTGTGATCGTCAAGCACATCCGCCTGCCCAAGCCAGCCCGGCATCCGCGTGGCTGGAGCACCGATACCTCGCATCAGCGCAAGCTCAAGTCCTACCGGGTCGAGGTCAATTGGTATCGGGACTATGCGGGGCAGGGCGGAGATGCATCGGTCCGGGCGGACGCCTGCCCGATGCCGCGTTGTCTGTTTGTCGAGCGCCGTGATGACGAAATTCTGCTGGTGCTGGAAGACCTGCAGACGCGTGGCTATCACCGGGTATTGCAGCAGGCCGGTCATCACGAGATTCAGGCTTGCTTGCGTTGGTTGGCCCAATTCCACGCCCGCTATCTCGGCGTGGCCCCCGCTGGTCTGTGGAAAACCGGCACCTATTGGCACCTGGCGACGCGCCCGGATGAGCTGGCGGCGCTGACGGACACGGCGCTCAAGACGGCGGCACCACAGCTGGATGCCTTGCTCAGCGGATGTCCGTTCCAGACCCTGGTCCATGGTGATGCCAAATTGGCGAACTTCATTTTTGCCAAGGGCGGCCGGCACGTGGCGGCGGTCGATTTCCAGTACGTGGGTCGTGGCTGCGGCATGAAGGACGTGGTGATGCTGCTGAGCAGTACGCTGCCGCCAACGGACTGTGAGCGACGCTGTCCGGCGCTGGTGGACGACTACTTCAGGCTACTGGCGCAGGCCTTGAGCGAGCAGCCTGTCGGGACGGCAGCCCGGGCAGTCGACGCTGCGGCGCTGGAACAGGCTTGGCGCCCGCTGTTCTGCGTCGCCTGGGCCGACTTCCAGCGGTTTCTGAAGGGCTGGAGTCCAGGGCATTGGAAAGTCCATGCCTACAGCGAAGCCCTGACCCGGCAGGCGTTGGAACAATGCGCCATACCGGACTGAGCGGTCGCGCGCTGACGTGCACTATGGCCTGCGTTTTCTCCTCCAAGACGGTCACAATGGATGGCGAGCGCGTCGTTCTCGACATTCCGCGCGACCGGCACGGGCAGTTCGACCCGACGCTGATCCCCCCAGAGAGCGGCACCTGCCGTCAGGCGTAGCGGCGTGCACCCCGAATCGGGTAGTTATTCTCCGGGTTTCGGATCCATCGCAATCCCCTGACGAGCGTGGGGATGTCCGGCCGTACGAACGGGTTGTTGGAGACATCGGCGACGTGCAGCTGACCAGACTCGTTGACGACAAACAGGGCGGGCTCCGAGAAGGGATGATCGGTTTCCTGCTTCGAGCGCGGCTCGGAGATGTACACGCCCAGTTGCTGCATCTGCGCCGGCTGCAGGCTGTGGTAAAGGGGGAACCCGACGTCGAGCTGCTCGCGATGCCGAGCCAGTTGGTCCGCGCTATCTCCAGAGACCGCGACCAGATCGACACCGATCTCGGCCAGTTCGGCACGATGAGACGCCAGTGCGTTGAGATAGCGCGTGCAGAGCGGGCAATGCTGCCCCCGGTAGACGACAACCATGATCCAGTCCAGACCTTGAGCCGGACGCGATAAATCGCGGTACGTGCCCGTCTCGTCTGCGACTTTGATGACGGGAAACGCGTTGCCAGGGTGGAGTTTGATGGAGGTCATGCGGCCACCCGGGTGTTGTCGTCGCCGAGTAGATGGCGGCGGATATGGGCTCGGAAGCGCTGCAGGTCCTGTTCAATTTGCGGATTCTTCATGACGTCATACGCCGCGAAGCTTGGCAGCGGCTGGGCTCCGAAAAATGCCATGTTCAGATGCTGGGGCCTCAGCAGATCGTCCACGCTGCCACCGGCGAAGAAAGGCTCGGCCGGGTCGTCAAAGGCTTGGCGGGGTGCGTTCAAGGTCACCGACAGCAGGTAGCGGGTGCCACCGAGCGTGCCGCCCATTCCATAGTTGCGGGTTGGCGCTTCGGCGCTACGGCCGTCTCCCTGGCACAAGCGCCCATCCATCCCGGCAGTGTAGACCTCGTCCATGTACTTCTTAAACGACCATGGGGCGCCCATCCAGTTGATGGGGAACTGCATGATCACGGTGTCGGCCCAGACATGATGGTCGACCTCGGCCTCCACATCGTAGCCGGCGTTGACCTGTGTGAGTCGCACGCTTTTTCCAGCGTCCGTCAGCATGGTCGCTGCGGTCTCGGCGAGTGTCTGATTCAAACGTCCAGGGGCAAAGGGGTAGGGTTGGTGTCCGTCGATGATCAATACGTTCTTCACGATCGCTCCTTCAGATGGCGGGGTTACTTGACCCGCGGCGGGTCGGAGAGGAACATAAGTACGCAGGTTACAAAAAACAACCAGTTACCTTTTGGTAACCGGGAGGCGTCTTGAAAGCTCGCGTGGAATCTGATGACCGAGGCCGTCGACGGGTGGCGGACCCCTGTATGGAACCCTGTCCGATCGAACGCGGTATGCGCGTTATCGGTGGGAAATGGACGGGGTCGATTTTGTGGCATTTGCAGGACGAGCCCGTTCGGTTCAACGACCTGTCACGCATGATCGGGGGCGCCAGCAAGAAGATGCTGACCGAGCGACTCAAGTACCTGGTCGAGCAGGGACTGGTGTCTCGTGAGGTGGTGCACTCCTCTCCCGTTTCGGTGCAATACGCGCTGACGGATTTCGGTCGCACCGCGCTTGCTGTGCTCGATGAGTTGAGGCGCTGGAGCGAATTGTTGCCGGCGGAGACGGCGTCGCAGCGCTAGCACGAAGCCGGTGCGCTGGCGCGGATGGGCCGGCGGTTGTGCGCAGGCCAGATGCAAAGTGCCGGCACTTGGCTCCCGGCTCATGAATTGACCGCTCCGGCCGATACCTCTGCCTACGGTAGGAAATGCACGGGTGGTGGAAGGGTCGGGCCTGATGGGCCCCCTGATCTGACCGCGTCCCGAGGCATGTGGAGACGTGCGGTGGCGGGAGCTTGCGGGTGAACAAGGCGCTTTGGACGCTGAAGGGCAAGTCGATTCTGGTGGTCGATGACTTTCCGGATATCCGGGCGCTGGTCCGGGAGATGCTCAAAAACTTCGGGGCGACGACGATCGATGTCGCGCGCAATGCCGAGCAATGTCTCGAGCTGCTCGCCGACAAGCGTTACGACGTTGTGCTTTGCGACTACAACCTGGGTGACGGCAAGGACGGGCAGCAGATCCTGGAAGAGGCGCGTGTCCGCGAGCTCGTCCCGTACTCGTCGATCTTCATCATGATCACGGCCGAGAACACCATGAATATGGTGATGGGGGCGGTGGAGTATGAGCCCGATGCCTATCTGTCCAAGCCGTTTACGCAGGTCGTGCTGGAATCACGGCTGCGCAAGCTGGAGCAGAAGAAAGCGGTCCTGCGCGAGATTTCGGCGGCGATGGATGCCCGAAATCTGGAGCGGGCGCTGGCGCTTTGTGAGCAGGCTCTGACGCAAGAGAAAAAGCATTTCTTCGACATCATGAAACTGCGTGGCGATTTACAGATGCGCCTGCACCGTTTTGATGCCGCCCTGGCGATTTTCGATGAGGTGATCGCGATCCGGCCGTTGTCATGGGCATTGCTGGGCCGTGGTAAGGCGCTTTATGAACTTGGCGAACACGCCGAGGCCGAGCAGTCTTTCCGTGAGGCCATCGCCGCCAATGCTCACTTTGTTGCCGCCTTCGACTGGCTGGCCCGTGCCGAGCAGGCCCAGGGTCGGATCGAAGCGGCGCAGCAAACGCTCAAGCAGGCGGTCGAGCTGTCACCCAAGAACACGGCGCGGCAGAAAACGCTGGCCGAGGCATCGCTTCAAACCAATGATCTGGCCACGGCTGAGGCGGCCTACAAGGCCGTGGTGGTCGATGGGCGTCACTCGATTCACCGCAAACCCAAGGACTTTGGTGCCTTGGCTGAGCTCAAAGTCCATCTCGACAAGCCGCAGGAGGCTGCAAAGTTGCTGGGCGCGGTGGGCCGGGAGTTCAAACACGCCAGTGGTGAAGACCAGCTGATCGCGGCAATGGTCGAAAGCAAGATCGCCGGCGCCTTGGGCCAGGATGATGTCAGCGCGGCCGCGCTGGATCGGGCGATGGCCCTGCACGCCAAACACCCCGGAGAACTGTGCAGCGAGGATGCCCTGGACCTCGCGGCATCCTGCTTCGCGGCCGGCCGCAAGGAGGATGCGGTTGGGCTGATGCAGGCCGCGGTACGCAGCCATCACGAGGATCCCGCATTTCTGGAGCAGGCGCGTGCCGTGTTCGATCAGGCCGGTTTGGCCGACGAGGGCGAGCAGCTCATCGACACCGAGCATAAGGCCATGATTCGCCTGAACAACGAGGGGGTCGCGCTGGCCCGTGACGGCAAGCTCCGCGACTCCGTGGTGTTGTTCCTGAAAGCCGCACAGTCCATGCCGGAGAACACGACCATCAACCTCAATGCCGCGCAGTCGTTGCTGATGCTCATGAGTCAACAGGGGGCGGATCGACGCTCCCTCGAACAGGTGCGGATCTACCTCACACGGGCCCGCGGCCGAGCAGCCAACCAGGACCGCTTCGACAAGATCTACAACCAGTACCGTCAACTTGCCACCGGCACCGAGTAAGCCCATGACTGCAGTCAATCCGACCTTCGATTTCGCGACCGCCCTGGCGAATTCGGTCCACGATATGAAGAACTCCTTGGGCATGGTGCTGGGCATGCTCGATGAGATGGCGACACGCCTCGATCCGGCACTGGCCAGCCAGTTGGAGAATCTGCCGGCCATGCAGTACGAAGGCCAACGGGTCAACAATCAGCTGGTGCAGCTGTTGGCAATCTACCGAATTGGTGAGCAGAACTATGCGGCGCAGATCAGCGAGGTCGAAGTCTCCGACTTTCTGGATGATTGCGCCGTGCGCAGCGAACTGTTGCTGGCGTCCAGAGGCATTGCCATCGAGGTCGATTGCGACCCCTGTCTGATCGGCTTTTTTGATCCGGAACTGGTCTTTGGGGTGATCAACAACGTGATCAACAACGCGTATCGCTATGCGCAATCCAAGATCCGGCTGTCCGCCGAGATGACGGAGTCGCAGTGTCTCCGCATTAGCGTGGATGACGATGGGCGTGGCTATCCCGAAGCCATGTTATGCGGCGCCGGCACTCAGCAGCCGGCATTGAATTTCAGCGCCGGCAGCTCTGGCCTGGGCCTGTATTTCTCGCACCTCGTTGCCAGCATGCATCGCAGTGGCCCGCGTCAGGGCCTGATCGAGTGCAGCAACCAGGGCATCGAGGGCGGGGGACGATTCAGCATCGTGTTGCCGTAGTCCCGCCGCGGGAGATGGATGAAGCGCCATCTCCAAAAACCTGACGCCGGCCAGCCGCGCGCTGTCGCGCCGATTCCTGCCGAGCCTGGCGTGGCTGGCTGACCCGGCAGTCATCTGGTGCAGCACCAACAAAAAAGCCCCCGACCCGGGTCGGGGGCTTTGCTTGGTCTGCAAGGCCGGAAGGCCTTGCAGTCATGGTCTAGCGCCGGTTCATACGACGGCGACGCAGCCCCAGCAGGGTCGTGAGAACCAGCAGGACAGGGGCGCCCAGTGCGCCACCGCCGACGACTTCACCGCTGGCACCGTCACCACCGGTACCACCGGTACCACCGCCGCCACCCTGGCCAGGCTCACGGGCCACGACCGTGTGTTCGGCGAGGTTGGTGCTCTCGGCACCGGTCGTATCGGTGACGCTGGCTTGAGCCCGGTAGGTGCCGGCCTGGTTGTAGACATGCGTGATGGTCACGCTGTCCTGGCCGCCGAAGGGCTCGTCCTCGATGAAGGAGCCGTCACCGAAGTCGATGGAGAAGCTGGTCAGCGATTCTCCATCCGGCGCGGTGCCCGAGACCGTGTAGTCCACGCTCAGCGGCGCTTCGCCGTCGGCCACGCTGCCCGTGAGGGTGGCCAGCAGATTGCCGGTCACGTCTCCACAAATCGCATCGGTGCGAATCACGTAGTCCGCGGGGCCGGCCGTGTCGCGGCTGGGTGCCGAGGCGGCGCCCACACGCGAGCGCAGGTCGAACCCGGCGATGATGTCGCCTGCCTGCAGTTCACCGAACAGCGACTTCGGAATCACGAAGACCACGGTGCCATCGGCGCCGTAGGTGCTGCGTTCGTCCAGTTCGCCTTCAGCGGTGAATGCCAGCAGCCCCTGGGGCAGCTCCTCGAAGCTGCCGTACTCGAAGGTCGCAATGCCGTCGCCCACGTTCAGCGCGAAGTAGAAGTTGTCACGCAGCGGGAACAGGGCCGGGTAGAACGACGTGGCCGGCGGTTCGGTGGCCGTAAAGCCAGCCAGCTTCAGCGTGACGACCAGATTCCCTGCGAACTCAGCGGGCTCGGCCACGGACATGGAGATGATGTCGTGGTCGGGTGACGGGGAGTCACCTTCGGAGTCCAGGATGATCGTGTCACCCGGAAGCGAGCACGTATCGACAATCACCTCGTCCTCGATGGGCAGCGTCACGACATTGCTGTCCAGGGCATCGCCGGCCGCGTTCTGGGCGACGATCTTGTACGAGTACTCGGCCACGGCCGTACTGGCGGTGTCGTCGACAAACTGCGTGCGGGTGCCAGCATCGCCAACCAGGGTGTAGGGGCCTGCTGGGCTTTCAGCGCGGTACACCTGATAGTTGGTGATTTCAGTGCCGCCATTGTCCGGTGCACGCCAGACCACCTTGGTCTGGGTGACGGTGCGCTGGCTGGCCTCTTGCAGAGCACAGGCAGCAGCCGGCGGGATGGGCGTGCTGTGGTTGAACTGCTGGCCGGCCAGGTTATCGAACTCGGCGTACAGCGTACGACCACCGGACTGACGGGCAATCGTGCCCTTGGCGGCAAAGCTGTTCTGGCTCGGGTCGGCCACACAGCCACCGATGCAACCATCGGCATAGGCGAACAGCGTGCGGCCCAGGTTGTCAATTTCCAGGTCGTTGAAATCCAGCAGGTTGCGGTTTGTGCCGCTGGGGCCCACGCCGCCGAAGCCCTGGACCGGATCATCCGGGCTCAGGTTGACCAGCTGCCAGCTTTCACCGCCATCGTAGGTGGTCGCGATATAGGGGTACCAGACGCCCTCGAAGGCCAGGTCTTCGTTCGGACCGACCGTCGTCGTTCCGAGGAATGCGCAGGCTGCACGATCCGGGTCGCCTGCAATTGCAGCCGGGAAGCGTGTGGCGACCAAGCCGGCTGCGGCGCCGACATCCTGATCGTGTTCCCAGGTCACGCCCTTGTCACGCGAAACCGCGACACGTGCGGTGCCGTCTGCGTTCTCGTAGCACATGTAGGCCGTGCCATCGGAGGCCAGTGCGATCGACGGGTCTGAACCCGCGCCACCCTCACTCTCCGGCAATACACGCACATCGTAGGTGGTACCCGCATCTTCGCTGACGAAGGCCACCACCTTTTCGGAACTGCCGTCCAGACCCAGACCGGCGACACACTGCGAGCTGTCAGGGACGTAAAGCGTGCCGTCCGGGGCGACCTTGGGATGCCCGTGCAGGGCGCCTGCGCCGCAATCCAGATTCTTGAAGGGGGTGCCAGGCCCGAAGGTCTGACCGCCGTCGTCACTGCGGGCGCAAAAGGCTGCAGCCACGGATTGCGAGCAGTAGTAAACAGCGTTCGGGAACAGCAGGCCGTCGGTGGGGAAGCCCTCCGGGTAGGGACCGCTCACCACGCCCTGGTGGTCTGCACCACCATTGGGCAGACCGATCTGGCCCGGGATCCAGGTGTCGCCGTCGTCGTCACTGTATTCGAACAGGCTGTTGGCGCCGGCCAGCTGCGAGTTAAAGGTTCGCCCGGTGGCCTTGTCGGTGTACATGATTGGGTCCAGCGAGTTCAGCGTGGTCACCAGACCGGACTTGTTTTCCCATTGGGCGTCACAGGCCTGTGGCAGCGGCTCGTCCAGATTCTCCGGGAAGGTCACGCGCAAGGCATTGGTGTACGAGATGAACATCGCCCGTTCGGTGAAGGGGTTGAAGCCGATGGTGGGCTCACCCGCGTCGTTACCCTCATTGGGCGGCGATACGTAAATTGAGTAGCGCGGTGCGGTGGGGTCGAAGGGCAGGCGGCCATCGTTGCCGGTGCCGCCGTCGCCGCCACCGCCGGAGGATTCAAAGAACTCCAGCGTGATCGTGGTCTCGGCCGTTGTGCCGGTCACCAGCCAGGGATTGACGCGCACCGTGAAGGTGGTCGTCCCAGGATCAACAACATGGAACATCTCCTCCGGAGGCGTGCCGCCCTGGGTAGAGCTGTTGACCTGCTCACCGTCGGCGTTCAGCAGGTAGATGTCATAGTCCTCGGTGGCATCCGCGGTGGTGATCACGCGAATAGCGGCTCCCATGGCCTCCGGCAGCGGTGCGGGGGCTTCAACCGTCAGGGCGAAATCATCGCAGGGCAGGGCGGGATTCTGACAAACGCCGGTATCCGGATACCCCGGATTGGAAATGGCGTTGGGTCCGGACGTGAAGCTAATGGTCGGTGATGCCTGGCTGACAGTCCCTGATTCGGGATCTGCCGCCGTCGCGGTGGCCGCAAACACGGCGCCTGCGGCCAGTGCGGCAGAAAGTATGAGTCGATGCACGATGAATTCCCCAGTGTGATGCTGTGTATTGCAAGCGGTCTCCTGCCGTGGAGTCCGCTGGAGGTGAGTTTTTCCCACTCCAAGCATTTAGTATGCCCACTTTCGTTGTCATTCGGCGGTCACATGACGGTTTTTTCCGTATTTCGCGTTGTTCTTCTGACGATCGGCTCCTTCCTGCTCGTCGCCGGTTGTTCGCAGCCCTCCGAGCCGGCCAAGCCGGCGACATCGGGGCGTGACGTTATCTCCATCGAGCGGCTGCGCATGCCGCCGCCAGAAGCGTTTGAGGTGGAGAAGATCGAGATCAAGTCCATCGTTCAGGCCAGCCAGGCGCCGACGTTGTTCAAGCAGGAAGGACTGGTGAGCTCCGCCTACTACAAGTACTGGCGGCCGGATGGCAGTGCCTACAAGGTGCGCTTGAACATTTACGAGTCGCGCCCTGATCTCCAGCACGGCTGGGACAAGCGGTTTCCGCCGGAGACACTGACCGGGACAACATCGCTGGGAGCGGATGTATCGGGCTTTATTCAGGGCGAGAAAATCGCAGCAACGCAGGTTGACACCGTTCTCGTGGAGGTCACGACCTCCAAGGGCGCTCCGCGCCTGGCGGAGTTCACCCGACAGTACACCGCCTACGTGCAGGACATCTGGCAGCGTGATTAGTCGGGTGGTGGCGATGCGTTACCGCAGATTCCACGCAAAACGATAAATCCCGGTGGTGGCCGTCGGCACCCCGTCGGTCGTTGCCGGCTTGAAACGGCAGCGGCTCAGTGCGGACAGCGTCTCTTCGTCCAGGCGGCGGTGCCCGCTGGACTCCCGGATGCTGCCGGCGGTGACCAGGCCCTCGGCATTGATCTGCAAACTCACCACCGTGACGCCTTCTTCTTCGGCGCGTAGGGATGCCCGTGGGTACTGCGGACGATCGCAGGTTTCCCAGCGAACCGCAGGCTTGGTGATCACCGGTTCGCGGGCCGGTGACAGGGCGACTCTGACCGGCTGAGCCGGTGCGGACGGTGTCGCAGGCCTGTTTTCCGGGGCTTCGACGGGCTTGCTGGCGGGTACGGCGGCCTGGGCTGCGGCGGCCGATGCGGCCTGCGATTGCTCCTGCTCGATGCGGCGGCGGCGAGCCTGTTCGGATTCCAGGCGCTGCCGTAACGCGGCGGCCTCCTGACGCTGGGCTTCGAGCGCGGCGATCTGGGCCGCGCGTTCCTCGGCAGCCACACGTTCACGCTCGGCCAGCTCGGCCTCGATACGGCCGCGTGCCTCCACCGCTGTCAGGCTGTCGCGCAGTTCGGCCCGCAGGGCGGCGAGGGCGGCTTCTTCTTCGGCCTGCATGCGGGTCACGGCGGCCGTTTCGGCGTCGTCGCTGGCCAGGCTGAGTTCGGTGACCACACCCTGCGGTTCTTCACCTTGGCCAAGCCAGACCACGGCTCCCACGGCCAGGCAGACGACCAACAGGGCCAGGGCAATCACGTACTCCGCAGACTGGCCAATGGCCTGGCGCAGCGTGCCCGCGCTTGCGGACGTTTGGGTTGGTTTAGACATCGGTGCTCCCCAGGGTGCGAGCCGCCACTAGGCGTATAGAAACTCGCGGATCTTGCTGAATAGGCTTCGGTTCTGGCGCTCGGGTGGGATGACGGCGAGTTCTTCGGTCATCTGCTGGGCGCGTTCTGGCTGGCGTTGCAGCGAATGGTGTCGGCGGTCGGCAAGATTGACCGCCCCACGCAGCACGCTGACATTGATCGGCTTTCGCAGCACGCGGTAAATCTGGCCGTAGTTGATCAGGTCGATAATGTGCTGTGCGTCGGGTTGGCCGGTCAGCACGATGTAGACCAGTTCCGGGCGCAGTTGGTGCAGGCCATTGACCAGGGTGGTGACGGGCTCACCGCCAATGCTGGACTCGGTGATGACGGTTCCGATGCGGTGCTGCTTGATCTGGTCCAGCGCCTCGTAGAACGAGCCGGCGACATGGACGGGCCGGTCGGCGCTCAGCACATGGCGTAGGGCTTCGCGTTCGGAGGCGTCTGCATCCAGCACCAGGACGCCGGTGCGTTCCTGTGGCTCGGCGGTGGCGGCGGCCGGAACGGTCTCCACGGCTGCATCGCCGGCCTGGGCGCTGGCGTCATTAGCCGCCTGGGCTCGCGTGGCCACCCGCACGGCCGCGGCGACGGTGTCGCGCAGTTCGTTCCGACGCCAGGGTTTGGAGACGAAGCGGAAAATCTCGCCATCATTGACCGAACCGATGATGGCCTCCAGGTCCGAGTAGCCGGTCAGCAGGATGCGGGTGGTGTCCGGCCGCAGTTCGGCCGCCGAACGCAGTACATCCACGCCGGTCATCTCCGGCATGCGTTGGTCGCTGATCAACACGTCGGCGGGCCAGTCGCGCAGGATGTCGAGTGCCTCGGCACCGGAATTCGCGGTGCGGACCTCGTAGTCGGTCCTGAAGATGGATTTCAGCGACACCAGAATCCGGGCCTCGTCGTCGACGAACAGCAGGCGGGGGCGGGCAGTGGCATCCATCGTCATGCTCCTGCCGGAACGGCCGCGCCCAGCGCGTCGTTGCCTGTGGTGTCGGCAACGGGTTCGATGGCGCTGGTGGGCGTGGTGTGTCGGACCGGAAGCAACAGGGTGAAACAGGTGCCCCGGCCGGGTGTGGAATCGACCTCGATGCTGCCGCCGTGATCCTCGATGATGCGGAACACGATAGACAGCCCAAGTCCGGTCCCTTCGCCCACCGCCTTGGTCGTGAAGAACGGCTCGAAAATATGCGCCTGAGTCTCGGCATCCATCCCGCAGCCACTATCCTGAATCTGGACCTGAACCTGTTCGCCGACATGGCGGGTGCGCAAGGTGATGAGCCCATGTCCATCAATGGCTTGCGCACCGTTGTTGATGAGATTGAGGAAGACCTGATTGAGCTGGGAAGGGGCGCAGTGAATGGCGGGAATCTCGCCCAGGTCGCGTTCCACCTCGACACGGCCCTTGAGCTGGTTCTGGCAAATCTTCAATGCGGTCTCCAGGCCCTCGTTGAGATCAAAGACCTCCGTGGCGGAGCGGTCCATGCGACTGAAGTTCTTGAGGCTTTTGACCAACTCGTCGATCTGGTTCATCCCGTGCATGGAGTCTTCGAGCAGGACATCGGCCTCCACCATGCGCTCCTGGGCGTCTTCGCTGAGTCCCCCGGCGGCTTCGACGATGACCAGTGATTCCTTCACCGTCTCAACATTGCTCAGGGCATAGCCCAGCGGGGTGTTGATCTCATGGGCCACGCCGGCAACCATCTGACCGAGTGAAGAGAGCTTTTCAGATTGGATCAGGTGGGCCTGCTGCATACGGAGCTCCTGCAGGGTCCGGTTCAGCTCGTCGGTGCGCTGTTCCACGAGTTGTTCCAGATTGGCATTGATGCCGTCGAGCTCGTTGAAGCTGCTACGCAGCCGTAGACCGATGAGTGTGAACACCAGCAGCAGCGCGCTGGCAAAGGCGGCCAGGGCGAGGGTGTAGTGCTCGATTCGCGCATCCTGCCGGGCCACCGCTTCGCGCACCTGCGCGGTGAGCAGTCCGAGTTGCTCGGCGGTGGCGAGATCGCCCAGCGCATCGGCCTGGGGCTGTAGCGCATCCTTGGCGGCCCTTACTTCGCGCGCCGCGGCTTCGAAGGCGGGCAGCGCACCGTTCAGGCGAGCCATCAGCGAATAGATCCGGCCACCGTTGTTGGGGTTGGCCTGCAGGCCATAAATCGCCAGTTCATCGAGCAAAGCGATGATCTGGTCCCTAATCGCCAGGTCGGACTCGCTGGACATCAGGCCGCCCAGTGCGCGTTCGGCTTCGATGCGCAGTTGCTCAAAGGCACTGACAAAATCGATTTGCGCGGCCTTGAAGTCGATCAGGCCCTGGCGGCGTTGGGCTGCCAGGTCCAGATAGCGGCGCAGGGGGCGGGCGGTCAGTGGTTGATCCGCGAGGCCGGTTTCCGGGCTGGCCAGACGCTCGTCTGCGGTGACCCACAGCGCGGCTGTCCCGTCCAGCGCGGCAAATGTGGTGTCGCGGTGGACACGGGCACGCGCCACTTCCCGGGCGAACTGTTCGCTCAGCCTGGCCACATAGTTCAACTGGGCCAGTTGGTCGCTCGCCTGGCGGGCATCCAACGGACGCTCCTGGGACTTCAGGACCAGTACCGCCAGCAGCGCCAATGACCCACCCAGCGCAACAATCGCAATCCATTTGCGCAAGAACATGCACACTCCCCGCCGAGTCCGCTTCGGCGCTATTCAGATTTCCCCAGTGCCGATTTCATTGGACTGCTTCCCCGATGCGCCGCTGCTGCATGAGGCCGAGGGGCCAGGAGTACCCAGGCGCCGGCTTGCATGTCTACGGTGCACCGCCAGTCCGTCGGCGATGTTGGGAGCAAGCGGTAGCAGGTTCCGTGCCACGCGAGTGGCGCCGGGCTAGGGGTGGATGCGAGGGAGGGTGTCGCGATGCGGTTGAGAAAGCTGAACCCGGTCCCGGCCGGCGTTCTTGGCCGCGTAAAGCGCGCGATCAGCGCGATTGAGCAACTCGCTGGCGGTGTCGCCTGAAAACTCGGCCAGTCCGACACTCATGCTGAGTTTCAGCTGACGTGAGTATTCATTGAGTTTGATGCGCGCCACGGCCCTGCGCAGGCGCTCGCAAACCTCGCGGGCATCGCCCAACTCCGTTTCAACGAAGAGAAAGACGAACTCCTCGCCACCGAATCGGGCCACCATGTCCTCGCCGCGAAGCTCGCTTTGGAATGCCGCTGCAACCCGGCGCAGGGCTTCGTCGCCGGCAGCGTGGGAGTAGTTGTCGTTGATCGCCTTGAAATGGTCCAGATCGGCCAGCGCCAGGCAGAACCGACGGCCGTGCCGACGTGCGCGGTGAATCTCTTCTTCCAGGCGAATCTGTGCATGGCGTCGGTTGCGTAAGCCCGTCAGATCATCGGTCCGGGTCATCTCGTGCAATTGCTCGGTCTTGACGTGCAGGTCGCGGGTGCGTTCCTTGACCAGCCGCTCCAGGCGCATGCGCATACGGCCATGGGCGGACAGCTGCCAGATCGCCACACAGAACAGCCCGGTAAAGACCACGGATTCGGTGAGCGGCAGGTGCATCCAGACCACGGTGAACAGGGCGGCGACCAGATAGGACAGCAGCTCCAGGGTCAATGAAAACGGATCATGGGGATCGTTCGAGGACATCCCGTGCATCTTGAAGACCCACTTGAGCATCGATTCGTTGACGATGTGCGCGATCACGGCCATGGCCGCCAGCGCGACCAGCGCCTCCAGCGAAAAGTGGGTGAGCGGGACAGGACCGCCCAAGGCCAGATACACCAGCCCACCGGCCAGAACCGCCATGCCCATCATCGCGCCATTGGCGAAGCCCGCGGCCAGCGAGTGCGTCAGCGTCTCGCCACGACGCAGACGCTCGATGGGGTGAACCAGCGAGGCGAGCGCATTAATCCACGCGGCCTGAATCGGGCCGAGCATCAGGACGGCGGCAAACTGGGCCACGCGGTCAAACGAGACGAATCCGTGCCCCGGGTGCTGATACTGGCAGGAGATCGCAAACAGCGAGAATCCGAAGAAACTGATCAGCGCCCAAGGGTTAATGGGGCCGGGGTCGACCAGCCAGGTGGCCAGCAGCAGGACCAGGATCGACGCGCCAAACAGCGCCGCCATGATGCGCATGAACGCCTGTTCGGAACGCTGGCCTGGGTTGTCGGAGGCTGTTGGCAACTATCAAAACCGGTGGTTCTGCAGTCAGTCCGCCGGCATCGGACACGATTGTGCCAATCGCGGATGTCCGTGTTGCGGAGTGTATGGCCGCTGACTGCGGTTGTATCGAGTCTAACCGATGCTTCGGGCTTTTCGTCCCACGCGTCGTCGATCCTTCAGAATCTCCCGCGCTGCATTGTGGCCAGGCGCACCCGTGACACCGCCTCCGGGATGCGTGCCCGCACCACATTGGTAGAGGCCGGTGACGGGCGTTCGGTAATCGGCATAGCCAAGCGTTGGTCGGGCGGAGAACATCTGGTCCAGGCTGAGGGCACCATGAAAAATGTCGCCGCCCACCAGGCCAAAGCGCCGTTCGAGGTCCAGCGGGCTTAGCGCTTCGCGCGCGATGACCGAGGCTTTGAAATTCGGCGCATGCGTATTGACGGTCTCGATCATCAGGTCGGCAACCCGGTCACGTTGATCGTCCCAATGCATGCCATCGGGGAGCGTGGGCGCGACGTGCTGGCAAAACAGGCTGGCGACGTGCTGTCCGGGCGGCGCGAGCGAGTCATCCAGCGTGGATGGAATCAGCATTTCGACGATCGGCTGCCGTGCCCAGCCCTGGGTTCGTGCATCGAAATAAGCCTGTTCCATGTAACCCAGCGTCGGCGCAATGATGATGCCGGCGCCGTGGTGTTCGGCGGCCTGACGGCCCGGCAGGCACCGAAAATCCGGCAACTCCGACAGCGCGACGTTCATTCGGAACGTACCGGAACCACAGCGCCATTGACGCATGCGTCGGGAGAATTCTGCGGGCAGGGCTGCGGGGTCGACCAACGCTTCAAACAATAACCGCGGATTGAGATTCGAGACCACGCGTGGGCTGTGGACCTCGCGGCCGGCGTCGGTCTTGATGCCGCAAGCCTGCCCGCGGCGGATCAGCACCTCACGGACGGCGTCGCCGGTGATGATCTCCACGCCACGCTCGATGGCGCTGCGGGCCATGGCCTGGGTGATGGCGCCCATCCCGCCCAATGCATGGCCCCAGGCCCCCTTGCGCCCATTGACTTCGCCGAAGCAGTGATGGAGCAGGACGTAGGCCGAGCCTGCGGCGTAGGGACTGGCGTAGTGCCCGACAACACCGTCAAACCCCAGGACGGCCTTGATGGGGTCAGACTCGAACCAGTCGTCCAGATAGTCTCCGGCCGAACAGGCGAACAAGCGCAGCAGCTCCTGTCGACTGGCCTGCGGTAGCTGGCGAAATGGGCGGCCCAGTCTCAGTGCATGCCATAGCTCGGCCAGCTGGTCGCGCCAGCCGGACGCACGCAGATTGGGTGGGCGTTGCAACACCAGCGCGCGTAGCAGATCGGCCACGCGTTCGAGTTCCTGCTCATAGGCCGCGAGACGCTCGGCATCCTTTTGCGAATGCCGAGCAACCTCCGGCTGCGTGCGATGCCCGCCCACTTTCAGATAGCCACCGTCTGCCGTGGGCAGGAAATTGCCGAGCGGGCGCTCGACAATACGGAGTCCATGTCGGGCGAGTTCGAGATCGCGGATGATCTGGGGGTGGAGCAGCGAAACCGTGTAGGAGGCGACGGAATTGCGGAAACCGGGGTGGAAACTCTCGGTGACGGCAGCGCCGCCCACCACGTCCCTGCGTTCGATGACGACGGTTTTGAGCCCGGCGGCGGCCAGGTAATTTGCACAGACCAAGCCGTTGTGTCCGCCACCAATGATGACGGCATCGGCGTGCAAGATGGGCTTCAAGCGTTTGGCCGGCCCGTTTCGATGGCGCTCCGGATCGCCCGGAGCAAGTCGTCGTAGGCCAGGAACTCAGAGGGTTTGACGAAATACGCGTCGGCGCCAAGTGCCCGTGCCCGCGCCTGGTCTGCTTCCAGCGCAGAGCTCGACAGGACCAGCCGCATCATCGCAGGGCAGACTTGGTCTGCACGAATGCGTTCAAGCACCTCGAAGCCACCGATTTTCGGGAGATTGAGGTCGAGGACCATGGCGTCGTAGCAGGCATTCTGCTGCGACGCCTGTTGCAGTTTGGTCAATGCGGATTCGCCGTCCTGCGCCACGTCCACGTCTACCGACCAGCCACTGCTACGCAGCATCTCGGTGAACAGGACGACGTCCCCTGGATTGTCTTCCACCAGCAAGATCATGCGTTGATTGTGGAGCTTGCCAGCGTGAAATGCATCTCTGTCCCCCCATCGGCTGCGGATTCCACCCAGATTCGACCGCCGTGCGACTTCACGACGCGGGCGCAGATGGACAAGCCGATGCCTGAACCGGGGAACTCGCCGCGATGCTCCAACCGAACAAAAGGCGAGAAAATGCGATCTTGTTGATCCGCAGGGATGCCGATGCCGTTGTCGCTGACGACGAAGTGCCAGTCATCGCCTTGTTCGAAGGCGCGCACGGCCACATGCGGGGCCTTTCGGCAGAACTTGGCGGCATTGCTGCAAAGATTCTGGAATAGCTGGACGATTTGGGAGGGGCGCACGGTTAGCGTGGGGAGCGGCTCCACCGCTAGCTGACCACCGCGACTTTCCACAGTGGCGCGAATGCCCTCGAAGGTCGGTTCCAGCAGGGCAGAAAGATCCACTGTTTCCAGCAGGGCATCGTCCCGCCCCGCCCGTGAGTAGTCGAGCACATCACGGATTAGCGTCTGGGCGCGTTCTGCACCTTCGTTGAGGTGGCGCAGATAGTCTCGCGCCTTGTCATCGAACAGGTCTTCGCGCTCACCATGCATGGCGAGCAGCGTGGAGAACGAGCGCACCATGCGGACGGGCTCCTGCAAGTCATGCGAGCAGACGTAGGCAAAGCGTTCGAGCTCGGCGTTGGAATCGGCCAGCCGGCCGGTTTGTAGCTCCAGTTCCCGCGCCTGGGCACTGAATTCGCCGGCCGCCCGCGCCATGTCGCCGACCTCGTCTTGGCGGCCGGTGTAGGGAATCTCGCGCTGATAATCGCCATTGGCCATGGCGCTAAGCGTGCTGGCGATATGGGCAATCGCGGCGGCCACGCGCATGGCCATGGCCATCGAGACGGCGATGGCGATCACGGTGGCGATCAGCGTGACGATGGTCAGGGCAAAGTTCGAGCGCTGTCGCTCTGCGGACTCCACCTGTAGCGCATGGGTTAGGGATGCGCGCTCGTCCGCGCGGAGCTGCGCGGTGATGGACTGCATTTCGGCTGCCTTGCCTGCAAGCACGGCATGGACCAGGTGCAACAGGATGCGATTGTACTGGGTGACTTCGGTCACGGCCGTCGACAGCGCGGCGGCCTGTTGTTGCGCCCAGTCGCGCCCATCGATGGTCCTTGGGAGCGCGGCGACGAGTCCGGCGACGCGCTGCACTGCCGTGCGGATCTCTTCCACCGACCCCGGTCGTGACGTCAGCAGCAGATCGAAGATGCCCACGCGCACTGCGATCAGGGCGTCGGACAGGGCCGCCGCCTGATTGGGCGATAACTGGTCCTGTCGATCCTGCACCCACTGGTCCAGGGCCGGGAGCAGCTCTTGCGTGGCCGCCGTGCGCGCCCGGGACAGGTCCGTGCGTTTCTGGACGACATCGTCGAACCCAAGCTTGTAGTCGGCGTAATGGGTTTGCAGCCGTTCCAGGGCGGGCGAGGCTTGTTCGCTGTGTGCCTGCTGCACGTAGTGCGCCATCCGCTCATCCAGGCCGCGGGTCAGGGCCTCGGTTCGTTGCAGAACGCCATAAAACCCCTCGCCGGCAAACGCGAGGACGGCACGTTGCAACTCCAGCAGGTCGCGATCGATCTCGTGGGCCAGCAGGGCGCGATCGATGCCCCGTGTTAACGAGACAAAGTTGTCTTCCACATCGCGGTTATAGGAGGCGGTCAGGGCGATGAGCACGACCATGGCGACCACATGCGGAATCAACCCAAGGGCCAGTTGCCAACGGATGGACTGGCGGCGCTTGCCGCCGGATCGTTCAGGCGAGGTCATGATCAGCTCAGCAGGAATTCATGCCAGCGTGGCAGGCTGTATTCGTACGATGGCATGACGGTGTTCCAGACCGCCACGTTCGAAAAGCGTCGCTCGTAGGAGCCGCCCCGTCGGACGGAGCCCGGTGGCAGAAAGGGTTGTCCTGCAGTATCGGTCAGCGCCTCTTCCGCCGGCTTGCCGAGATACCAGTAGTCCCATTCGGCCTCGGTGAGAAACTCACGGGAGCGCTCCGGGTTGGAGATGTAATAGCCCTGCTTGGCAATAAACGCTCCCGCCCAACCGGACAGCCACCAGTTCATAAAGGCATAGGCGGCCTCTTGCTGCGCGTCCTGACAGGCCGACGACATGCACATCACCCCATGCCAGGCTCGATAGCCCTCCTTGGGCGCGGCGTAGAGCACAGGGACACGCTGGCTGTGCAGCGCGGCAATGCCGGGGGAGAACATGCTGGCGATGTGGCAGCGACCCGATTGCATGTAATCAACCGATTCGGGAACCGAATTCCACATGCCGGAGAAGTGACCGCGTTGCTTGAACTCGATGAGCACCTCGAACAGTCGGTCCACCTCGGCGGCCGTCATGTTGCCAATGTCGGCAAACTCGACATAGCCGGCCGATTGCGCGGCCAATGCGGCATCGAAGATCCCGATGGTCGGTTCATTGACCAGGCCCACGCCGCCGGCGTTGGCCTCATCCAGCAGCCAGGCCCAGGACTCCGTCTCGTAGGGTTCACCGGCGGGAATGACATCGGTGCGATAACCAAACGAGTCGACGTTGTGCACGTAGGGTAGGAAGCTCGCGCGGCTGGATGGCGTGGGGCCAAGGCTGTCGTCCGCTTGGACATGCAGAATTCGGTAGGGCGCATCGCCGTACCCGATGCTCGCATCTGGAGTCAGCCGGCCGGTCTTGGACAAATCATTGATTTCGTTCCAGCGTTCGATGCGCTGGGTTTCGATCGCCTGGATCGCGCCCGTGCTCCATAGCACCTTGATGCTGTTGGACCACTGTTCATAAATATCGAAGGACTCGGGCCGGGTGGCGGCACGCTGCAGCACCTGGGCACTCCCGCCGGGGGTGAACTCGATTCGGAAACCGAGATCCGCTTCGGCCTGTCTGCGCAAGGCTTCGTGCAGCGTGACGTGCGTGCCGAGCACGCGCAAGGTGACGTCGCGCGAGCGAATGACGGTGGGCGCCTGACCCGTCGCGAGGCAGAGGGCCAGTCCCGACAAACCCTTGAGGGTGTCTCTGCGTGTCGTCATGGTTCTGCGGTCATCAGCCTGATTATGGGGTGCCCGAGTGATCTGAGTGTTTAGCGGCTGTCCGACCAAATTACTGAGGAAACACCCCGAAGGGTCATGGCATGCTGCGGACTGAACCGATTCGATCTGCTGTAGCAGACGTAGTATCAACAAGGAGACATGAGATGGATGTAAAGAGCCAGGTCAGTGCCGAAGAGTGGGAAACGCGGGTCAATCTGGCCGCTGCCTACCGGCTGGTGGCCCAGTTCGGTTGGAGCGATCTGATCTTCACGCATATCTCTGCCCGGGTGCCGGGCGGCGACCACCATTTCCTGATCAATCCCTACGGATTGATGTTTGACGAGGTCACCGCCAGTTCGCTGGTCAAGATCGACCTGGAGGGGCGCAAGGTGATGGAGTCGCCCTATGACATTAATCCGGCCGGATTCACCATCCACAGTGCTATTCACGCCGCGCGCGAGGACGCCCAGTGCGTGCTCCATGTTCACAGTGTCAATGGCATCGCGGTCAGCGCACAGCGCGATGGGGTCTTGCCGCTGTCCCAGCAGAGCATTTTCGTGCTGTCCTCGCTGGGGTATCACGACTACGAGGGCGTGGCGCTGAACGAGGACGAAAAGCCCCGCCTGGTTGCCGACCTGGGCGACAAGAACTTTCTGATGTTGCGTAACCACGGCCTGCTCACCGTGGCCGAGACCATTCCCGATGCGTTTCTGTTCATGTACCTGTTCGAGACCACCTGCATGATCCAGGTGCGGGCGCAGGCGGGTGGCGGGGCGCTGACGCCGGTGCCACAAACCATTATCGACGGCGCACAGGCCCAGGCTGCTGCCGTGACCCGCGGCGCCGGTGGTCATCTGGCTTGGCCGGGATTGTTGCGTCGCCTGGATCGTAGCGACCCCTCATTCCGCGACTAGCTGTCGCGATTGCGCGGCGGCAATCCCACGCGGGCACGGCCCTCGTCGGTCTTGATTGAGAAGTCCGTGCCCGCGAATTCCCGGGCGGCGTCGGTGCAGAGATAGGCGATGGCGCGGGCCGCCCAGTCCGGCGGGATGTGCGCATCGGGGTCAAGCTGACTCACCGGATTGATGCCAGACTGACGGATGGCATGCTGCATATCGGTCGCCACGGTGCCCGGGCTCATGCCCACGACGGTGATGCCTCGATCGCCGTATTCGACATGGGCACAGCGGGTCAGCGACAGCACGGCTGCCTTGGTGGCGCAGTAATGGCTCCAGCCCTCCAGCGCCTTGGTTGCCGCGCCTGAACTGATGTTGATCACGGTGCCGCCGCCTTGTTCGAGCATGGGGGGAATGGCGTAGCGCAGACCGTAGAACACGCCTTTGGTGTTGACGTCGACCACCTGGCTCCAGGCAGCGGGGTCGATATCGGCAATGTGGGCGATGGGTTCGATCAGCCCCGCATTGTTCACAAGCACATCCAGGCGACCGTAGCGCTGCACCGTCTCGCTCACGGCCTGCGCGACATCCGCTGCATTGGACACGTCGCATTGCAGCGCAATCGCTTCGCCTGGGCCAGCGTTGATCTCCTCAGCCAACGCGGCGAGTGCATCCAGCGAACGGGCGGCGACCGCGAGCCGGTGGCCTTGCGAACCCAGCAGGCGAGCGGCGGCCGCGCCAATGCCTCGGCTGGCACCCGTGATCAGTATGGTTTTGGCAGTCATGCAGGCTCCAGTGACTCGGTGGAACGAGGCAGTGTCGATGTCTTGCCGCCGAAAGAAAACCGCCCGTTACGGCCAGCATTCAACAATGCCATTCGCAACGGGCGGCTATTCACTGCAGCGCGAGGGCCCGGTTGGCCGCCGCATGCAGCAGCCTGGTCAGCGGCGGCGAGGTCTGCGCACCATGAGCAAGGCCATGACCAGCGCCAGCAGACCCAGTCGACTCATCGACCCACCGGCGCCGACGCCGGTCGCGCCGCGGCCGGCCTGGCTGGCCTCACCCGACACGTCAATCTGCGCCTGCGCGATGTTGTCACTCTTGCGGCCACGCTCGTCGACGGTTTCCAGCTGGGCCCGATACAGACCCGCTTCGTTGTAGACGTGCTCGACGACGGGCTGATCTGTCTCCAGCTGTGTGCCGTCACCGAAATCGAACAGGTAGGAGACGATGGGCTCGCCGTCGTCATCCGTACTGCCCGAGGCATCAAACGTCACCGTTGAACCGACGCTGGGCGTTGTGTCCGAGACGCTGAGCAACGAGAACGGCGGGCGGTTCGGCAGGCAGAACGTGTCGCTGCGGAGCGTGTAGTTCTCCAGCCCCACACCGGCATCCTCGGTATTGGTGCTGCGAGACAGCTTCTCGGCGGCCGTCGCACCGGAGAACACGATGGCCGTCGGATTGACCAGCTGATCACCCGCCTGGAGACCGAAAACCTCGCGGGGCACGACCATGGCGATGGTGCCGTCGGCTGCGAAGGTGGATTCCGGCGCCAGCGTGCCTTCCTCGTTCCACAGCGTGTAGGACGCCAGGACCACGACCTCGCGGGTGGTCGAGCCGTAGATGAACCGGGGCGCACCCTCATCGGTCACCATGGCGACAAAGACGTTGTCCGGGTTCGACGCCGGGATGGACGGCGGATTAAAGCGCACGCCCCATAGCGTGTTCGCGGGAGGCGCGGACAGATCATCCACACGCAGGGTGACGAGCAGGTTGCCGTCGAGTTCCAGCGGCTCGGCGACGCTGACCGAGATCAGGTCAGTGCCGGGCAGGGCGCCGCCGTCGCCGGGGCCATCCGGGACAAAGGTCACGCCCGGGGCCACACAGAGGTCCTCCTCCACGGTGACTTGCTCGACAGGCAGGGTAATTACGTTGCTATCCAGTGATTCGCCCTGGCTGTTCACCGCGACGACGCTGTAGCTATACGTCTCGATGGCCGGGTCGGCGCTCAGATCGACAAAGCTGGGCTTGCCATTGGTCCGGCCAATCTGCGTGCGCTCGCCATCGCCGATGCCACGAAACACCTTGTATTCGCTGATGGCTTCGCCGCCGTTGTCGGGCTCGCGCCAGCTGAGGGTGCTGCGGTCGAAGGTCCGGCGTCCGTCGAGACAGGCACGGCGCGGTGCGGCGGGTTCCACGCGGTCGAACTCGGCGTAGAGACCGCGTCCACCGACCTGGCGCACCAGCTTGGGATAGGCCGCAAAGGTGTTGTTGATCGGATCGACGTCGCAGGAGCCGATGCAGCCATCGGCGTAGCCGTACAGCGGGAAGCCACGGTCATCGATGGTGATCTCGTTGAAGTCCAGCAGGTTGCGGTTGTAGTTGCCGCCACCGCTGTCCCAGATGCCGCCGTAGCCCTGCACCGGGTCGTTCGGTGTGGCATTGACGATGTCCCAGGTCTGGCCACGGTCGTAGGTCGTGGCGAAATACACATGCCAGACGCCTTCGAAGCCCAGGGTGTTGGGATTGCCGGGGGTGGTCGTGCCCAGGAACGCACAGGCGGCGCGGTCGCCATCGCCGGCCACGGCCTGTGGGAACGCGATGTGCTGGATACCCAGCTCCTGTGAGATGTTGACCGGATCGCTCCAGGTCTCGCCCTTGTCGGTGGTCACCGACACAAAGGCCTGGCCCAGGCCCTTGGCGAAGCACATGTAGCCCGTGCCATCGCTGGCCACGGCGAACTGGGGGTCAAAGCCACTGGACTCCGAGCCGGGCACGGTGCTGACACGCCAGGTCGTGCCGGCATCTTCAGAGATGGCCACGCCGGCTTCGCCATTGCAGTCCGGGGCGGGGACGTACACGGTGCCATCCGGCGCCACACGCGCATGCCCATGCAGGCCGGCGCAGGTGGTCAGGTCGTACATGATGGTCGTGGGGCCAAAGGTCAGGCCGCCGTCATCGGAGCGCGCACAGTTGGCGTAGGCCACGTCCTGGCCGCAGTAGTACAGCGCGTTCGGAAAGCTCGTCCGCGCCAGGAGCTCCATCCCTTCCGGGTAGGGGCCGGAGCCAATGGTCTGGTGGTCGAAGCCGTTGAGCACGATGCTGTTGCCCTCGCTGGGCGTCCAGGTCTCACCGTCGTCGTCGGTAAAGGCCATCAGATGCGATTTGGCCTGCAGCTGCCCAATCCAGGTACGGTTGGTTTCGGCGCCTCGGACCAGCGAGTCGGTAATGCCAATCGGGTCCAGGGTATTGACCGTGGTGGTCACAAAGCTGCGGTCTTCCCATTCGGCCTCGCAGGCCTCGGGTGCCGGCGGATCCTGTTCGGCTGGGAAGGTGGCCCAAAGCGTCTTGAAGCCGCTGAGCAGGAAGGCACGCTTGGTGTCGGTGTTGAACCCGATGGAGGGCTCACCGACGTTGCCGTTCAGGGCCGGCGGGGGCGTGTAGGTCAGGTAGCGGGGAATGCCCGGGCCGCTGGCACCCAGCGGCACGCTGCCAGGCTCGACCGGCCCGCCAGGGCCAGGCACCACGCCGGGTTCACCCGGCTCGAATGTGATGGTGGCGCTTACGGTGCCGCCGGTGACGGCGTAGGGTGAGATCTCGACCTGGTAGACCGTGTCCCCCTCCAGCGCTAAGAAGCTAGCGGATTCGCTAGCGGTCACGGCACTCCCTGAACTGGCAACCTCGCCCCCGGCCGCGTCGTAGACATAGAGGTCAAAGTCTTCGGTGGGGCTGCCCCATTCGATGACGATCCGGACGCTGGCCGAAGGAAATCCGGTCAGTGCGCCGGCCGGGATGCTCACGGTCAGGTCGTAGTAATCGCAGACCCCGATGGTGCATTCGCCCGATGGGTCCGAAACCAGGAATGGCCCCGATGTGTAGGTCAGCGGGCCGGAGTCGGGCGTGAGCGTGCCCGAAGCCGGATCGGCGGCAGACAGGGCAACAGGCAGTAGGCATAGCGCGGCGAGCAGCCCGCGTAGCGGTCGGTTCATTGGATTCCCCAGTTCGATATGGACGCCGACGATCGGCCAAGTCACGCCGGCGGGATAAAATTCCCCAGCAGCACGGTGACAGTGGCAGGGCAGGCTGTCAATGTGATGTGAAACAGCACGGGCGTGAATCACGCCGCATTAAAGGACAGGCGAGATGAAACCGATCATTTGGGTGGTGGCTGCAGCGCTGTCAGGGCCGATGACCGTCTCTGCACAAACCTCAGACGGGCAGACCTGGCTCAGCCTGGGCATGACGGGCGTCTACGGCCATGTCGACGTGCCCTGCGAGCCGGGCGGTCGCTCGGGCTGCAGCGAACAGGGTTATCTCGGGGGCTTCACCGGGCAATTCACCCAGGTCAGCGCCAGCGGTACCGCTTTGCGGCTGCGCTATGTGTACCTGCGCGAGACTACCGACGGTCGCCGGCCCAGCGAGTTCGCCGCCCTGGTGGGCACCCGGTTTGGCGAGTCACGCGTACACGGCCTGGTGGGGATTGGTCGGGTGTTCAATCCGGATGACGACCTCTCGGGCCACCGAACAGGACTGGCCTGGTCCATGGTGGTGGCCGGACGCGATGCGACCGACACCGGCTTTGAGTTCGCCTTGCACGGCAACTTTTCCAGCGATGTGGACTATGTCGGGACCAGCTTCGCGCTGCGGTTTGGCGACATGGATTAACAGGGCATCACCTCGACAGCGTGGTGGTCGCGAGGCAGTCTGACCCGCCGTTTCGAAGGCAGGACGCCACATGGATGAGTCGCTCAAGGCCCGCGTTGAAGATTGCATAGAGCTGGCAACACCCGAAGGCGCGCGAGTCTGGGCGACGGCTCAGGGCGCGCATGTGTTGGACTGGGTTCCGGCGGCTGGCATGCCGGGCCAGTTGTTTGTCAGCCAGGCCAGCGCCTTTGGTGCGGGCGCCTCGATCCGTGGTGGCGTGCCGGTGATTTTTCCCCAGTTCGGTCAGTTCGGTGAGCTCCCCAAGCATGGATTTGCCCGCCGCTCGCGCTGGCAGCTGGCCGACCGACAAGCCGATTCGCTGCGCTACGAACTGCGGGATAGCGAGGATAGCCGGGCGATCTGGCCGCATGCCTTCGTGGCGGGGCTCACCGTGCAGCTCCAGGCCCGCAGGCTGCAGGTGAGTCTGGACGTGACGAACACGGGGTCATCGGCGTGCCAGTTCACCGCCGGGTTACACAGCTATTTGCGGGTCGATGAGATCGCCGACGCCGCGCTCCAGGGTCTGGGCGGACGGGCCTATTGGGATGCGACAGCGGATCTTGCGCATCGCGAGCAACCCGCAGGCGACCTGCGCTTTGCCGGCGAGCTGGATCGCGTGTATCCGCAGGTCACCGGACCGCTGACGGTGACAGAGGGTGAGCGATCCATCGAGATCACTGCCCGCGGATTTGAGGATGTCGTGGTCTGGAACCCGGGGCCGATCAAGGCCGCCGACATGACCGACATGGAGCCCCATGGGCACCGGCGGATGCTATGCGTAGAGGCCGCCCAGATTGCTAAGCCGGTCAGCCTTGCTGCCGGCGAGAGCTGGCGCGGCAGCCAGACGCTGAAGGTCTGGTGATTCCCTGCGATCAGGTTGCTGCGGGTCGAAGTAGCAGCGCTTCCGGCGGCGCCAGCAGATCGCGCCAGTCCGGCAGGATGGGGCGTGGCGCCAGGGGCAGGGGCCGGTCGCCGATATGGGTGTCCAACCAGTCGATCAGGTCGACCCACATCCCACGGATTTCGTCCTGGGTGGGCATGATGCCGGCATAGTGCAGCTCCGGCGTCAGTACCGGAATGCCCAATGTGCGCCCGGCGTAGTTGCCCAGCGAGCCGGGATACGCGCCAAGCCGATCCAGTTGCAGGATGCCCAGCTGCGGTGGCGGTGGCGGCGGACCATCAAAATCCAGCACTCCCAGCGGAGCGTGGACGCTGACGATGACATCCGGCTGGAAGCGTTCGATTTCATCGATCAGCCATTGGGTCTCGGGCTCCGAGGCGGCTGATGGACCCGGGTAGCGCCGAGGGTCGCGACCGGTTTGCTCGGTCCAGTACGGCAGCGCGCGCTGGTCCCAGGCCAGCGTCGGGAAGTTGCGGTTGAGGTCCACACCATTGGCGTTGTAACGCGTGGCGGGACCGGCGAGCAGCCCATCCGGGTTCAGGCAGGGCAGCATGCGCCAGTGGTAGCGCCGGGTCGTGTCCTGATTCAGATACTCCGCCCACCGGAACTGGATGCTGACGGCAGAATACTCGTCGCCGTGGACACCGCCGATGAGCAGCACCCGGGCCGGGCGCTTTTCCACCGGCAAGGTTCGGCTGGGCGGAAAGTCTGCGGTCAGGATCGGACGTTGCTCGACCGTGCCGACCTCCGCCGCGGCGAACTCCACCAGCTTGCAGTCCTCGGTCGAGACGCTGCCCAGCAGACCCGCGATTTCGAGGCAACCCTGGGCCCCATTGGCCAGCGGCATGGGCAGCATCTGGCCAGCAGAGTGGACCGGCAGGGCGAGAAGTAAGCTGAGTGCGAGCCAGCCGGCTCGCGCGAGTTGGACTGTCACAGTGCGAGTGGCGCGCCGCGTTGTTGAAATGTGGGGAACGGCCGTTGGGGGAAACGGCCGCGCGGAAGAATACGCGAACCAGACCGCTGACGGCCAATGGTGTCAGGCGAAAGCCGGGCCGAACTACTCCGAGGGCCGGACCAGATAGCCGCCGGAGCGCTCGTCGCGGGTCAACTGCAGCAGCTTGGCCTGGCCCATGGCCTCCAGCAGCTTATTGAACGAATCGAACCCGTGGAACGACTCGGAGAACCCCGGCCGGCGTCGCTTAAGCGTCTGTTTGATCATGGAACCCCAGACCCGCTCGTCCTCGCCGCGTTCCTCAATGAGCGCTTCCAGCGTGCCCAGCACGTGGTCGAAGGCTTCCTGCTTCTTGTCATCCACCGACGGGGTGGCCGGCTTCTTGGCCTTGCGCTTGCGCTTGCTCTTGTCCGTGGAGCGAACCAAGTCATCGTAAAAGATGAAGTCGTCGCAGTTGGCGGTGAGCAGGTCAGAGGTTGAATTCTTCACCCCGACGCCGATGACGGTCTTGTTGTTCTCGCGCAGCTTGCTGACCAGCGGGGAGAAGTCTGAATCACCCGAGATGATCACGAACAAATCCAGGTGTTCTTTGGTGTAGCAGAGATCCAATGCATCGACGACCATGCGGATATCCGCGGAATTCTTGCCGGACTGGCGTACGTGCGGGATGTCGATCAGCTCGAATGCGGCCTCGTGCATGGGGCGCTTGAAGTCGGCATAGCGGCTCCAGTCGCAATAGGCCTTCTTGACCGTAATCGAGCCCTTGAGCAGCAGACGTTCGAGAACCTTCTGAATATCGAATGCGGCGTAGTTGGCATCGCGTACGCCGAGGGCAATGTTCTCGAAGTCGCAGAACAGGGCGAGGTTGGGTTGTTCGCTGGTTGGATTCATTCGAGCAGTATCGCAGACCGTGCCAGTGCAGTGCGATGGGCGGGGCAGGTGTCAGGCGTCAGGTTCCTTTGCGTGCGCCGCGTCTGCTGATGCGTGCGAACACCCAGCCGCCCACCGCGCCGCAGACGCCCAGGGCCAATAGGCCTGCCAGGCTGCGTGTGGCCGCTACGGCCGTAATTCCGAACAGCTGATTCATGATGACAAAGGCCGTGATCAGCGCGGTGGCGCCGGCCAGCACGTGCAACGGCAGTCGTAGATCACGAAGCCAGTGCGCCAGCAGGCCCGAGACGATGAATGCGACCATGAATCCGCCAGCTGTGATGCCGGCCAGGGACGGCGCGAAGCCGGCCAGGTCCTGCCAGGTGGTGGCCGCGCGGACGCCCAGCGGAATCGGCGTGCCCAGCGATTGCAGGGCCGCCAGGTTGAACTGGGTTTGGGTCACGCTGCCGAGCAGGGTGGTGGTCAGCACGGCGGCCAGCAGGGCGATGAATGTCCAGGCGATTCGCTGTCGCATCACGGTTCGTCTCGGTTGGTTGTACCGCTAGTGTGCACCAGCCTCGCCGCTGTTACCGTGGACCGTCCACCCGCGTCGTGCTGCACGATGATGAATCGAATACTTCGCTGTTTGGCCACCGGACTGCTGGCCACCATTCCGGCCAGCCTGCTCTTCGCCGCCCCACCCAAGGTCGAAACCCTCGCAACGGGGTTGAATCACCCGTGGTGTGTGGCGTTTTTGCCGGATGGGCGCTGGCTGATTACCGAGCGCGCCGGGCAGTTACGCATCCTGGATGAGGGCGGATTGCGTCCGGAACCGGTTGCGGGCGTGCCGGCCGTTTATGCAGCCAGCCAGGGCGGCTTGTTTGATGTGTTGCCGGCGCGTGATTTTGCGAACTCGGGTCATGTCTATCTGTCGTTTGCGCATGGCACCCCCGATGCCAACGCGACACGGGTGGTCCGCGCCAGGCTGGTCGATGATCGGCTGGAGGAGGTCACGCCCATCTTTACCGCCGCACCGAACAAGGACACGCCGGTCCACTATGGCGGACGCATGGCCTGGCTGCCGGATGGCACGTTGCTGCTCACCTTGGGCGATGGCTTCGACTATCGAGAGGCAGCGCAACGCCTGGATTCGCATCTTGGAACCATTGTGCGGGTCAACGCCGATGGCAGCATTCCGGATGACAATCCCTTTGTTGATCAGCCCGAGGCCCTGGATGCGATCTACACCTACGGCAATCGCAACGTCCAGGGACTGGTGGTGGACGAACAATCCGGTCGCGTCTACGCCCACGAGCATGGGCCGCGGGGTGGGGATGAGATCAATCGGCTGCAGCCGGGCGGGAACTACGGCTGGCCGGTTGCCACCCATGGCATCGACTATTCCGGGGCGGTGATTTCGCCGTATAAGCAGCGCCCTGGCATGATCGATCCGCTGGTGGTTTGGACGCCCTCAATCGCGCCCAGCGGCATGGCGCTATACCGCGGGGAACGGTTTGCCGACTGGCAGGGTAATTTGCTGGTCTCCACCCTGGCAGAACGCAGTTTGCGGCGGGTCGAGCTCGATGCGTCCGGCCGCGTCGTCGGCCAGCATGTGCTGATGCAAGACCGCGGCGTTCGGCTGCGTGACGTCAGGGTGGCCCCCGATGGTGCGGTGATCGTGTTGACCGATGCCCCCGATGGCCGGGTGCTCAGGTTGACGCCGGGTTAGCGACGTCTGGGGGCAGTGGGAGATCGAATACGAAGCTGGCGCCGGCGTATTCCTGCGGATCTTCAATACGAAGCTGACCGTCGTGGGCTTCGACCACGCGCGTGCAGATGGCCAGCCCCAGTCCCAGCGTGCCGCGCTTGGGGCCGTGCCCCTGTTGCTTGGGCTGTAGCAGACGCTCGCGGTCAGCAGCCGGAATGCCGTCGCCATCGTCTTCCACCCGGATGTGCAGCCGGTTCTGTTTGGCCTGGGCATCGATGAGCAGCCTGGCGGGGCGGTCGGCGGCGCGGTGGCGATAGGCATTGCTCATCAGATTCTGGAGCAGGCTGCGCAGATTCGCCGTATGACCAAATACAAGCAGTTCGCCGCCGCGCAGCGTGAGTTGCTCGGGGGCAAATCCATCCTCGCCGCAGGCCTGCAGCGCACCGGCGACGATTTGCTCCAGCGGTGCTGACTCCCGGTCTTGGTCAGACTGGGACGAGCGTGCCAGCTGCAGCAGGCCCTGCACCTGCTCCGATGCTTCCTGCGCGCTCTGGCCGATCATGCCGAACATCTTGCTCGTGCGTTCGTCCAGCTGGTCTTCCAGACGGGGCCCCAACAAGTCCACAACGCCGCTAATACGGCGCAGTGGGGCCTGCAGGTCGTGGGAGGCCGCCGACGCGAAGGTGTCCAGGTCGGCGCTTAATCGCGTCAGTTGTTGGCGCTCGGCTTCCAGCGCGCGGTTGGCTTCGGCCAGTTCATGCGTGCGGATTTCCACGCGTCGTTCCAGTTCCCGCTGCGTTTCGATGCCCCGCAATGCCGTGGCCGCCTGTGTGGCGAGTAGGGTGATGACGGCCACCTGTTCATCGGAGAACGCATAGGCGCTGCTGCGTTGCTCCATATAGGCGAATCCGGTGGTCTGGCCATACAGACGCAGCGGCAAACAAACCGCGGAGAGCACGCCGCGACGTTTGAGCACCGGGTCCTGGTCCGGCCACTCGGTGGCGGCCATGTCGTGGACAATCAGTGGTTTGGCACTGCGCAACATGGATTGGATCAGCATGTCCGGAATCGCCGGGTCACCCTGTTCTGCATCGGGCAGCTCGCCGGCCGCAGACAGGACATGCAGCCCGCCGGCATGGACCTCGCCCAGGCAGCCCCAGTGGGCACCGGCGTTTTCAACAAGCATCTGTGCGAGGCCACGTCGCATGGCTTCCGGCGTGGCCTGCTCGGTGATGGTCGAGGACGCCTTGAGCGCGGACAAGCCATCCAAGGCCGTGAGGCTGGTCTGTACCGGCGCGGTCGCGGCATGGCTCTCGCCTCCGCGACCGACTCGCTGGTCGCGCAACCTGCGGACCTTGGCCGTGGCACCCCATTGGTTGTAGTGCTCCACGGCCTGGGTCAGGTAGTGATCCGCGGTCAGCCAGGCTTGTTGTCGCTGCCAATGCTGGGCGAAAAACTCTTCTGCCAGTGCCTGAACGTTGGTGTACTCGTGTTGAGCGGCGCCGGTGATTGCTGATTCAAAGGCGACGATGGCCTCCTGATGACGCTGGCCATACGATCGGCAGACCGCTCGGACCAGGTCTGCCTTATGGGCAAAGTTGCCCGGTGCATAGCGTGCCCAGCGTCGGAGTCGGCGGTAGCACTGGACGATGCGTGCCCGATCGTCTGCCCCGGGCGCGCCTTGTGTCGCGGCGAACAGGATCAGGGGGTAGTAGAGGCTGAACTCGGCCAGCTCCGCCATCCCAGGTGCGCCGTAGGCGTAGGCTTCGGCCTTGCGCGCATAGGCCAGGGCCTGCTCGGGTTCATCCAGCAGGTGGCAGACGATCATCTGCGAGACCCGGATGTTGAACACCAGAAACGGGCTATTGCCCGATTCCAGCTCGGCGGCCAGTGCATTGGCATCGTAGTCGTCACCAACCAGCTCGATACCGACGCCGCCCTGATCCGACAGATTCATGGCCAGCTGTCGCCAGACCTGTGCGAAGCCCACGTGATAGGCCATATGCAGCTTGCGAATCAGTTCGATGCAGCGATTCTGCTGCCGCAGGGCTTCAGACAGCGGAATGCCGGTGAAAACGGCATGTTTGCCGAATTGAATGCCGTTGTAACAGCCGTACTCGAAATCGCCATGGTCGATCCCGGATTGAAAGCCGCGGGGCAGTTCTGTGAGCGATTCGCGCAGCGGTCGCGTCCAGTGCGCGACAAACACGTAGTAGAGGTTGAGAATCTTTGCTTCCAGCGGCCGGGCCTTGAAGCGTTGCAATAATTGCAGGGCTTGTCGGCCCATCCGTTCGCCGGCGGGAATGTCGCCGAACACGCCGCTCAGCAGCACGGCATAAAACCCGTAGGCAAACGACGACAGCGCGTTCACGCCCCGGTCCAGCGTCAGCTGCATCATGGATAAGGTCAGCGCCTGCCATAGCTGCGGACGCATGACGTAGGCGGCGCCGGCCGCGCCGGTCATGACCGACAGGGCGATGGCCGCCTTGGGGTCATCCAGCAACGGTGCGGCTTCAAGATCGGTGGCCATCGCCTGTTCAGCAATCCGCTGTCGTTGGCTGGCCACGCGTTGGACGAGTGCGTCATCGTCGCGGGGGATGGATACACCCAGGCGGTCGAGTGTCACCAGGGCGTAGTCCAGCGCACCGTGTTGATCGTCGTCTGCGATCAGACGCTCGATGAGCAGCTGATCCAGCATCGCGCGCTCCACAACATCCAGGTTGCGTTGCTCCAGTGCCCGAATCCGGTCGCGGGCGGCTTGTTCGCTGCCGCTGCGAAACTCGCAGCGAATCAATGCCAGTTCAAAGCTCAGTGCCTGCTCAGGGTCTTGCGCCCAGTGATCGCTCGGCCGCAGGACTTCCGCCGCCTGGTAGGTCTGCAGGGCCACGTCGTGTGCAAACTCGGCATTGGCTGCCTCCGCGGTTTGCAGGGCCAGATTGAAGACCGCGCTGCGTTCCGTTGCCGTCTCGATTCGGGCCAAGGCGCGAAGGTATTGCGCCATAACCCGATGATGCTCGGCATCCTGGCGGTGGAGAAACCGTGCCAGATGGTGGTGAAAGTCTGGGCGGTCCTGCTCCGGCGTGAGGGTGTATGCGGCTTCCTGGATTCGGTCATGCCAGAACCGGGGTTGCTCGTCGCTCCAGTGAATCAGCTGGTACCGATGGGCGATCTCGAGTTGGCGATGCAGCTCATCGGCTTCGATCCCGAGCAAGGCCGCCAGCTCATCGGTCGTGGCTGCGTTATCCAGTCCCGCCAGGTGGCGCAGGCTGTCCTGAACCGTTGCCGGCTGGCGGCGTAGCTGCTCCAGCACCAGATCGACCACATCATCGGGAAGCGGGAGTGCCTGCAACCCGGCAAGGTCTGGCTGCCAGCAGCGCGTCGCTGCATTCATATGCAGCAGTCCGTGGTCCCACCAGTCCATCAGCACGCGGCGAAGAAAGAAGGGATTGCCGCCGGTGATCTCTCCCAAATGCCGGACCATCGCGTCTCGGGCGTTGGCGGCCATGGGAAGCTCGGTGTCGATCAACCGCGTGATGGCGTCTTGATCCAGCGGTGCCAGCTGTATCCGGCTGACTCGCTCCGATTCTTCAGTCTGCGCCAGCCAGGTGGCGAGCTGCGGGTTCTGCGTGACCTCGTTGTCACGGTAGGCCCCCAGGATGAGCAGATGGCGTGTGATCTGCGACTTGACCAGATGAGCCAGCAAGTCGAGAGAGGCGGAATCTGCCCACTGCAAATCGTCGACAAACACCACCATCGGGCGCGCCAGGTCGGCCAGTTCGGCGATGAGGCATTCGGCGTCGTAGCGCATGCGCGCCTGGGCTTCAGGAGACAAATCCTGCGCCCGCTCACCCGTCTCATAGTCGCCCGGTCGCAGGACACTCAGGGCTTCTGCATGGCGTTTGAGTAAGGCATTCCGTTGTTCTTGGCCCATTCCGCGTGCCCGCAATTCGCTGAGCGACTGGCGGATGATGCTCTGCCATGCCGAGTAGGGACGGTTGCGCTGGGCCTGATCGAATTTGCCCTCGGCCCAGATGAGGTCTGGCTCGGATGCAAGGCAATGCCTGGCAAAAGCCGACTTGCCAATGCCTGAGGTTCCGGTGATGAGTTGGCAGTGCAGGCTGCCGTTTCGGACCTGTTGCAGGCGCGCATTGAGATCGCGGGCATTGGCCTCGCGGGCGAACAGGCGCCGACTGGGGGTATACGTAGTGACCGGGTCCTGATGTCCCAATCCATCGACCGGCATCGTGGTGTCGCCGGTCAGCCAACGCTCCAGGTCTGCGAGCAAACCGTATGCAGATTGATAGCGATCCGCCGGGTGCTTGCGCAGGAGCTTGTCGATGATCGCTGCCAGCAAGGCGTCGCAGTCCGGCGCCTTGGCGTCGGCCAGCGCTGGCGCCTGTGTCAGGTGGCGATGCAACAGGGCAAGAGGGTCGTCTTCGGCGGTCCCGAAGGGCGGAGCGCCGGTCAGCATGTGAAACAGCATGGCCCCGACGGCATAGAGGTCTGCGCGGCGATCGATCTGGGCGAATTGGCGGCCACTGCACTCCGGCGCCAGGTAGGCCAGATGGTCGAGATCCAGTACCTGGTCCGGGTCGGCCGTGTACGGAATACCCGCCGTCTGGTCCAGACCGAGCAGCTCCACGCCGGGCGCCTCTCCGATCAGCAGCATGCCTGGGTGGAGCGCCTTGAGTGCCCGGCCCGAGCTGTGCAGCGCATCGAGCTGCCGCAGCAGTGCACCGGTGATTTGCACGGCAGCCGTTGGATCCAGTGGTGCCTGCGCCAACAGGTACTGGTCACCCCGTTGTGCTGGCCATGCGGTCGGGTTCCAGACCAGGGCGGGCATCTTCCGGAATTCAACCAGCCGCGCATGCGCGTTGGGGGCGAGCATCAGGCGCAGCGCGCGTTCTTGCTCCAGCGTCTCCTGGGCGACATCGGCTGCGGTCCCCGCAGCCAGGAGTTTCAGAAGGTGGTCGTTGTTGGTGCCGTTCAGGCGCGCATTCAACAGGCGCCAGGCTGCGGTGTCCGCAATGGTGTCTCGCGTCTCTATCGCATCCATGGTGTGCCGCTCACCTCTTCAACCCGGGTGTTAAGAAAACGCTGATTGAGGTCCGCTCGCCAAGGCCGTGGCTGTGGTCCGCCAGGCCGGACGGAGCGCGTCCCCGATGGTCCTTTCAGATCGGCAAGCGACAACCCTGTCTTGCGGAACACCGCTTGCTGCTGATCGGGGATGATCCAACGCGAGCGCATGCGTCTTGCCTGGTCCGATATCAGACGGCCGCTCGGCAGTGCGAATCAATCCGTGTCTTCCTGATGCTTGAATAACATGTTGTCGGCCGGCAGGGCGAGTTATTGAGTCGGGAGGCAGGCCGGACGGCCGGCCATCGATTCCTGTGCTATTGATCGTGGGCATGATTAGGCTGCCTTGCTAAATAACGGTGGATCGCTATGCTCGCCGCCCCGTTTTCTCTCCTGATTGCTATGTCGCGACTGTTGATCGTGCTCGCCAGCCTGTTGTTGACGCCTTCGCTTGTGTGGGCTGCCGATACAACGACGGGTCCAGCCTTGGATCTCACCATGAGCTGGTTCGGTATCACCAGCTTGCTGTTGTTCGTCGTGGCCTATGTGCTGGTGGTGCTGGAGGAATGGAGTGGCATGCGCAAGTCCATTCCGGTGCTCATGGCAGCCGGGTTCATCTGGACGCTGATCGGGCTGGCCTACACGCTGGCCGGACAGCCACACTGGGCTGGCGAAATGGTCCGCCATAGCCTGCTGGAGTTCGGTGAACTCCTGTTGTTCCTGCTGGTGGCCATGACCTATGTCAATACGCTGCAGGAGCGCGGCGTATTTGATGCCTTGCGCAGCTGGCTGGTCGGGCGCGGGTTCTCGCTGCGCATGGTGTTCTGGATTACGGGCGTGCTGGCGTTCGTGATGTCGCCGCTGGCTGACAACATGACCACCGCCCTGGTGTTGTCTTCGGTGGCCTTGACCGTGGGCGGCTCGCAAACGCGATTCGTTGTCGTGGCCTGCATCAATATCGTGGTGGCGGCGAATGCGGGCGGGGCGTTCAGCCCGTTCGGAGACATTACGACCCTGATGGTCTGGCAGAAGGGCGTGTTGGGTGCCGCGGAATTTATGGCGCTGCTGCTACCCGCGTTCGTGAACTGGATCGTGCCGGCGGTCATCCTCAGTTTTGCAGTGCCCGGTGGGCGCCCCGAGGCGCTGTCCGAGTCCGTTGAGGTCAAACGGGGCGGGTACATCATTATCGGGATGTTCGTCGTGACCGTGGCGGTGACCGTGACCATGCACACCGCGTTTCACCTGCCGCCTGCGCTGGGCATGATGGGCGGGTTGGGGTTGTTGAAACTCTACGGTTGGTACCTCAACTGGTCTGGACTGCGACGCCAGGGGCAGCCGATGACCTTCGTATCGCATGATGAAATGATGTCCGATCACACCGAACCCCACGCCCCGAATACCTTTCGAGAAGTGGCCAGGGCCGAGTGGGATACGCTGTTGTTCTTCTACGGCATCATCGTGTGCGTTGGCGGCCTGGGTGCCCTGGGGTATCTGGCAGTCGGTTCGCAGTTCATCTACGAAGGCCTGGGGCCCATGACGGCCAATATTCTGGTTGGTGTCGCCTCAGCAATCATTGACAACATTCCGGTGATGTACGCGGTGCTCAGCATGGACCCGGTGATGTCCGACGGGCACTGGTTGTTGGTCACGCTGACTGCGGGCGTGGGTGGCTCGCTGCTGTCCATTGGGTCTGCCGCTGGTGTTGCCGTCATGGGGCAGGCGCATGGTCGTTATACCTTCTTCTCGCACCTGCGCTGGAGCTGGGCGATTGCATTGGGTTACGCGGCCGGGATCGCCACGCATCTTTGGTTGAATCAGGGCTTGTTCTAGCGAAGCTGGCCGGTGGTTAGCGCGATGCCATGCCGACCCAGAGCGGCCACGCGATCACGCTTGGATCTTGGTTGACCGGTTTGTTTGCTGTGGCATGCTCGGCCGGCACCAAATCTTGAAGAGGCCATGCTGATGATCGTAACGCCGCTTTATGCCGGCCTGCTTGCCTTGTGGTTCCTGGTGCTCAGCATTTGGGTGATTCAGGCTCGATCGGGTCCCGATGGACCGAGTCTGGGTGATGGCGGGCGCGAAGATGTGGCACGTCGTGTCCGTGCCCACGGCAATTTTGCGGAGTACACCGCATTGGTGCTCGTGCTGATCGGTTTTGCGGAGCTGGCCGGATCGCCCGGCTGGCTATTGCATTTGATGGGCCTTTGCCTGCTGATCGGGCGTCTGTTGCATGGCTACGCCTTGGCGTTCACCACGCATTTCCCACTGGGGCGTGTGGTCGGCATGGTGCTGACCTTCATCGCGCTGCTACTGGGGGCTGGTTTTAACGTCGGGTCCAGCATCAGCCGCCTGCTGCAGTGAGAGCCGACCAGGGCAGAGGCTGACAGTCGATGGCCACCGGTGAAGCTATCCGGCCACTGGTTGCCGGCGCCCATGCGCTGCACTGGACGGCGCCATTCGGTTGGCTTCGGGCAGGCTGGCATGATCTGCGCGCAGCAGCCGGGACCAGCCTGGGCTACGGCCTCGTGATGGTGGGCATTAGCTGGTTGATCGCGCTGGCCGCTTGGCGGCTGGGCAACCTGGGTTTTTATCTTGGGTTGTTGAGCGGCTTCGTGTTTTTGGGTCCGCTGTTGGCGCTCACGCTTTACGCGGTCAGCGCACGGTTGGCCTGCGGAGCGCCGGTCTCGCTACGGCGCACGATCGGCGACGCCAGGAGTGCCCTGGGCGATGCGCTGGTCTTTGCTGTGATCCTGCTCGTGGTCTTCCTGATCTGGGCGCGCGCAGCCGCCATGATCCACGTGTTTTTCCCGCTGGGTGCCGCGCCGTCACTCTCCGCGTGGCTACGGTTTCTCGGCATCGGTAGCGCCATTGGCGCGATGTTCTGCGCCATCATTTTTATGGCGAGTGCGTTCTCGCTGCCGATGATGCTGGATCGTCAAACCGACACGGTGACCGCCGTGCTGTCGAGCATCCACGCAACGCTGCGCAACAAGCCGGCCATGCTGGTATGGGCTGGGGTGATCGGCCTGTTTGTGGTGGTTGGGGTGCTCACGGCTTTTCTGGCCTATGCCGTGCTGCTGCCCTGGCTGGGCCACGTGGTGTGGCATGGCTACCGCGAAACGCTTGATGTCGCTGCGTGGCCACCACGCCCGCTGCTTTGAACAACGCCGGCCGCGGTGTCACCGCGGCCGGCGGAGTCGGTGTTAAACGACTTCAAACAGTCCAGCCGCACCCATGCCGCCACCGATGCACATGGTTACGACGACATGCTTGGCGCCGCGCCGCTTGCCCTCGATGAGCGCATGGCCGACCAGGCGGCTGCCCGTGACGCCATAGGGGTGGCCGACGGCGATGGCACCACCATTGACGTTGAGGGTCTCGTCGGGGATGCCCAGCTTGTCCTGGCAGTACAGGACCTGGACGGCAAAGGCCTCGTTCAGCTCCCATAAGCCGATGTCGTCGACACCCAGACCGGCGCGCTCCAGCAGCCGCGGAATCGCGAACACCGGGCCGATTCCCATTTCGTCGGGTTCACAGCCGGCGACCGTGAAGCCACGGAAAATGCCCAGCGGCTCGATATTGCGCTGCTCGGCAAGCTTGCTGTTCATGACCACACAGGCGGAGGCACCGTCGGAGAACTGACTGGCGTTCCCCGCCGCGATGACACCACCAGGCACGGCCGGCCGGATCTTGGACACCGCCTCGTAGGTGGTGCCGGGGCGGATGCCTTCGTCCTGCGATGACGTCACTTCCTTGGTGACCAACTGTCCGCTGGCTTTGTCCATGACTCCAGCAGTCACCGTGATCGGCGCGATCTCGTCCTCGAACTTGCCGGCGGCCAGCGCGGCCTCCGCTCGCTGCTGACTGCGCGCGCCATACTCATCCTGGCGCTCGCGCGAGATGTTGTAGCGCTTGGCCACGGTCTCCGCGGTTTGCAGCATGGGCCAGTAGATCTCCGGCTTGTTCTGCGTCAGCCAGGATTCCTGAAGCATGTGCATATTGGCTTCATTCTGCACGCAGGAGATCGACTCCACGCCGCCGCCGATCATCACGGGAACCTGGTCGACGATGACCCGGTGCGCGGCCATGGCAATGGCCTGCAGACCGGAGGAGCAGAAGCGATTGACGGTGACGCCGGACGCGGTGATGGGCAGTCCGGCACGCAGCGCAATCTGGCGGGCGATGTTGGATCCGCAGGCGCCCTCGGGCCAGGCACAGCCCATGATGAGGTCTTCGACCTCACCCGGTTCAATGCCCGCGCGTTCGACGGCGGCCTGGACCACATGACCACCCAGCGTGGCGCCGTGGGTCATGTTGAAAGCGCCGCGCCAGGACTTGGCCAGCGGCGTACGAGCGGTGGATACGATGACAGCTTCAGTCATGATGGTTCTCTCGAATTCGGTGTGGATGGCAGGAACTAGTTGAAGGTCTTGCCGTCGGCGGCGAGCGTCTTGACCAGTTCTGCGGGCTCCCAGAATTTGGCATCAGCGCCGGGCAGGGCGGCGAACTGGCGCATGCGGCGCTCGACATTGAACAGCCCCATGGAATCGGCGTAGAGCATCGGCCCGCCGAGATGCAGCGGGAAGCCATAGCCGTTGAGGTAGACCATGTCGATATCCGAAGCGCGTTGAGCGATGCCGTCCTCGAGAATGCGGGCACCCTCGTTGACCAACGAGAGCACCAGGCGGTCGCGGATTTCGTCATCGGACAGCGTGCGCCGCTCGATGCCCAGTTCCTGACAGGTGTCGAGAATCATCTGCTCGACTTCGGGATCGGGCTGCGGTTTGCGGTTCCCCGGCACGTACTTGTACCAGCCCGCGCCGGTCTTTTGGCCAAAGCGGCCCATTTCGCAGAGCTTGTCCGCAATGGGCATGCGCGGCATGTCGGGGTATTCCTCGTAGTGGCGCTTGCGGATATACCAGCCAACATCATTGCCGGCCAGGTCGGACATCCGGAATGGGCCCATGGCGAAGCCGATGGACTCCACCGCCTTGTCGACCTGCTGGGGCAGGGCCCCTTCCTGCAGCATCGCCAGCGCCTGGGCCACGTACTTGTTGACCATGCGGTTGCCGATGAAGCCATCGCAGACGCCGGCCACAACGCAGAGTTTGCGGATGGTCTTGCCCAGCTTCATGACCGTGACCAGCACATCGTCGGCCGTCTTGTCGCCGCGCACCACTTCCAGCAGGCGCATGACATTGGCGGGGCTGAAGAAGTGCAGGCCGACCACATCTTCCGGGCGTTGGGTGAAGCTGGCGATCTTGTTGAGATCCAGCGTCGAGGTGTTGCTGGCGAGGATGGCGCCAGGTTTCATCACGGCGTCCAGCTTCTCGAAGACCTGGCGTTTGACATCCATGTCCTCGAACACGGCCTCGATGACCAGGTCCGTATCGCCCAGGTCATCATAGGACAGCGTCGGGTGGATGAGCGCCATGCGCTGTTCCAGTTTCTCCTCGGTGAGCTTGCCCTTCTTGACCCGCCCCTCGTAGTTCTTGCGGATGGTGGCGATGCCACGGTCCAGGGCCTCCTGCTTCATCTCCAGCAGGCGGACCGGAATGCCGGCATTGAGGAAATTCATGGTGATGCCACCGCCCATGGTGCCGGCACCGATGACCGCGACCTTCTCGATCTGGCGGGTCGGGGTGTCCTTGGGCACATCGGTGATCTTGCTGGCTGCCCGCTCACCGAAGAACGCGTGACGCAGCGCCTTGGATTCCGGGGTGTTCACCAGTTCGCCGAAGAGTTTGCGTTCGGTGGCGATGCCCTTGTCGAACTTGCCAACAGAGGCCGCGACGGCTTCTACACACTTGACCGGGGCCGGGAAATGACCCGACATGGCGGCCACCGTGTTCTTGGCGACCATGAGGAAGCCTTCCGCTTCCGGGTGCTGGACCTTGATGTCGCGGATCAGCGTGGCGGTCTTGCCGATGACGGTTTCGGCAAAGGCTGCGGCATCGGCGAGCAGGTCGTCGCCGGCCATGGCATCAAACAGGTCCGTGCCCTTGAATTGCTTGGCCGGCACGATGCTGCCTGAAACGATCAGGTTCAGGGCGGCCTCCAAGCCGATCACGCGGGGCAGGCGCTGGGTGCCGCCGGCGCCGGGCAGCAGCCCCAGCTTCACCTCGGGCAGCGCGATCTGCGCATCGGCCTTGGCGATGCGATAGTGACAACCCAATGCCAGTTCCAGGCCGCCGCCCATGCAGGCACCGTCGATGGCAGCGATGACGGGCTTGGGGCTGGCTTCAATCGCGTCGATCACCGTGGCCAGCGAAGGCTCGGCGAACATCGCTGGCGTGTTGAACTCGCGGATATCTGCGCCGCCGCTAAACGTGCCGCTGGCGCCGATCAGGATGATTGCGTCGACGCCGGCGTCGGCATTGGCGGTATCCAGGCCGTCCACAATGCCCTTGCGCAGCGGATGGCCAAGGCCGTTCACCGGTGGGTTTTGCAGGCGGATGACCGCAAGGCGGCCCTGGGTTTGGTAGTCAGTCGCGCTCATGTGCACTCCGATCTGGGTTGTCTGATCGGCGCGTGGTCGGTCCGCGCGCCGAAGGAATGATGCGGTCGCACGAAGATGGCCCGCGCCGCCGTATGGCGGCCGCTGGCCGGGACGGGGTGGAGCCCGTCTCAGTGAGGGTCATCTCCGCACAGGTCCTTGCCGACTGCAGTCGGTCTTGCCTGTTCTGCGTACGCGAGCGTACACGAACAATTGATAGTCAGCCAAACCATTGCCGGCCTCGGCCTAGTCGCGTGGGCTACGGTCGAAGCGCAGCAACAGGCCCGGCAGGAAGAGCAGGTCGAAGACCAGCGCGATGCCAATGGTCATCGCCGTCATCATGCCCATCGAGGCATTCACGTCGAAGGAGGACTGCGCCAGGATCAGGAACCCGGCGGCCAGGGCCACGGTGGTCACCGCCAACGCTGCGCCCACCGTGGTGAAGGCATAGCGAATCGCATCCTCGGTGCTGTGGCCCAGTTGCTGACGGGCTCGCAGGTACTTGCTGAAGAAGTGGACGGTGTTGTCCACGACGATACCCAGCGTGATCGAGAACACGGCCGCCACGGCCAGATTGACCTGACCGACGAAGATGCCCCATAGCCCGAAGGAAATCGTGGCTGGAAAGGCATTCGGCAACAGTGACAGCAGGCCGAACTTGATCGAACGCAACGCGATGATGAGCGTGAGCGCAATCAGGGCCAAGGCCAGCGCCGACCCGCGCATCATGGCCTCGATATTGTTCTGGCCGATATGGGCGAACATCAACGACACGCTGGAGCCCGGCGTTTGAATCGCCGGCGCGTTGGTCGCCAGCCAGGCCTGGGCACGGGCCTCCACTGCGATGATCTCTTTGGAGTTCAGGTTGCTGATGTTGACCTGGAACTTGGTCGCCGACTTGTTGAAGGTGAGCTGGTTGTTGAGGTCCAAGCCCATCGGCAGCGACAGCTCGTACAGCAGGATGTACTGGGCGATGAGTTCGCGATCATCCGGCAGACGGTAGTACGCCGGGTCATCACCATGCATATTGCGATTGAGGCGCTTGACCACATCGGTGAACGTGGAGACATGCGTGACCTCGGGCTGCTGGCGATACCAGTTGGCAAAGGCCTCGACATCACGCAGGTACTGCGGGTCGACGATGCCGTTCTCCTCGCCGGCGGGCAGGGAATAGGCAATGCTGTCGACGCCGGTCAGGTTGTCCTGCACAAAGTCGAAGGCCTGGCGAATGGACAGCGATTCGTCGAAGTATTCGACGGTGTCATCGTTGAATTCATTGCGCGGCACGAAGCTGATCAGCACGGCGGCGACAGCCAGAACGCCCCAGAAGATGATGCGATGCCGGGTAATGATGACGTTGGCCAGCTTGAGCATGGCGCCGCTGCGGTCGGGATCATCACCGGCAGCCCGCACCCGGATCGGGAGTAGCAGCATGACGCCGGGCAGCAGCACCAGTGACCACAGCATCGCCCCCAGCACGCCAAACCCAACCGAGGTGCCCAGTTCGCGGAATGGCGGCGAATCGGAAAAATTCAGGCTGAAGAAACCGATGGCGGTGGTGATGGAGGTGAGGAACACCGGCTTGATGTTGATCGCCAGCGCGTGCTCCATGGCGGCCGGTTTGTCCAGACCGCGGCGCAGGTCCTTGAGATAGCTGACCAGCACATGGACGCAGTCCGAGACGGCCAGCGTCAGGATGATGATCGGGGCCGAGACATTGACCTGGTTGATCTGAAAGCCGAGCCAGCCGCTCACGCCCATGGTTGCGGCAATCGACACCAGGATGATCACGATCGTGGCCAGCGTCGTCGACAGGCTGCGCATGAACAGGGTGAGCAGCACGATGACGGCCAGGAACATCAACGGAACTAGCGTGGAGGTGTCCTGCGCGGCGGCCTCATTGAAGCTTTCGTTCACGACCACCTGGCCCATCAGGTAGACATCGAACTGGGGATAGCGCTCGATGAAGGCATCGCGCAGCTCGTAGACGTCGGCCATGAGCTCAGGGACAACGGCGCTTTGCTCGCGGGAATCGTCCGGCAACTCCACGCGCACATTGACCGAGGTGACATGAGCCTGCTCGGAGATCAGCGCGTGGACCAGTACGGGCTCGGACAGGGCGATCGCTTCTAGGCGATCCAATGCGGTTTGATCCAGCACCGCGGGGTCTTCGACCAGGTCGCGGACGATCAGGTCATCCTGCTCAGCCCGGCTGTACTGGAAGTTGGTAATCGAATCCACACGCACCGAGCGCTGCAACTGCCAGGCCTGGTCGGTTAGCCAGATCACGGCTTCGAGATTGGCAGTTGTGAAGACCTTGCCGTTGTCCGGCGCCAACACAAAGGCAACGTTATCGCCCCGGGTATAGGCGTCCTCCATGGCTTCATAGGCCACCAGCCGCGGGTCATCGTCGCTGAAGAAGATCTTGTAGCTGCTCTCGAACCAGAGCTTGCTTGCACCGCTGGCGATTAGCGCGACCAGGGCGAGTGATAGCAGGGCGAAGATGTAGCGGCGGCGCACCAATAGGGCTGCGAGGCGGGCTTCCATGGACCAGTCCTTGTCAGTGGCGCCTCTGAATGCGGGCGCCTGACAAGATCATACCGTCTGGTATGTCCGAGGTGTGAACCCGCTTGGAGGATCCGGGCGACCGGGTGCCGCTGAGGTGCACGAGCCGGTGATTCGTTGCATGCTCGGCGCAGGCTTGGGACGCACTGAAGCGGAGTTGATCATGGAAGGGCAATGTCTATGCGGGGCGGTGACCGTGAACGCACCGGATTCCCAGCACATCGGCGCATGCCATTGTGGAATCTGTCGTCGCTGGGGTGGCGGTGGGCCCATGCTGGCGGTGCATTGCGGCACTGATGTCACCGTCAGCGGCATGGAGCAGGTTAAAACCTTTGCGTCATCTGACTGGGCGGAGCGAGCCTTCTGTTCCCAGTGTGGAACCCATCTGTACTACCGATTGCTTCCGACCGGGGAATACTTTGTGCCTGCAGGTCTTTTTGAAGGCGCCACCCTGGAGATCGAAAGCCAGATTTACATCGATAAGAAACCGGATTACTACGATTTGGCGAATGACACGCCGATGTTGACCGAGGCGCAGGTGCTGGCTGAGTTTGAGGCGACACAGGCCGAGACAACACCCGTGAATCGCTGACACCACCGCGCTGTTGATTGATTCATCGATACTTGAAAGGCCATGTCGCAACGTATTGAGTGTTTTTTCGATTTGTCCTCCCCGTGGACCTGCCTGGCCTTCCACAATCTGCGGCCATTGGCGCAGCGGACCGGGGCCATTGTTCGCTGGCGTCCGTTTCTGGTGGGTGGTGTGCACAATGCCGTGAATCGCGGTTTTGTCGAATCGCGCAACACGGAGCTCAATTCTCCAAAATGGCGACAGATGGCGCAGTCGCTAATGGATTGGGCTGCGCTGTCCGGTGTGACCATGAATTTTCCGTCCCGACACTTCCCGTTGCGGTCGGTCCTGGTGATGCGCTGCTGCTGCGTGCTTGAACCGGATCAGGCGCAGCTGGAGTCTTTTATGGACGCGGCTTTCGCGGCGTATTTCACCGAGCAGAAGAATCTCGATGAGCCTGCCGTGGTCGAGTCCGTGGCCGGGGCTATTGGCCTGGATGGCCGCGCGTTGCTGGAGCAGGCGCAAACATCGGAAATCAAGGAAAAGTTGCGCGCCAATACCGACGAGGCGGTTGGCCGGGGTGCCTTCGGTTCACCCAGCCTGTTTGTGCCACTGGGTGATGGCGAACGCCTTTATTTTGGCAATGATCAGCTGCCGCTGGTCGAATGGGCCTTGGCGCAGCAGCCGATTAATCCCACATCACCGGAGCGGAGCAGCGCCGGTTGATCCCCGCGGGATGCCGGCTAGCATGACGCGCTGGGCCGGGTCGCCTGGATGTCAGCGACGGCGGTCTCCGGAATTGCCGCTGCATCTCCAAATCGCCGGTGAGGCGTCGGCCTTGCTGGCATACACATTGAAGGAGCCGTGACCGTGATCGATTTGGTCGCCACGTTTATTTATTTCTTTGCCGTCATCGACCCGATCGGATCGGTGCCGGTGTTTATTGCGGTGACACCCGGCTACGACGCGCGTGGCAAGCGTCGGATCGCGCTGATGGCGGTGGGCATTTCCGCGCTCATCCTGATCTTCTTCGTGCTGGTCGGGGAGATCATTCTGACGGCCATGCAGATTCCGCTGCCGGCCTTTCAGATCTCCGGTGGCATCGTCCTGTTCCTGTTCGCGTTGTCGATGATCTTTGGCGAGAGTAAACCGGAGGAGGAGACCCGCCTGGCAGCCGATCACACCGAGACCGCGATTTTTCCGCTGGCGGTGCCGTCCATTGCCGGTCCGGGGGCGATGCTGGCGGCCGTACTGATGACCGAGAACGCCCGGTTCGGGCTTTGGGAGCAGTTACAGACCGTCGGCGTGATGCTGTCGGTGTTGCTGGTGGTGCTGGTGCTGTTACTGGCCGCCAGCGGTATTCACAAGATCATCGGCAACGCTGGCGCCAGCGTGATCTCTCGCGTCATGGGCATGGTGTTGGCTGCGGTGGCGACCACCACCACCCTGGATGGCTTGCGGGGCTACTTTGGATTTTAGGAATGCGCTAATCGTTCAGCGCTGCCCCCACCACTACGCACCGATCATGGAGCGGATGACGCCCTCCAGCCCCTTGAGCCCAGCCTTGCGGCCATAGTCCAGTGCATCGGCTGGCGCGGCTTCATCGATCAGGTGCGCCTTGAGTGCAAACAGGGCGCCGACACGGTTGCTGCTGGCGCAGTGGACCAGCACGGGCTTCGGCAACTCGCTAATCGCCTGCGCCAGGATCGCGGCATTGTCAGGGCTGAGATCGCTCGCTGCTGCCACCGGAATCTGCACGTAGGGCAGTCCCAGCGCTTCGACCTTTGCCTGCTCATCCCAGCCGCATTCGCCGGTGGGGCACAGGTTGACGATGCTTTGCAGGCCCGCGGCCTTGGCGGCGTCCAGTTGCTCCGGGCTCGGCTGACCCGCGGTCCAGGTCGTCTCGTCCAGTTGGTTTAGATACGGGATGTCGGTGTGTTCCAGACTCATGCTTGTCTCTCATGCGTGGGCGGGGAAGCGGCGGGCGCCAGCTGGTGGTGCCTGCGTCAGGGATGCATGTTGCCAGTTTGAGATTGCATGGGCGATCCGATACCTGCGCATGCGGCGGCGGGCGTTGATCAGCCCGATAGGCGCTGGCCGGTTGGGTGGTCGGTCTCGCAGGGGACAATCGTGACGAATCGCTGATCGACCACCAGCGAGGGCGCGATCCCGAACATCTCGATAAACGTGTGATCTGCATGCGCCAGATCGTAGAAGCCGGCGTCGATGGCGACCTCCGTCAGGGTGCGATCCGTGCTCCAGCCCTTGATCGCCTTCCAGATGGCGGCCCAGCGCGCGTAATGCTGAATCGTGGTGCCGATCTGCTGTTTGAACAAAGTCCGGGTACGCGCGGCCGACAGTCCGATCTCGCGCGACAAGGTCTCGACATTCACCTCGTTCAGCGGGGTCTCGTCCAAACGCTGTCGCAGTGCCTCGATCCGGTCATCCACCCGCTGTGGCGCCGGAATCGTCGCACCCGAAATCACCTCGACCGCCTGGCGTGCCACACCAATCACGGTGTCGGAGGTCAGCAGTTGTGAAAAAGCCGGCCGCAATACGTCGATGACCTCAGAGAACTGTGAAGCCTCGAAATTAATCCAGTCCCGACCCGCAATTTTCTGTTGTAGACCCTGATATTCAGGCCATTCGATGGGGAAATAGAACAGGGCAACATGGCTGTCGATCGCGATGACCTTGCGGCGCTCGACCCGTGGGGCGACCAGCGATGCCCAGGTCTCCATTTCCTCGCCGGCCACATCGATGGTGTAGGGCTTGTTGCAGGCCAGTCTGAGGGTTGCACAAAGCGGTGTGGTGGTTCGCTCCAGCACCAGCGTCGGCGCCAGCAAGAGCAGCCCGTGACGCCAGTGGTAGATCGTCATGCCCTGCGGGCTTGGATGCGGCAACGAATCTGCGTCCATTGTGATAAGCGTCTCCTTGGCGGGCCGATTGGTATCGGTTCTGGATCACATACTGCGGGCTCCAAAGCCTGCGCCGCAAGCCGGATAATCAGCGCGCGCGTTTGATACAAGCCTCAACCGCCAAAGCCCCGGATACTGGCAATGTGCTCATCGGGCCGTACGCCCGCCGCGGCGATCAGTGTCTGGCGTGTCTCGGCTCTACAAGACCAAAAAAATTAAAAACAGGGCGCAAAAACCGGCGATCCCGCCTTTCTGAGGAGATACCATGAATAAGCACATCAAGAAGCTGCTGGGTGTGACCCTGGCGAGCCTGCTGATCCTGTCCGGTTGTGGCGGCGATAGCCCGACCTCAGGTGTCGGCCTGCCTGAGCAGGGGGATGCCTGTGCACGGACGCAGGCACCGGCATCGACCGGTGTGCCTTCCACACAACGAATCTTCGGGTGGATTGAGGACCTGGTCGGACTGGGCTACCGACGCACCGGCACTGTGGCCGGGTACGCGGCGGCGGCGTATGTGAAATGCCAGCTCGAATCCCTGGGTGTTGATGAGGTTTTCTACGAGACGGCGACAACATGGCAGTGGACCGCCGACGAGGCCAGTGTGGAGGTGGACGGATCACCCATCGATGCATTCCCCTCGGCGCATTCATTTGTCACGCCGGACGCGCCGTCCAGATTTGCCACGCCGGCGGGTGGTCTGAACGCCGAGCTGGTCGATGTGGGCCTGGGCACGCCGGTCGAGATCGCGGCTGCGGATTTGCAGGGCAAGATTGCGGTGTTCGATCTGAAGTTCCTGCTGCCGCCGGCCGGGCTGGCAGCGCTGACCGAGTTTCTCTGGGATCCGGAGGCGAGCATCGCTCAGCCATCGTTGATTACCGGCAATCCCTATATCACCAACTACGACACGGTCCTGGCCGAAGTCATGGAAGCGGGCGCCGTGGGGTTCATCGGTGTGCTTGCCGACTACTTCAATTCCAATCAGTACTACAACGAGTACTACCGGCGGTTGCAGGTCACGATTCCCGGCTATTGGGTCGCACCCGGCGAGGGCGCACATCTTCGCCAGCTGATGTCGGAGCAGCCTGGCCTGACGGCATCATTGGTGATGCGCGGGGAACGCCGGGAGGTCGAGGCGCGCAGCGTGGTCGGCATTCTGCATGGGGCCAGCGATGAGACCATCATGGTTCAGTCTCATCACGATGCGGCCTTCGATGGGGCGGTGGAGGATGGCAGCGGTGTGGCCGCAGTCCTCGCACAGGCCCAATACTTTGCTTCGCAGCCAGTGGAGTCGCGGGCCCGCACGCTGATGTTCGTGACCATGGATAGCCACTTCACCGGTTATCAGGGGCATATGGCCCTGGTGGACAAGTACGTCATCGATCCGGACTCGCCCTATGACATCGTGGCGAATGTCACGCTGGAACACATTGGCAAGCAGGGTGTGATCGATGCTGATGGCGAGCTGGAGATCCAGGACCAGCACGAAATCCGCGGGGTATTCGAAAACGTCGGGCCGACACTTAAGACGCAGATTGTTCAATCCGTGGTGGATCATGATCTGAGGCGGTTGGCGGTCCTCAACGGCCAGGCCCTCTGTGCCACGGTGGGCATTCCGACCGATGCCTCCTTTGTCTGCCTGAACGGCGTGCCCACCGTCAGCCTGATCGCCGGACCCAACTATCTGTACGACATCGCAGATACCCTGGATAAGGTCGATCAATCGCAGCTGGTGCCGGTGACCGAGGCGTTTATCGAGATTATCGAGGCTATTGACGAGACGCCGCGTGCACTCATTGGTGCGACGCCGTCAGCTAGCTGAGCCGCCAGAGCACCGAATAGAAAAAGCCGCTGCGGCGTCATGCGGCAGCGGCTTTTCTCTTGCCCACAGGTGCCCGAGCCGGTCAGGCAGGGTCCGCCGCGTTAGATCGGTGAACGAATCTGCTCGCGGGGCATGGGCAGGATGTCCGTGATGAAGTCACGATGCGCCTTGACGGCCCGGGCAAGCTGTTCCGGCGGAACACGGTCCGGGGTGTCCTCGACCGTGTGGTAGTGCGGGGTGGCCATTGTCAGGTTGACGCAGGGCACGCCGGCTTCGCCCATGAGTCCTTCGAGATCCCCGTTGGCGTTGACGGTTGGAACGGTGGGTACGGGCGCAGCCATGAGACCGTACTGCAGGAGATAAGGCGTAAAGGTTCGCGCCAGTGCAGGATGCGCCGTGGTGAACAGCGCGCGTTCCTCATCGCCCGGGCGCTCGACCACCAAGCCCAGCATGTCGATGATGCCGGTCGTGCTGAAGTGCTCCTCACCCTTGGCCGCCAGGTGGTCGAGATTAACGAACAGGTCCAGCTCCGGGAGCCGTTCGGCGTAGGCTTGGGTCCAGCGTGTGACACCACCGTGCGGGTAGCCGGCATCGTGGCCGGTTACGCCGAGGAAGATCATATCGCGTGGTCGCTCCTGCAGCGGCAGCGATGCAAAGTGCTCCGCCAGCCCGATCAGGCCCGAGACGCCGGTCGCGTTGTCCAGCGCACCGGAAAACCAGGCGTCGTAATGTGCGCAGATCAACAAGGTGCCGGGCAGTGCGCCGGAGCCGGGCAGATCGGCGATCACGTCACGTGATTCGCCCTGCAGGTGATAGGCATCCAGCGACCAGGTCGCCGTGCCGCCGTTGTGCGCAGCCTGCTTGAAGCGTGCGAGGTCTTGGGCCCCGAGCTGGAAGGCCGGCATTGGGTTATCGGCCTGATCGTTCCGGCTGGAACTGGTCGGGCGAATCAGATTGTCGGGCGCGTCGGATGAAACAAACATCGCCACCGCGCCGAGCTCGGCTGCGCGGTGGTAGCTGTCGGGGTAGGTCGCGAAGACATTGAGCAGGGCGCGCCCGGTCACGACCACGGCCTTGCCTCGTAGGTCCTGCGCCAGCAGTTCCGGCTCGGAGCCGAATCCGACGTCGACCAGTTCGGCCGTGCCCTGTCCACCCGGGGTGGACCAGATCGGAAAACTGTTGATGACTTCCGTGTGCTCACCGAGCGTCAGGCTGACCTGCCAGTCGTCCAGCTGCCACTTGGTGATCGGATAAGGCTCGATGCGCGTGCTCAGGCCGGCAGCGCGTAGCCGGTTGGCCAGCCACTGACCGGCTTCGGCCTCTGCCGGATACCCGCGCCACCGCGGCTGGTACGCACAGAGCTCCGTGACCCAGCCATGGAGTCGGTTCGGGTCCATGGGGTCGATCTCGATGATCGGATCGGGCGGCGTGTCGACCGCGCCGGCTGCTGCCGGTGCGCTGTCCTGCCCGCAGGCGGTCAGCAACGCGGGTGTCCCCAGGACCGATGACAGGGCGGCGGCCTGTTTGAGCAACTGCCTGCGGTTTAGTGGCCGCTGCAGGCCGCCCATGGTGGGATGGCTAGCCGTAGCCGGCGTCGGGAGGTGGTCTGTTGGTTTCATTGTGCGAACTGCTCCATGATCCAGGTGGCGATGGCCGGGGCCGCCATATCGGCGGTGGGCGAGTGATCCGCCGGCCAGCGGGCATAGGTCACCTCGTAGCCACGATCCTGGTAGTCCTTGACCAAGGCCTCGGTGAGGGGCAGCAGGGCCACGGCGTCAAACAGTCCCGCATCAATGCGGATCGGCAGGTCCCTGCGCATGGGCAGCAGCCGGACGTCATCTTCCTGCCAGGCCCGGATAAGCTCCGCCGTGGCCTCGTCGCCCCGCGGGCCCTTGACGGCATCGGGTGACAGCCCGCCCCAGGAGTCCTCATGACTCAGGTCCTCCAAACACAACCGTTCGATATCCGGCCAGAGCGCCACGGCCTGTTCGGAGAGCCCGCCGTCTTCGAGTAACAGGGTCTCGAAGCCTGGGTCGGTGATGGCCACACCCTTGAGTGCCAGTGCGGCCAAGGCCACCGCCACATCCACGCCCGGCGCGGCCACGGGCAGATCGCCGGCCGCCGTGAGCAAGACGTCCAGTTGGGTCACGGGCGTGATGGCGACCACGCCAATCAACGCCAGGCCTTGGGCCGGGGGATGCATGCGATTGCCACTGTTCAGTGCCGCCACGCCGCCTTCGGAATGCCCGGCGGCGACCCAGCGCTCGCCGATCTCAGGCCAGCGATCCGCCACTGCCGAGGCCATGTCGCGCATGGCGCGGGCCAGCGAATCGCCGCGCAGGTAGGGGTGGGGGCCGGCTTCGCCCAGACCTTCGTAGTCAGGCCGCGCCACTACCATGCCGAGATCCAGCAGTTCGGTGGCCAGGGTGTCGCCTTGTTGCATGCGACGCAATTCGCTGGACTCGGGGACTCCGCGGGTCGGGGCACAGGCATCCGCCGCGCCTGTGGTCATATGCCCGTAGACCACCAACGGCCATTGGCCTGCAGGCTCCACCGCTGTCGCGGGCAACAGCACCAGACCGGAGGCCAGTGCCAGGTCGCCGAAGACGTTGTGGGTGGTGTAGCGGACAAACAGGGACTGACCGGCGGCGTCCAGCTGGCTGGTGGCGGGGGCCTCCAACACCTGCACAATCCGGCCGGCCGGCAGGTGCTGCCAGCCATGGGCGGGTGCCGGTGGCAGCTCGGCCTGCGGTGTATCGGGCACGCTGGAGCCGGGCTTGGGCTCTGCGGATGGGGCTGGATGGCCGGCATCGGCACAGCCGAAACAAAGCACCGCCGCCAACAGGGTGACGACCGCCGTGTGGTCCAGTGACATCGGATTCTCCTCTCGCACCTGTCTCTTGTTATTTCGCGGCGCGGAGATAGAGATCGGCGCCGGATCACGGACTCTACCGGCCCGGATTTCGACTGGCTTGTATCAAACCCGCGCCGAGCTTGTGGGGTGGGGGGCAGGCGTGGCGTTCGTTGTTTGGTGTGGCGGTGGACGCGAGGCCAGCGCCTTATTGGGGCCGGCCCAATAGGGCCACACCATAGGGGGGGAGGCTGAGCTGGCCTTGCCGGACCGAGCAATCCGTGAGGCCCGCGGCGACGGGGCGCAGATCGGCCTCCGGTGCATGCTGGGTGACGCTATGGGCGGCGAGGTTGAATACGCCCCACAAGGGCTGCTCGGGGTGATCGCGGACGAGACTCAGCACGGGGTCGGCGGTGGGGAGTAGCCGCAGGGAGCCTGTCCCCAATGCCGGGTGGCGGCGGCGCCAGTCGATGGCCGCCCGGTAGAACTGCAGCAAGGAGTCGGCGGCGGCGGTTTGCTGGTCGACCGCCAACGGTCGGTGGGCGTCCGGAATGGGCAGCCAGGTGTCGTCGGCATCGGAGAAGCCGGCCCCCGGGTCATAGCGCGCCCAGGGCATGGGTGTTCGGCAACCATCACGGCCCAGCAACAGCGGGTAGTTGGCGATGCCGTAGGGGTCGCGCATGCGATCGAGGGGCACCTGCGCCTGGGGCAGGCCCAGCTCGTCGCCCTGATAAATACAGCAACTGCCAGGCAGCACCATGAGCAGCAGGCAGAGCAGGCGATCCAGGGCATCCCCATGCTCCACCTGGGAGTCAGCTGGTCGGCCCTGCGGCCACCAGCGGCTTTTCAGGCGGGGGAAATCATGGGTGCCGAAGGTCCAGCAGAGCCGGTGGTCGGGGAATCGCAGATTGACCTGTTGCACGACCTCCGTGAGGCCTTCGCGGGTAAAGGGTTCATGGCTGATCAGCGCGGCGTTGTAAGCCGAATGCAGCCGATCATCGCCGTGGACGTATTCGGCCGCTGCGGCCAGGGTGTCTTCGGCGCTGGAGATCTCACCGAGCGCCATGCGATCGGGGTACTCGTCCAGCAGGCTGCGGATTTCGGTTAACCAAGGCAGGGCCTCGGGTCGACACACCGTGCCGGTGTTCATGGTTTCGAAATAGGGGTCGCGCGGGTCGGCGCCGGCGGGGCGCGGCATATTGGCGGGTCGGCGCGGATTGTCCGCCAGATCCGGGTCGTGTCCGAGGAAATTGATCACGTCCAGACGGAAGCCATCCACACCCTCGTCCAGCCAGAAGCGGCCGACATCGAGCATGGCCGCACGCACGTCCGGGTTGAACCAGTTGAGGTCGGGTTGCTGGGTCAGAAAATTGTGCAGGTAGTACTGCTGCCGCAAGGGCTCCCAGGTCCAGGCCGGACCGCCGAAGGTGGCGCGCCAGTTATTGGGTGGGCCGCCATCAGCGGCAGGGTCGGCCCAGACGTACCAGTCGGCCTTGTCGTTGTCGCGGCTGCGGCGGCTGGTCTGAAACCAGGGGTGCTGGTCCGAGCTGTGGTTCCAGACCTGATCCATGATGAACCGCATGCCCAGGGCATGGGTGCGGTCCAGCAGCCGGCGGAACTGGGTCATGGAACCGAACAGCGGCTCGATGGCGCAGAAGTCGCTGACGTCGTAACCGAAGTCGGCCATTGGTGACCGCACGAAGGGCGACACCCAGATGGCATCGGCACCCAGCTCAGCCACATAGTCCAGCCGTTGGGTGATGCCCGCCAGATCGCCGGTGCCGTCGCCGGTGCTGTCCATGAAGCTGCGCGGGTAGATCTGGTAGATCACCGCATCGCGCCACCATGCTGTGGTCGGCCTCATGATGGCGTCTCCGGCGCCAAATTGGCGAGAAACGCGGACCAAGGCGACAGCAGCACGCGGTGCCGGTCATCGGCCAGCGCCGAGTCGTATCCCAAGCGGTGGATATGCTGACAGCGACCGTAAGGCCGCAGGTCGACCTCGACATCTCGCTCGGAGAGATTGAACAGGCATAGCAGACGCTGGGCCTGGTAGCTGCGCAGCAAGGCCAGGACGTGGGTGGGTGCGTCGAGTAGTGTCGAGTCGCCGGCGGTCAGTGCGGGCTGTAGCCGGCGCCATTGCAATAGCTGCCGCCAGCGGTTCAGCAATGAGTCGGGGTCGGCATGCTGACGGTCCACCGCGCGCCGCCGGTGCCGCTCGGGAATGGGCAGCCAGGGTTTGGCCGAGTCCCGAAGAAAACCGGCGTTGGGCGCTTCGGCAGACCAGGGCATGGGGGTCCGCGAGCCGTCGCGCCCGGTCACGTCCGGGTAAAGCGCCTGGCCGAAGGGGTCGCGTATCTGATCCGTGGGTATCTCGTCGGGTATCCGGGCCTCGGGCAGCCCGAGTTCATCGCCCTGCCATAGACAGAAGGCGCCGGGTAGCACCAGCAGCATGGCGGCCGCCATGTGGTAGAAGCGTTCGGGATAATCCCGCTCGTCGCCGCCCCAACGAGAACGCAGTCGTCCGTAGTCGTGATTGCCGACGATCCAGCAGGTGCCACCCTCGCCAAACGCCGCGGTGACGCGCTCGATACTGTGGCGCATGAAGGCTGCGGTGATCGGACGGTCGGCCAGCAGCGCACTGTGATAGGCCAGATGCAGGCGATCGTCGCCGCGTGTGTAGTCGGCAGCGGTTTTAACCGAGTCCTCGCAGAGTGTCACTTCGCCGAGCAGCATCGTGTCGGGGTATTGGTCGACCAGATGGCGCAGCGGCGCCAGGTACTGGAGGGTCTCTTCCCGACAAAAGCTATTGACGAAGCATTGCTCGGTCATGGGATTGTCGGGTGGGATGCCCTCGGGCATCGCATCCTGCTCGCCGCGGGGCGGATTGTCGGTGAGCGCGGGGTCATGGGCGTAGAAGTTCACGGCATCCAGCCGCAGCCCATCGATGCCCAGGTCCAACCAGTACCGGGCCGCATCGAGCACGGCCTCACGAACCGCCTGGCAGTGCCAGTTGAGGTCGGGCTGACTCTCCAGAAAATTAAAGAAGTAGTACTGCTCGCGTGTTTCGCAGTAGGCCCAGCCGCTGTCTCCGGTGAACGCGGATCGCCAGTTGTTCGGCGGACCACCATCGGGGGCCGGATCAGCCCAGACGTACCAGTCGGCCCGAGGGTTGTCGCGAGATTGGCGGCTTTCCTTGAACCAGGGGTGCTGGCTGGAGGTGTGACTCCAGACCGCGTCCAGGATTACCTTGAGCCCCAGTTGGTGACTGATGCGCAGCAGGCGGCGGAAGTCTTCGTCGGTGCCGAATTCCGGCGCAACCCCGGTCATCTCGACGACGTCGTAGCCCAGGTCGTCCATGGGCGAGGGATAAATCGGTGTCAGCCAGATGGCGTCCACACCCAGCGAGGCAACGTATTCCAGCCGCTGGATGACACCGGGTAGATCACCGCCCGGGCCGTCACCGGTGGCTTGGAAACTCCACGGGCTGAGCTGGTAGATCACCGCATCCTGCCACCAGGCCCCATGTCGGGTGGTATTGCTGGCGTCCTGCCAGGTCCAGGCCGGCTCGTTAATCTGTGGTGTACGCCACCATTGCGGGTTTCGGGCTTGCATAAGACGTCCTGTCGCAAAAGCCATCGTGCCGGTTGCGGCACGCCGAACACTCCCCTCCAGGCCTGTGGGCTGACCCTGTATTCCCGACAACCCACGCGAAGACTGGTTCCGTATCCACGGATTGGAGGATGAGCGCGGACGGTATGTCTGGTCTGATGTGCGTGCACAAAGAGCGTGCGTGTAGAAAGTCTTGGATTGGGGAGCGGTGGATGAGAAGAAGACATACGGCGCGCGCCTGCGCGGCTTGGTTATGCGTTGCCGCGGTCTGTGGCGCGACGCCGGTCATGGCGCAGGGGACGGCGGTGCCGGATGCCGAAGACGGCAAGAAACAAGTCACGGAGTTGTCGAAGAGCGCGCGAGTCTGCTTTTCCAGGGGCAGCTTGTCGCAGGCCAATCAGGCCACCCTGGCGGCGGCCGAGAGTTCCGGCCAGCTGGCTGGATTCAGCATTAATCCACAAGGCGAACTGGAGCCCATTCAGGCCGCCAGCGACAACTGGTTTAGCAAGCGACGCTTGAAAGCTGAACTGAAGAAGCGGGCCAACGCGGGTCAGGCCGTCCAGCTGATGTCGTCGCTTTGCGGCAACGAAACCGCCGTGACCACACCCGAGTCGGCTGATCCGACGCAACTCAGCAAGGTCGGTGGATCGGGAAGTCCAGGGGCGACATCGACTGTCGCCGGTGCTGGAGGGGCGGGTGGTGCTGCCACCGCAGCCTCCACATCCGGGCTGCTGGTCACCGGCGGGCTGGTGGGTGTGGGGGTTCTCGGCGTGGTCGTCATCGGATCAGCGCTTGATGATGACTCCGGCAGCACGGTCTCGACGACCGACTAGCGAACCGGTCCGGGTCACCCCGAGCAGGGCGGGTGACCCGGACATCCGTCTTCAGGCGTGGATGGCGTGACCCAGCGCCGCCAGCGCGGCCTCATGGAAGGATTCGCTCATCGTCGGGTGGACCTGGATGATGCCGGCTAAGTCCTCCAGGACCGCGCCCATCTCGATGGCCTGGACGAAGGCGCCCGTCAGTTCCGAGACATGGGCGCCCACGGCGTGGACACCGACAATCAGATGATTGTCACGACGCGCCGTGACCCGGACGAATCCGCTCTCGCCGGCTTCCATGGTCAGCGCGCGACCGTTGGCAGCGAGCGGGAAGTTGCCCACCACCACGTCCAGCCCGGCGGCGTGTGCCTCGTCGGGAGACAGGCCGGCACCCGCGATCTCGGGCTCGGTAAAGCACACGGCAGGGATGGCCGCGGGATCGAACTTGCGGCGTTGCCCGGCAATGATCTCCGCGACCATCTCGCCCTGGGCGGAGGCCTTGTGCGCGAGCATGGGCTCGCCGACCACATCGCCGATGGCCCAGACCCCACGCATGGAGGTCTGGCAGCTGTCATCAACCTTGATGAACGGCCCGTTCATGTCGATCACCAGGCGATCCAGGCCCCAGCCCTGGGTGTTCGGGCGGCGCCCGACGGTGACCAGCACCTTGTCGCAGGCCAGTTGCTCCTCACCGGCGGCGGTTTGTACGGTGAGCTGTCCATCGGCATAGCCCACCGCCTTGGTCTCGAAGCGGATGTCCATGCCGTGCTGACGGCACCAGTTCCGCACTGGTTTGACCAGATCCGCATCATAGGAGGGGAGCATGCGGTCGGTGGCCTCGACGACCGTGACCTCGGCGCCCATCTTGCGAAAGGCCATGCCCAACTCCATGCCGATGTACCCGGCGCCGACCACCACGAGCCGCTTGGGCAGGGCCCGCAGCGCCAGTGCATCGGTGGAACTGAGCACATTGCCGCCGAAGGGCAGGCCGGGCAGCTCTACGGGTAGGGAACCGGTGGCGATGATGGTGTGTTCTGCCTGGATGTGGGTGGTGGTGCCGCCATCGCCTTCGACGATGCAGCTCTTGCCGTCCTCGAACCGGGCCCAACCAGAGACGACCTGGACACGAGCCTTCTTCAGCAGCCCGGCGACGCCACCATTGAGTTTCTGCACGATGCCGTTCTTCCAGTGCACGGCGCCGCCCAGGTCGAACTCAGGGGCCTGCGGCAGGCGAATGCCCAGGGCGCCTTCGCCCACATGTTGCTGCAGGGCGTCGAACTTGCTGGCGGCGTGAATCAATGCCTTGGACGGGATGCAGCCGCGGATCAGGCAGGTGCCGCCGAGCTGGTCGGCGTCCACCAGCACGGTCTTCAGGCCCAGTTGCCCGGCGCGGATGGCGGCAACATAGCCGCCGGGCCCGCCACCGACAACCAGGACCTGGGTGCTTAGTGCGTCGCTCATGCTTCGCCCTCCATGAACAGGGTGGCGGGGTGCTCCAGCAGCCCCTTAATGCGTTGGATTAACGCGGCGGCATCCCAGCCATCGACGATGCGGTGATCAAAGGACGACGATAGATTCATCATCAGACGGGGGGTGAGCTGGCCGCCCAAGTACATGGGCCGCTGCACCATCTTGTTCACGCCGATAATGCCGACCTCGGGCGCGTTGATGACCGGGGTCGAGGCGATGCCGCCCATCGCCCCCAGGCTGGTGATGGTGAGGGTCGATCCGGTCAGCTCCTCACGGCTGGCCTTGCCGCTGCGGGCGGCCTCGGCCAGCCGGCGGATGTCGGCCGCCATGTCCCACAGACTCTTGGCCTCGGCATGCTGCATGACCGGGACAACCAGACCACCGGGTGTTTGCGTGGCAATGCCAATATGCAGGGCATCGTAGCGATGCAGCACATCCGCCTCATCATCGAAACGGGCGTTGACCTGCGGGTGTTCCGGCACGGCGATGACCAGTGCCCGGGCCAGAAATGGCAGCATCGTGAGCTTGGCTTGATCGTCGCGGCGCTGGGCGTTCAGGTGCTGGCGTAGGGCCTCCAGTTCCGTGACGTCGACCTCCTCAACGTAGGCGAAATGCGGGATGCGCTGCTTGGCCTGCTGCATGGCCGTGGCGATACGCCGGCGTAGCCCGATGATTCGGATTTCCTCCACACCGGGTTTGGCTGCGCGACCGGCACCGGGGCTCGCGGCACCCTGATGGCCTTGCACAAAGGCGTCCAAATCCTGCCGGGTGATGCGGCCGGCCGGCCCGCTGCCAGGGACGTACTCCAGGCGAATGCCCAGGGATTGAGCGCGGCGACGCACGGCCGGCGAGGCCAATGGCTTCTCACCGGCTTTGCGGGGTAAGCCGCCGGACGAAACCTGGCGCGTCGGGGTTGCGGGCGGTGTTGCTTGTGATGCGGCGGCAGCCGGTGCCGGCGCGGGTTGTGGCGCCGGTGTCGGGATTTGAACCGGGGTTTCAGGATCGGCCGGTGCTGTGCTGCTGGCCGTCTCAACCGGCTCGCCGTCGTCTTCGACTGCAGTGTTCCCGTCGCCCTCAACCTCGATACGGACCAGCGGGCCACCGACAGCGATCATGCTGCCGGCCTCGCCGCAGAGCTCCTTGACCGTCCCTCCGACAGGCGATTCGATTTCCACGGCAGCCTTGTCCGTGAGCATGTCGACGATGCCCTGGTCCTCGGCCACCACATCGCCCACGGCGATCTTCCACTCGGCGATTTCGGCTTCGGCAATGCCTTCCCCAATATCGGGGAGCTTAAAGGTGTAAATCCCCATTTATGCGTCCTCCATGACACGGCGCAGTGCATCGCCCACACGCTTGGGCCCCGGGAAGTACTCCCATTCGAAGGCATGCGGGTAGGGCGTGTCCCAGCCGGTGACGCGCATCAGCGGGGCTTCCAGATGGTAGAAGCAGTGTTCCTGGATCTCGGCGATGAGCTCGGCGCCGAAACCGCTGGTCCGTGTGGCTTCATGAACCACGACGCAACGGCCGGTCTTCTTGACCGATTCCACCAGGCAGTCAACGTCCAGCGGCAGCATGGAGCGCAGGTCGATGATCTCCCCGTCGATGCCGGTTTCCTCCACCGCTGCCTGACAAACATGGACCATCGTGCCGTAACAGATGACCGTCACCTCGGAGCCGGGTCGCACGATGTTCGCTTTGCCAATGGGCACGGTGTAGTAGTCGTCCGGCACTTCGCCCAGCGGATGCTGGGTCCAGGATTGCAGCGGCTTGTCGTGGTGGCCATCAAAGGGGCCGTTGTAGATACGCTTGGGCTCGAAAAACAGGACCGGGTCATCGTCCTCGATGGCGGCGATCAGCAGACCCTTGGCGTCGTAGGGGTTGGACGGCATGACCGTCTTGAGCCCGCAAACATGCGAGAAGATCCCCTCGGGACTCTGGCTGTGTGTCTGCCCGCCGTAAATGCCGCCGCCACACGGGGCCCGCACGGTAATCGGCGCCCAGAACTCGCCGGCCGACCGATAACGCAACCGCGCCGCCTCGGAGACCAGCTGGTCGAACGCCGGGTAGATGTAATCCGCAAACTGGATCTCGGCGACCGGACGCAGGCCGTTCACGCCCATGCCAATGGCCATGCCCAGAATGCCGCCTTCGGCAATCGGGGTGTCGAAGCAGCGTTTGGCACCGTATTTTTCCTGCAGGCCCGCCGTGCAGCGGAAGACACCGCCGAAGTAGCCCACGTCCTCGCCGAAGATCAGCACGTTGGGGTCGCGGGCCAGCATGTTGTCCAGGGCCGAGTTGATGGCCTGGATCATATTCATACGGCTCATAGTCCGGCCTCCTGACGCTGACGGCGCAGGTGGGGCGGCAGGTCCTTGAACACATCGTCGAACATGGTGGCCGGACTGCAGGGCCGGACGCCCAAGGTGCCGTGGCTGGCAGCCTGCTTGAGATCGCGCTTGATCTCCTCGTCCAGCTCGGCTTGCAGCCGGGCGTGGCGGTCTTCATCCCATTCACCCTGTGCGATCAGGTGCTGCTTAAGCCGGTCGATGGGATCGCCCAGCGGCCAGACCGTGAACTCGTCCTTGGGGCGGTAGCCCGACGGGTCGTCGCTGGTGGAATGCGCGGCCGCGCGGTAGGTGTACAGCTCGATCAGCGTCGGGCCGAAGTTGTTCCGGGCCCGGTCTGCTGCCCATTTGGTCACGGCATAAACCGCCAGAAAATCATTGCCGTCCACGCGGATGCCCGGCAGCCCGTAGCCAAGAGCGCGGGCGGCGAAGGTGGACTGCTCGCCACCGGCGATGCCCGAGAAGCTGGAGATGGCGTACTGGTTGTTGACGACGTTGAGCACGACCGGGGCCTGGTAGACGGCGGCAAAGGTCAACGCGTGGTGGAAGTCGCCTTCGGCCGTCGTGCCTTCGCCGACCCAGGCGGCGGCAATCTTGCTGTCGTTCTTGTAGGCCGAGGCCATGGCCCAGCCGACCGCCTGCGGAAACTGCGTGCCCAGGTTGCCGGAGATCGAGAAAAAGTTGGCGTCCTTGACCGAGTACAGCACGGGCAATTGCTTGCCTTCGAGCCGATCCTTGGGGTTGTTGAAGATCTGGCACATCAAATCGACCAGTGGCCAGTCCCGCGCCACCAGCATGCTTTGCTGGCGGTAGCTGGGGAACAGCATGTCATCGGGGCGCAGCGCCATGGCCTGCGCCACGCCGCAGGCTTCCTCGCCGGTGCACTTCATGTAGAAGGACGTCTTGCCTTGGCGCTGCTGTCGCAGCATGCGGTCATCAAATGCACGGGTCCGCATCATGTAGGTCAGGCCGCGGCGCAGGGTTTCGGCATCGAGTTGCGGGTCCCACTCGCCCACCGCCTGATGATCGTCATCCAGCACGCGGACCAGGCCCAGGGCGTAGTCCCACATCTGATCGTCAGGTTTGTCGAGTGGTGGCTTGGCCAGGCTGCCGGCCGGCGGCACCTGGATCATGCTCGCATCCGGGTCCATACCCGGACGCGTCGTCGGTTCCGGCAGGTACAGCCGGAGCGTCTCGTCAGTCATGTTGTGGTCTCTCTCCATCGCACCGTCTTTGCGCGGTGGCGTGGATTATTTTGATAGGAAGCGCCGCCTTCGGACGGTCGCAGACCGGCCGCAGTTTAATGCTTTGGGTCGGCGCGTAGTACCGTACTGCAGCAAAGTGGCAGTGCCATGACCGGAGTCGGCATTGCGAATACAACAACAGCGAGGAGACAGGGACGTGAAGAGCAAGGGGAGATGGTCACATCGGGTGGCCGGCGTGACGCTGTGTGGTTTTGCGGCCGGCCTGGCCGCCTGCGGTCAGCCAGCGGTGCCCACGCAAGCCGATGACGACGCCGATGGATTCTCGGCGCCGACAGCGGCGACCATTGAGTCGAATCGGGCGGTGGCCCAAGCCATGCCCGAGGACCATCTCGACGGCATGGATGCCGCGCGTCGCGGCCTGATCGCCGAGGCCGATGATCTGGTGGTCAAGCGGGAGGATGGCCGGTCGATCTGGGATCTGCCTGCCTATGACTTCGTTGATGGCGAGGCGCCGGACAGCGTACATCCGGGGCTTTGGCGGCAGACGCGCATGCACACGATTGCGGGTCTGTTCGAGGTGCAACCCGGCATCTACCAGCTACGCGGGTTCGACCTGGCCAACATGACACTGATTCGCGGCGATCAGGGCTGGATCGTTATCGACCCGCTGACCAATGCTCAGACGACGGCCGCCGCCTGGGACTTTGCCATGGCGCAGCTGGAACCGGGACCGATTACTGCCGTGCTGATCACGCACAGCCATGTCGACCACTTCGGCGGTGTTGAGGCGCTGGTTGAGTTCATGGCCGAGGGTGCTCCGATCGTGGCACCCGAAGGATTCATGGAAGAGGCCACCAGCGAAAACGTGTTGGCCGGGCCGGCGATGCAGCGCCGGGCGGGCTTTATGTATGGCCGCAACCTGCCGCGCAGCCCGCGTGGGCACATCGATACCGGATTGGGTAAATCGCCGGCGTTCAACGGTCAGATTGGGATACGCCAGCCCACGCTGATCATCGACACCACCGGGCAGACCGAGATCTTCGATGGGGTGCGCTTCGAGTTTCAGAACGCCCCGGGGTCCGAGGCACCGGCCGAGTTCACGGCCTATCTGGCCGAGCAAAAGGCCTTTATCGGCGCAGAACTGGCATCACGCACGCTGCACAACCTGTACACGCTACGCGGCGCCAAGGTCCGTGATGCCCTGGCCTGGGCTCGCTATATCGAGGAGGCACGGCTGCGTTTCGCCGAAGCCGAGGTCTTCGTCGGATCACATCACTGGCCGGTCTGGGGACGCGACACCGTCCAGACCTTCCTCAAGGAGCAGCGTGACACCTACAAGTACATTCACGACCAGACGCTGCGATTGGCCAACAACGGCCTGACGCCGCGGGAGATCGCCGAGGAACTGGAGCTGCCGGCCAGCCTGCGTCGGGGCTATCACAACCGCGGCTACTACGGCACGGTACGACACAACTCACGGGCGGTGTATCAGCGTTACTTCGGTTGGTTCGATGGCAACCCGGCCAATCTCAACCGCCTGCCGCCCAGCGAAGTCGGTCAGCGCTATGTCCGCCTCGCCGGTGGCCCGGATGCTTTGCTTGACGCCGCCAAAGCCGGGTTCGAGGCGGCCGATTATCGCTGGGTGGCCGAATTGCTTAGCCATCTGGTTTTTGCCGGCGAGGCCTCGGGCGAAGCGCGCGGCCTGCTGGCACGGACCTACGATCAATTGGGCTATCAGGCCGAATCCGGTCCGTGGCGCGATTTCTATCTCACCGCGGCGTATGAGCTGCGCCACGGCATGCCGGAGCAGGTGATGAACCTGCCGGATGCCGCCGGACTGCTGTCACATATCGAGATTCCGACACTGCTGGATTCCATGGCGGCGCGACTCAATGGTCCCAAGGCCGAAGAGGTGGAACTGCGCCTGGCATTGGCCTTCCCGGATCTGGACGAGCGGTATCTGTTGTGGATCGAGAATGCCGTGCTGCACCATCGCCCGTTGGACTCCGGGGGTGAGGTGGATGTCAGCTTGACGATTAGCCATCCCCTGTTCGTGCGGGTGCTGAGCAAGCAGGCCTCGTTGGGCGATTTGCTGGGTGGCGACGAGCTGGACGTCAGTGGCAGCCGGCTGAAGCTGCTGAAGTTCTTTTCGCTGCTGGACACGCCGGACGGAACCTTCGCCATCGTCGAACCGTGATCCAGTCCCCGCTTGCCCTGGGCAGGCGGGGACTTTGTCCTCTGTTGTGAGGACGCCGGCACGCCCCGCGCGCACTACCGTATTCCTCGAAGTCGCGGAAACCTGTCCGCGGCAGCGAGGGAGCAGGGATGATGAACAGGCGATTGGGGTGGATGCTGCTGGTCTGGCCACTGTGGGCCAGTGCGGGGCCGGATGGATACCTTCGACACGGGGGTGGGGCGGTGAGCAGCCTCAGCACCGGGTCGACCGGGCTGGCGGCCGCACTGGCCAACCCGGCGGCGGGCGCGCGCTTGCTTGGCGATGAACGCTCGGTGGCGACCGGCGTGCTGTACCTGCCACATGTGGGGTACGAAGTCGGACCGGTGGACAATTTTGCCGAGAATTTCGAAGAGTTCGAGGATCGCTTTGACGAGGTTGAGGCGCAGATCGAGCAGGCCGAACAAAGCGGTGACCCCAATGATGCCCAGGCCGCCAACGATGCCATCGAAGCGTTGATCCAGGACTTCAATCCGGTGCTACGCGACATCGTTGACCGCGGTTACTTCAACATCGAACTCCAGCAGCAATTGCCGGTGACGCCAGCCCTGTTCAAGGCCTTGGGTGGCGTGTTTACCGTCGATGTGTCGGCCGATCTCAAGGCGCGTGTCGAAACGCTGGCATCGGTGGAAGGCGCCGGCATCGTTCAGGGTCTGGACACCGATGGTGATGGCCTGCTCGACGAGGTGGAGACCAATGACCTGGCCGCGCTGGTGACCAGCGGCGTCTTCACCCAATTGGGCCTGGGCTATAGCCGGGTGCTGCCATCGGGCCAGTGGTCAGCTGTTCCATCGGATATGACGCTGCTGGCCGGCGCCCGACTCAATATCATCCAGGGCTCGCTGAGCAAGCAGCTGGCGATCGTTGATGATGACGCCGACGACGAGGAGGACACGGCATTTGACCGGGTCGAGGACAACTACGACGCCAATGAGGCCAGCACCACCGCCGTCGGGCTCGATGTCGGCTTGCTCGCGCAATGGCGACGCTTCAGCGCGGGCGTGACGATCTTCAATCTGCTGCCACCGTCCTTCGATTTCGGGGATTTCGGTCAGCGCTGCGACCGGTTCGATGCAGAGTCCGGCCAACGGGCGGATTGCGAGGCGACCCGGCGGCTCATCGATCAGGGCGTGGTGGACGCGGCAGGCAGCTACGATGTCGATACGCGTCTGAATATCGAAGGTGCCTACGACATCCCGCGGGTCGGCTGGACGATCGGCCTGACACTGGACCTGAACAAGGCCAGTTCGGTGCTGGGCGATGACTACCAGTGGTTCGAGCTGGTGGCCGGACATGATTCCGGACGCTGGTGGCTGCCAGATTTCGCCGTCAGTTATCGGCAGAATTTGGCCGGCAGCGAACAGTCCTATCTCGGCGTGGGCATGGGCCTGCTGCGCGTGTTGCGGCTGAACATTAGCTACGGCCTGGATTCCACTCAGGTTGATGGCAGCGACCAGCCGCGTAGCGCGGCGGTCAGCCTGGGCTTCGAAATTCCGTTCTGATCACCGTGGGTGGTGATGGGGGTGCCGAAGCCTGCTGCAAATCTGGTAGGCTTCGCGCCCGCTCGCCGTTGTCGGCTGAGCGCGCCGGCCTCCAGGGCCGGACTCGACGGTGGGCCGCATCGGTTCCCCCGCGACGAATCCTCGTAAACCCCGCCAGGCCCGGAAGGGAGCAACGGTAGCGAACGGTTCGGGCGCCGGGGTGTCGCTGGTGCGGTCCGCCACCTTATCTCATCGCGCCTGCGCCGAACCCTCGGTTCTGTTCTGGCGGCTTGCCGAGCGCGATCCCCGGATGCCGGGCTGATCTGCGACAATCCCCGGCTCGCCGATCCAAGCACATCCGAATGACCTATCAGGCACTGGCGCGCAAGTGGCGCCCCCGTACGTTCGAGCAGGTGGTGGGCCAGCAGCATGTGGTCCAGGCCCTGAGCAATGCGCTGGCGCAGCAGCGGATTCATCACGCCATGCTGTTCTCGGGCACTCGCGGCGTGGGGAAGACGACGCTAGGGCGCATCATCTCCAAGTGTCTGAACTGCGAAACCGGTGTGACCGCGACACCCTGCGGCACCTGCGGCGCCTGTGAGCAAATCGATCAGGGGCGTTTTGTCGATTTGATCGAAATCGATGCGGCGTCACGCACCAAGGTGGATGACACGCGGGAGCTGCTGGATAACGTCCAGTACGCACCGACACGCGGCCGTTACAAGGTGTACCTGATTGACGAGGTACACATGCTGTCCAAGCACTCCTTCAACGCCTTGCTCAAGACGCTGGAAGAGCCGCCGCCGCATGTGCGCTTTCTGCTGGCGACCACCGATCCGCAGAAGCTGCCAATCACAATTCTCTCGCGCTGCCTGCAGTTCAACCTCAAGCGGCTGCCGCCGCTGCTCATCCGTGAACGGTTGGCGAGTATTTTGGCCGAGGAGGGCGTGGAGGCCGAGACCGATGCCCTGCAGGCGCTGGCCATTGCAGCCGATGGCAGCATGCGGGATTCGCTGAGCCTGACGGACCAGGCCATCGCATTTGCCGGCGGTGCGCTGACGCTGAATTCTGTTGAAGACATGCTCGGCTCGGTGGGTGCGCAGGACGTGCTGGCGGTCATCGAAGTGGTCAACGGCCAGGACCCAGATGCGATGGCGGCGCTGCTACACAAATTGGATGAACAGGCTCCGGATTTCGACGGATTGCTGGCGCAGATTGCCTCGGCTCTGCAGCAGATCGCACTGGCGCAGCTGGTGCCGGCCTACCGCAACGAGGCATCGGTGTTCGATGCCGACAAGCTACAGGCGTTGGCCGATGCGGTTTCGCCTGAAGATGTGCAGCTGTTTTATCAGATCGCCATGCAGGGGCGCCGCGACCTGCCGGTGGCGCCGGATCCGCGGGCCGGCTTCGAGATGACCCTGCTGAGGATGATGGCGTTTCGACCCGCAGCCACCGGCGGCACCACCGGCGCGGGCACCGGGGGACAGGCCCGGGCACGGGAGCGTCAATCCGAGCCCGCGGAACCCGAGCCCGCATCAGCCGTCATCCCGCGCAGCGAGATTCCCGCCGCCCCGCCGAAGCCGACGCCGGCCCCGGCGACGCGCGGGTCCGCTGTGGCCGACCGGCTGCAGCGCAGCCGGGCGCGGTTACAGGGCGCCGCAAAGGATCCGGAGCCGGCACCGCTGTCGAAACCGGATCCAGAGCCTGCAACGCCTAGCCACGTCCCCAACGTAGCCGATACCCCGGTGACAGCGGCTGCGCCGCCCCGCGAAGCGCCCGCTGCCAAGCAGCCCGCCCCCGACGCAAGCCGGCCCCGCGTGCTGCTCAGCGCTGCTGACTGGCCGGCGCTGGTCCGTGACCTGGCCGTGGATGGCATGGCCGCCCAGCTGGCCCGGCGATCGGAATGCGCCGAGGTGACCGACGCCAGGATTCGTCTGCGCCTGCCGGCCGAATTGGGGCGGTTTAATCGCCCGGCGACAGTCGAACGGCTGCGCGACGTCTTGCGCCAGCAGCTGGCCAACCCGGGTCTTGTGCTGGACATCGACATTGTCGAGGCCGTGGGGCCGACGCTGTCCAGCATCGAGTCCGATGAGGCCGCTGCGCGTCAGGCCGATGCCGAGGCCGCACTGGCTGATGATGACAACGTGTCCGAGTTCGCGCGCCGCTTCGGCGCAACCATTCTTGAAGGCTCCATCCAGCCGGTCGACCCGACGGCTGTGACACAATCCGACCCCACGATTCACTAGAAGCGAAACCGATGTCCCAAATGAAAGGCGCGCTTGGCAACCTCATGCGTCAGGCGCAGGAAATGCAGTCCAAGATGCAGGCGAAGCAGCAGGAGCTGGCCGAGAAGGAAACCGAGGGCCAGTCCGGTGCGGGCATGGTCAAGGTCGTGATGAACGGCCGTCACGAGGTCAAGCGCGTGACCATCGATCCTTCGGTGCTGGAAGAGGACAAGGAATTTCTCGAGGACTTGGTCGCCGCAGCCGTCAACGATGCCGTCACCCGCGTGGAAGAGCAGAACAAGGAAGTGATGTCCGAGCTGACCTCCGGACTGAACCTGCCACCCGGCATGAACCTGCCGTTCTGATTCTGCAGGCCCGTATCCGGTGATTTATCCCGCGCGCCTGCAAGCGCTCATCGATGCCCTGCGGGCCTTGCCCGGCGTGGGGCGCAAGTCTGCCCAGCGCATGGCTTTTCAATTGCTGGAGCACGACCGCCAGGCGGCACGCACGCTGGCGCAGTCGCTCGAGGCAGCGCTGGAGTCTCTGCGCCGCTGTGTGGATTGCCGCATGTTCAGCGACGCGGACCGCTGTCCGATCTGCCGCTCGCAACGGCGTGATCGTTCCGTGATGTGTGTCGTCGAATCACCGGCGGACCTGGTGGCGGTGGAGCAGGGCGCCGAGTACAGCGGCCTGTACTTCGTGCTGCACGGCCGTCTGTCGCCGCTGGATGGCGTGGGGCCGGAGGAGGTCGGGCTGCCGCGGCTGGCCGAGCGACTGGCCGAGGACAGTCTGCAGGAAGTGATCATCGCCACCGGCTCCACCGTCGAGGGTGAGGCCACGGCGCATTACGTCGGTGAACTGGCCCGGGCTGCCGGCGTTTCCGTGACCCGGATCGCCCAAGGTGTCCCGATGGGTGGGGAGTTGGAGTACGTGGACGCGGGGACGCTGTCACACGCATTCCGGGGCCGTCAGACGCTCTGAACGGCCCCGGAGCCAGCTTTTAGCCGTCGACCAGGGCGTCAACCTTGGCGGCGCAGATGAAGTCGTTCTCGGTCAGGCCTTCCACCGCATGGGTTTCCCACAGCACCGATGCGGTGTTGTACCCGAAGCTGATGTCGGGGTGGTGGTTTTCGTTCATCGCAATCCAGGCCACCGCATTCACGAATCCGGTGGTCTTGGCGTAGCCCTTGAAGCGAAAGTCCGCGCGTATGGCCTTGCCATCCTTGATGACCTCCCAGCGCTCGCTGACCTGCTTGAGATGCGCCTGAACGGCATCTGCATCCAGGGACGGCACACCGCCTTCACAGGGCAGGCAGCGCTTGCCGGCGAGTTCTGAACTCATGTCTTGTCTCCATTTGTCAGCAATGGTGGGCGACGGTACAGAACCCCTCTGGCGGGCGTCCAGTGCTGCGCCACCAAGTCCGGCCGATGCCCGGCCGGGTCGCGCGGTCGGTTAGACTCTGGGCATGACTCAACAAGCCGACAATCTGATCTGGATCGACCTGGAAATGACCGGGCTGGATCCGGACGCACACGTGATCATCGAGATCGCGACCATCGTCACCGATGCCCAGCTCAACATCCTCGCCGAGGGACCATCGCTGGCCGTCTCCCAACCAGAATCCGAACTGGCGAAGATGGATGAGTGGTGCACCCGCCAGCACACGGGGTCTGGCCTGGTGGATCGCATCCGGCACGACAGCGTGTCCATCGAGGCGGCCGAGCAGGCGACCCTGGATTTTCTGGCGCAGTGGGTACCGGCCGGCGCCTCGCCGATGTGCGGCAACAGCATCTGTCAGGACCGGCGATTTCTCGTGCGCGGCATGCCGCGTCTGGCCGCGTATTTTCACTACCGAAACCTGGACGTGAGCACCCTGAAAGAGCTGGCACGGCGCTGGGCGCCTGCGGTCGCAGGGGGGTTCACCAAGGAGTCGGAGCATCTGGCACTGGCGGACATTCGTGATTCGATTAACGAACTGCGCTACTACCGTCAGACCCTGTTCGCCGCCGAGTACCGTGAGCCGGCCAAAGACTAAGGAGTACCGCACATGCCGCTGATCACCATCGTCGTTACGGCCGTGCTGACTGCATGCGTGACCGTGGGTCTGATGGCCCTGGTGCATCACTGGGTGCTACGACCGCGGCTGGAGCAGCGCATGGAGGCGCTGGCCGAGGAGCTGGAGCAGCGCGTGCGCGCAGGGGTGATGTCCGGCGGCGAGGAGCTGCTCCCCAAGTTTCGTCAGCAGGTCACCGCAGGTTTTCGCGATGCCCTGGTGGCGACGGCCAAGGGCGAGCATGTCGAAGAGTCGGTGCGGGCCATGGCCCGTAGCGGGGCGGATTTGCTGGAAGAAGGGCTTGGCGCGCTGCTGGGGCGTCGCCGCTAGCGCCTAAAGCTTGCGGAACAGTTCCACCATCGCGGGTTGTTTGGTGTAAGCGCGCATCATGGTCCGTGCCAGCACCCCCAGCGTTTGATACACCTCTGTGGTGGTGTGCGCCTGTAGCGGCAGCACAATGGCCTCCATAACGGCGATCATCGCCCGCGCCATATCGACAAGGTCATCGGCCAGATCCAGGACTTCCTGTTCGACGGCCAGTCGCAGCGTCTCTTCCATGATGCCGGAGGTGCGGGCTTCGAAGGCTCGCTGTACCGCGTCCACTTCCTTCAGGTCGGCCCGGTTGCTGCGCTGCCAGTACCCGGCAATACCGGCCTGCAGGGCATTATCCTGAACCAGGTCGGCAATGCCGTGGAAGTACAGCTGCATTCGGCGGATCGGATCGGGTTCGGCCTGGACCACGTCGAAAATGTGCTGATCGAAGTAGCCATGTAAGCGGCGCAGGCAGTCGATGTACAACGCATCCTTGCCCTGGAAGTGCCAGTACATTGCGCCCTTGGATAGGCCCGAGGCCTTGGCGATATTGCCGATGGACACCCCGTCATACCCGTATTGCCCGAACAGCTTAAAAGCCTGGGTGCGAATCGTATCCAGTGTCGCGGCCTGATCGGTGGCCGATTTGCGAGGCATGGGGTGTATCGGATCCTTCGAAGTCAGAGCCCGCGTCGCGACGCGGCGACGCTGCGGTAGTGGGCAAAATGTAACATGGCGTCCATGACGGAATGGACCGAAGCGCAGCAAGACGCAGTAGACAAGGCGGCTGCTTGGCTCGCCTGCGCCCGACGTGTGCTGGCGATTACCGGGGCAGGGATGTCGGCCGAATCCGGCCTGCCCACTTATCGTGGCGTCGGCGGCCTGTACGAGGAGGCCGATGGCGAAGACGGGCTGCCCGTAGAAGTCGCGCTCTCCGGTGAGCGCTTTGCTGCCGAACCTTGGCGGACCTGGCGACATCTGCGGCAGATCGAGTCCGCCTGCCGGGGCGCCCGGCCGCATGCCGGTCACCATGTGCTGGCAGCCTGGCAGGATCGTTTCGAGCTCACGGTGCTGACCCAGAATATCGACGGCTTTCATGGCGCAGCGGGGAGCCGGCAGCTCATCGAAATGCACGGCAACATGCACCGCCTCGTTTGTACGGTCTGTGCCTGGTCCCAGACCGTGGATCACTATGGGGAATTGGCTGACGACAGCCCGTGCTGTCCCGACTGCGCTGCCGTGATCCGGCCGGCGGTGGTGCTGTTCGGCGAGATGCTGCCAACGGCGGCGCTGGAGCAATACGATCAGGTCATGGCCTCTCGGCCTGATGTGGTGCTGTCAATTGGTACGACCAGCGTATTTCCCTACATCGCGGCGCCGGTGCACTGGTGTCGTCAATGGGGCGGACGCAGCATCGAGATCAACCCGAGTCGCACGGAGGTGTCCGATGCCGTGGATGTGTGCATTCGCGCACCCGCTGCAAAGGTGCTTCAGGCCCTGGATGCGGCGTTGACGGCTGGCTAGCGCATTAATCCGGGGTGTCAGCGCTGGTCGGGGCATCGCCGGCGGATGGCTTCACGCCTTGTCCGTCTTCCGGCAGCACGATGCGCGGGCCGACGTTGCGTTTGACCTCGGCGGCATTGAATACGTAGCCATCATCGGTTGTGGGCGCGGCCTGCAACATTTTGAACTGTGCGCCGGCCTCGAATCGGCTGCTGCCCTTGATGGTGCTGATGCGCGTGCCGAAGATCAGCGGATAGCTGTACACACCGTGCCCGGCGGAGACGATGACTGACTGATCGTCCTCAATTTCTTCCACCTGCTGATCAAGCATGCGAAAATGCGTATAGCCATTGGCGAGCGTTAGCTCCGCGGCCCGGAACAGCAGATAGTTCTGCACGGTGTCACGGTCGGTCACGTCGTTGCCGGAAAAGCGCACGCGGTACCGATCAGACTCCAGGCGCTGCTCGCTATAGCCGTAGCGGCTATCGCCTTTGGCCTTGTAGGGTGTGGGCTGCAGTACGCAGGCACCCAGCAGCAGCGTTACGATGGTCAGGCAGGCAAGACGATTGATCATGTGGGAAGACGTTGCGTCGGTTCTTGGCGTTAGACCGAACCAATACATTCAAGTTCGAACCAACATGGGGTTTCAATGAGCACTCGAATCATATCCAAATCGACGCTGCTGCCGCTGGCAGTGGTGCTGGGCAGCGGCCTGGCCTCGACGGCTGCCGCACAGGATGCGGACGAGCGTATCGGCGGCAGCGATCAGCCGTTCTACAGCGGCACCAGCTTCATCTCGGTCGATCCTGGGCTGGACAACCTCGATGCCGCCTATGGCCTGGCCCAGACCGTCGGTATCCGCGTCCCCGGCGTGTCCTGGCTGGGTTTTGAGCTGGATCTCGGGTTCACGTTGTTCGGAGGTGAGAACTCCGGTTCCACGACCACCGCGGGTGGCGGCGGTGGCGGTGGTGGCCTGATCGGTGGTGGCGGCGGTGACGAACAGCAGAACACCACGTCGTCCGACGATGACTTCCAGGCCATTACCTATGGCCTGTTCAGTGCCTTCCGGACCCCAGGTCGCTTTTTTGTCGGCACGCGCCTGGGTGTGGCTGGTTTCAGCACCAACATCGAAGAACTGGACGAAGACAACACCGGCTTTGCCTATAGCCTGCAGGCGGGTTACCGCTGGAGCGAGGCCAGCCACAACCTGATCCAGTTCGAGTACCTCGAGTACGATAACGACGTCGAATACATGGCGATTACCGCCTACTACGCCATCGACTAATCGAGGTCTGAATGAACCTGCAGGATGCCGGCCCGTCGTCTTCGCTGCCCCCGTTCGAGACGGGGCAGCGGGAGCGTGTCCGGATCAGCCTGACGCCGCTGATTGACGTGGTGTTCATCCTGCTGGTGTTCTTCATGCTGGCGTCCAGCTATGTGCAATGGGGCGCCATCAACCTGATGTCGGGCAGCGATCTGGCTTCCGACACCGGCAACCGGCCCACGCTGACGTTGTCCCTCGGCGCCGATGGCGTGCTGAGAGACTCCGCCGGCGTGGCCTTTTCGTCACAGGCCGACCGGTTGCTGGATGGGGTTATGGCCCGGCTGGATGGCCAGCGCGGCCCGGTTGTGGTGGCACCTGGCGACGCCGTATCGCTACAGACGGTGGTGTCGGCGCTGGATCAGCTGACCCTGGCCGGCGTGACGCCGCTGTCCATGGCGCGCGAAGACACGCTGACGGACGACATCACGCCCTAGTTCCCGCGCGTTCGCGCATCCTCACCGCCTGAATCACCGTTCATCGTCTGTCCGGCGCGGCTTTGCTATGCGCGAGGGACAAGTCGGGCCCGTCTGGTAAACTGTAAAAATAAACAGTCTTACCATGACCCAGCCCATCGACACGCGCCTGCAAGCCCTGCTGCAATCAGAGCCCGCCCTGTGGCGGGGACAGCAGCGTCATGCCGATCACCGGGCTTTTCAGTCCACGGGATACCGCGCATTGGACGCGGTACTGCCCGGTCAGGGATGGCCTGTGGCCGGGGTGGTCGAGGTGGTGACCCGAACGGATCAGGCGCCGCCGCTGCGACCCTTTGTGCCGCTGATGGCGCGCTGCACCCAGGCCGGGCAGACCGTGTTGCTGGTGGATCCACCGCCTGCTCTGGTGCCCTTTGCCCCGGCCTGGCAGCAGGCCGGGGTTGCGTTGTCCACGCTGTTCACGGTCCAGGCCCAGACCCACAAGCAGGCCTGGTGGGTGATGGAAACCGCCTTGCGCGCCACGGCCTGCGCGCTGGTGCTGCTCTGGCCCTGTGCTCGGGGTGGTCGGCTGGGCGTGGCAACGGTGCGGCGCTGGCAGGTGGCCGCGGCAGCCGGTTCCACGCTGGGCGTGTTGTTCGTGCCGGAGTCCATGCAGGGTCAGGCCAGCAACGTGCATCTGCGCCTGCGTATGCAAGGGCAACAACTGACCGTGCTGAAAGCCCGGGGCATGCACGACTGTCCGCAGGTTTCGCTGTGAGTGCAGGGGCCCAGGTCCAGGTGGACTGGCTGGCCGAGCCGGCCGGCGCGGGCGTGGCCGATGCCCGGCCATCGACCCCCATCCCGTCGAAGGCCGCCGAAGGGTCGGCGCCCGTCCAGTCATCACCGGCGACATCAGCCGGCAAGCTCTGGCTTTGCCTGCAGTTTTCCGATCTGCCGCTGGAGGTGCAGCCGGAGTATGACCCGCGGACGCCTCTGGCCGTGACGACGGTCGTGCGGCAGCGGGTGGTCGTGATGGCCGTATCGCCTGCAGCGCGGGCCTGCGGGGTGGAACCGGGTTTGCACCCGGCGGCGGCACAGGCGATGTGTCCTGAGTTGCGGTTGGAGCGTCGTGATGAGCCGGCCGAGGCCCGCCGGCTGGATGCGTTGGCGCGCTGGGCCATGCGGTGGTCATCCTGGATTTCGGTGTCCACACCGGATCGCCTGTTGCTGGAGGTTGGCGGCAGTCGCCGCTTGTTCGGGGGGCTGCAGGCCCTGCAGCAACGGGTGGTCGATGAACTGAGCGGGCAGGGGCATGCGGTGCAAACGGCCATGGCCCGGTCGGCGCGGGCGGCCGCCTGGTTGGCGCCCTGGGTGTCCGGGGCCGTGGCCGAGGACGAGGACGCCACACGACGTCTGCTGGCCGCGTTGCCGGTGGAGGCGCTAGGCCTGCCGTCCAAGGGGCAGACACGTCTGCAGCGGGCGGGTTTGCACCATCTGGGACAGCTGATGCGGCTGCCGCGAGATGGTCTGGCACGGCGCTATGGGGCCGGTGTGCTGCGCGAGCTGGACGAGGCACTGGGTCAGCGGCCCGAGGCCATGCCACGGTTCTCGCCGCCGGAGCGGTTCGTCGCTGAACTGGAACTGCCCATGCCCGAGTCGGCCACGCCGCGTCTGCGGGCCGCCGCCGAGCATCTCATCGAGCAGCTGGTGCGCTATCTGCGTGGACATGATGCGGCCGTGGATTGCCTGCGTCTGCGGCTTTTCCACGAGCGACAGCCCGCGAGCCGACTCGACATCGGCCTGGCCATGGCTGGTCGTGACCCGGTGCGAATCGGCCGTGTACTGGCCGAACACCTGGATCGACTCGGCCTGCCCGAGCCTGTACGCAGCCTGCGCCTGGAGGCGCCGCGCATTGTGTCGCTGGCCGCCGGTACACAGGACTGGCTGGACAGCCGTGGCGATGATGACTGGCTGGCCACGCTGGAGCTTTGGCAAAGCCGGCTTGGCGCCAAGGCCGTACAGGGTCTGTCTGCCCGGGCCGATTACCGCCCCGAGGCGGCCTGGGTCCAGCATCCGCCCGGTGCGGTGAACGCGGCCTGCCCGCCTGTGACGGCACCGCGGCCGATGTGGCTGCTGCGCGAACCCCAAGCCATGGTCGTGCGTCATCATCAGCCGACATACAACGGCCCGCTGATTCGCGAGTCCGGTCCGGAACGAATCGAGCAGGGCTGGTGGGACACGACCAGCGACCAGGGCGGTGACATCTGCCGGGACTACTACGTCATGCGTGACCGTTTCGGCGCGCGCCTATGGGTCTTCCAGGATCGACAACGTCTGGGCTGGTGGCTACACGGCCATTTCGCATGAAGGCCCAGCCGGTGGACTATGCCGAGCTGCACTGCCTGAGCAATTTCACGTTTCTGCGTGGCGCCTCGCATCCACAGGAGCTGGTCGAGCGGGCGGCGGATCTGGGCTATACGGCGTTGGCGTTGACCGACGAATGCTCGGTGGCCGGCGTGGTGCGGGCACATGAGGCGGCCAGTGAGCGGGGCCTGCCGCTGATCATCGGTGCCGAGTTCACGACCGTTCAGGAGCATCGCCTGGTGCTGCTGGCCACCGACCGGGCAGGCTATGGACAGCTGTGCCAACTCATCACGCTGGCGCGAGGCCGCCGTGCCAAGGGTGACTACGCGCTGGAGTTGAACGACCTGCTCACCGAGCCGCTGGATGGATGCCTGCTGCTATGGCTGGACGGTGATGAGGCCGACTTGCAGGGACTGGCGCAGCGGTTTGCAGGGCGAACCTGGTTGGTGGCCGAGTTGTTCGCCACGGCGGATCGTGAGCAGCGTTTGGCAGATTGGCAGGCCCAGGCGCAGCGCTTGGGTCTGCCTGTGGTCGCGGCAGGTGATGTGCATATGCATGCCCGGGGGCGCCGCGCCCTGCAGGACACCCTGACGGCGATTCGTTTGGGTCGGCCCATTGCCGAACTGGGATATGCCTTGTTTCCCAATGGCGAGCGACATCTGCGCCCGCTGGCCAGCCTGCAGGCGCTATATCCACCCGAGTGGTTGGCCGAAACGCAGGCCGTTGCCCGGCGCTGCCGGTTTCATCTCACCGAGCTGCGTTATGAGTATCCGCATGAGTTGATCCCGTCCGGTCATACCCCCAGCTCCTGGCTACGCAGTCTGGTGGAGCAGGGCGCGCGGCGCTTATATCCATCGGGGGTGCCGGGGGCGGTTCAGCAGCAAATCGATCATGAGCTGGCGTTGATCGCTGAACTGGCATACGAGTTCTTCTTCCTGACGGTGGAAGACATCGTCCGGTGGGCGCGGACGCAGGGCATTCTGTGCCAGGGGCGGGGATCGGCGGCCAATTCCACGGTGTGCTATTGCCTGGGGATTACAGCGGTGAACCCGGCTGAGCAAAGCCTGTTGTTCGAGCGCTTCGTCTCCAAGGACCGGGGGGAGCCGCCCGATATCGATGTGGATTTCGAGCATCAGCGGCGCGAGGAGGTCATCCAATACATTTATCGCAAGTATGGGCGGGACCGGGCAGCGCTGGCTGCCACGGTGATTTCGTACCGGCCGAAGTCAGCGATTCGCGACGTGGGCAAGGCGCTGGGGCTGACGCTGGACCAGGTCGATGCCCTGACCAAGACCCTGACCTGGTGGGATAGCAGCGAAGAATTGCCGGCGCGAATTCGCGAGGTGGGGTTGGACCCGGACGCGCCGGTCATCCAGCGCCTGATCGTGCTGGTCCGCGAGCTGATCCGCTTTCCCCGCCATTTATCTCAGCATGTCGGCGGTTTTGTGATCAGTCAGGGGCCGGTGTCTGCGTTGTGCCCCATCGAACCGGCGTCCATGGCCGGGCGCAGCGTGATTCAGTGGGACAAGGACGACCTGGAAAGCCTGGGCATGCTTAAGGTCGATGTGCTGGCACTGGGCATGCTGACGGCGATTCGCAAATGTTTTGACCTGATCGAGGGTTGGACCGGCGAACGCCTGCAGCTGGCCACGATTCCACGCGACGATTCCGACACCTACGCCATGATCCAGCGTGCCGACACCATCGGCGTCTTCCAGATCGAATCGCGGGCGCAGATGAGCATGCTGCCCCGGCTCAAACCCGCCAATCTTTATGACCTGACCATCCAGGTGGCCATCGTCCGACCCGGGCCCATCCAGGGGGATATGGTCCACCCCTACCTGGCGCGGCGCGCCGGTCGCGAGCCTGTGCGCTACCCCAGTCAGGCCGTGCGCGACGTGCTCAAACGGACCCTGGGCGTCCCCATCTTCCAGGAACAGGTCATGCAGCTGGCCATGGTGGCAGCCGGCTTTACCGCCGGGGAGGCCGACCAGCTGCGACGGGCCATGGCGGCCTGGAAGCGCAAGGGTGGCTTGGAACCCTTCGAGGTCAAGCTCAAGGCCGGGATGGCCCAGCGAGGATACAGCCCCGAGTTTGCCGATCGGATCTACCAGCAGATTCTGGGCTTTGGCGACTACGGGTTCCCAGAATCCCATGCGGCCAGCTTTGCACTGCTGGCCTATGCATCGTCCTGGCTGAAGTGCCATCACCCGGCCGCCTTTACCGCTGCGCTGCTCAACAGCCTGCCAATGGGGTTTTACGCACCGGCTCAGCTCATCGGCGATGCGCGTCGACATGGCGTCGAGATCCGGCCTGTGGATGTGTTGTTTTCCGAGGTCGAATCGACGCTGGAATCCGGCCCGCAGGGGGTGCCGGCCATTCGTCTGGGCCTACATCGCATCAAGGGGATGGATCTGGCCGTGGCTGCACGCATTGTCCAATGGCGTCGGCAATTGCCAGCCGGCCAGCCTGCGCGCGGCGCCGAGGCGCTACGGCAGGGTTTGATGCAGATTGCCGGCCTGGGCCGCGAGCAGATGGAAGCCCTGGCGGCGGCCGGGGCGCTGCAAAGCCTGTCCGGCCACCGGCATCGGGCCTACTGGGACGCCGCGGGGGTGGAGGCTCCGACACCGCTGCTGGGGCGGCCACAGTTTGCCGAGGGCCAGCCCCTGCTCAGTGCGCCCACCGAAGGCGAGGATCTGCTGGCCGATTACGCCAGCCTGCGTTTCACACTGGGCCGCCATCCGCTGGCGCTGCTGCGGTCACGGCTGGATGCACATGGGGCGATCTGCGCCCGCCGTCTGCGCGAGCTGCAAACCGGTCGCCCGGTGTGTGTCAGCGGTCTGGTCACAGGACGTCAACGGCCGGGGACCGCCTCCGGTGTGATCTTCATGACCCTGGAAGACGAGAGCGGCCTGATCAATCTGGTGATCTGGCCCAAGGTGCTGGAGCAGTATCGCAGCGCCGTGCTCCATGCCCAGTTGCCGCTGATTCACGGCCATGTCCAGAACGAGGATCAGGTGGTGCACGTCATCGCCCGGCACCTGGAAGACCGGTCCGACTGGTTGGGCGGGCTGGCCGTTGCCTCGCGGGATTTTCACTGACGACGAGGCCATCTCGGCGTTATGATGCGGCCATGAGTCGAACCCTGACAGGCCAGCACCGATGATGGAGTGGGAACACACCCGGCGTCTGGCCCTCACCGACGATCACATGCTGCCACTGATCAACGTGGTCTTCCTGCTGTTGATCTTTTTCATGTTGGTGGGGGCGGTCACGGTGCCCGAGCGCCTCGACGTGCTGCCGCCATCGTCGGTGTCCTCGTTCCAGCCCAATGAAGTCGGTCTGGAAATCGTGATCGACCAGAGTGGTGATGTGCTGATCGACGATGCCGTGGTGACGATGGAGCGGCTGGTCACGGCGCTATCCGGCGACAACCGGCCGGACCGGGTGCGGCTCAAGGCCGATGCCAATCTCAATGCCAACGGCATTCTCGACGTGCTGGACATTCTGCGCGACGCCGGCGTGGCGCACGTGCAGTTGGTCACGGTCTCCAAGCGCTAGCGCTCGATTCGCGCCGCCGGGTGGCCGCTTGCAAACAGGCCGGCATGCGCCGGCCTGTTGCTCAATACGGCGATGTAACCGCCCGCTACAGAATCGTGGGATTCGGTGCGTCGCCGTAGACCGCTTTGGGGTCGAAGCTTTTCTCGGATTCCTCGAACCGCAGATCACCGCTGTCCTGCCCGATGGGGATGGACCGGTAGAAGCAGGAGCGATAGCCCACGTGACAGGAGGCATCGCCCGGAATCTTGACCCGAAGCCAGACTGCATCCTGATCGTCGTCGATGCGGATCTCGGTGACGGTCTGCACCAGGCCGCTGGTCGCGCCCTTGTGCCACAGCACCTGACGCGAACGGCTCCAGTAGTGCGCTTCACCGGTTTCGATGGTCTTGCGCAGGGCTTCGGCATTCATGTAACCCAGCATCAACACTTCACCCGATTCGTGGGCGGTGGTCACACAGGGGATGAGGCCGTCTGCGTCGAACTTGGGTGCCAGTTCCTGGCCTTCTTCCACCTGTTCGATGGTCTTGCGTTCTGCGAATTCGATGCTCATGGCGCGTTACATATCGTTCGGAGTCGGGCGGATCATCTGCATGAAGCGGTCATGCAGGCGCATGTCTTCCTTGAAGCGTCCGGTGAAGCGTGACGTGATGGTGAACACGCCTGGCTTGCGAATGCCGCGGGTGGTCATGCACTGATGCGCGGCATCGACCAATACGGCCACGCCAGCCGGCTTGAGCACTTCCTCCAGCACGTTGGCGATCTGTGCGGTCATGGTTTCCTGGGTCTGCAGGCGACGCGCATAAATCTCGATGACGCGGGCCAGCTTGCTAATGCCCACGACACGGCTGACCGGCAGGTAGGCGATATGCACACGACCGATGATCGGCACCATGTGATGCTCGCAATGCGACTCCAAACGGATGTCGCGGAGCATGACCATGTCGTCGTAGCCGTCGACTTCTTCGAAGGTCCGCGACAGGATTTCACGCGGGTCTTCCTTGTAGCCGGCGTAGAATTCCTCATACGCGCGCACGACGCGGCCGGGCGTGTCGAGCAGCCCCTCGCGATTCGGGTTGTCGCCAGTCCAGGCGATTAGGGTGCGAACAGCCGCTTCGGCTTCTTCGCGGGTGGGACGCGTGACAGCGTCGCTGCTGGTATCAACTGCCGCCTTGGCAGTGGTCACACTGGTATCCATTCAAGATTCTCCGCACGGCGGGAAGGGCAGCGCAGGCCCCCGCTAAGGCGCAACCAAGTACGGGTTGCGTGAGCTAAATTATGTCACATCGCAGGTAATCAAGACCTGAAGCGGTACAATCCCGGCCCGCATTGCACGCAATTTCATAAGGTCATGCAGATCTACAACTCTCTGACGCGGCAAAAAGAGCCGTTTCAGCCGCTCAACCCCGAGCATGTCACGATCTACGTCTGCGGACCGACCGTGTACAGCTACGCCCATATCGGTAACGCGCGTCCGGCCGTGGTTTTCGACGTGCTCGCACGGCTGATGCGCGTGCTCTACAAGCGCGTGACCTTCGTGCGCAACATCACCGACATTGACGACAAGATTAATGCAGCCGCAGCCGCTGCCGGCGTCGAGATCGGGGAGATCACCAGCCGCTACGAGCAGGCCTACATGGAGGACCTGGCAGCGCTGGGTGTCGCGCCGGCGGATCGCACGCCGCGGGTGACCGAGCACATGGAGGACATCATCCGGGCGATTTCCGACCTGATTCGCGGCGGCCATGCCTACGAGGCCGAAGGTCATGTGCTGTTCGATGTGAACAGCTATCCCGAATACGGCCGGCTGTCCGGACGCGACCGTCGCGAGATGATTGCCGGCGCCCGCGTCGAAGTGGCGCCATACAAGCGCGACGCCGCCGATTTCGTGCTGTGGAAGCCCTCCGCCGACGATCAGCCCGGCTGGGACAGTCCTTGGGGACGTGGACGCCCGGGCTGGCATATTGAATGCTCGGCCATGGCGGCGGCGCATCTGGGTGAGACCATCGATATTCATGCCGGTGGCAGCGATTTGCAGTTTCCCCATCACGAGAACGAGATCGCCCAGTCCGTGTGCTGGCATGGCGGCAAGGAGTACGCCCGCTACTGGATGCACAACGGCTTGCTGAATCTGGATGGCCAGAAGATGGCCAAGTCCACCGGCAATCTGGTCAACATCCGCGATGTGCTGGAACAGGTGCCCGGAGAAGTGGCCCGCTATGTACTGCTGTCAGCGCATTACCGTCAGCCACTGGACTGGACGGACGAGGTGCTGGCCCAGGCGCGTTCGACGCTGGACCGCGTCTACCGTGCCCTGGAAGGGCTGGCCGAGGTCGAGTCCACGGATTCCGAGCCGTCCGTGGAGTTCATGGATGCCCTGGAAGACGATCTCAACACGCCTCGGGCCCTGGCCGAGGTGGCGGAACTGGTGCGCGCCGCCAACAAGGCAGAGAGCGATCGAGAACGCGGCGCCATCAAGGGCCAGCTACTGGCCTGCGGCGAGTTGCTCGGACTGTTCCAGGCCGATCCTGCCGAATGGTTTAGCGGCGGCGCCGATGACGAGAGCGCCGAAATCGACGCTCTCGTCGCCCAGCGTCAGACCGCGCGGTCAAACAAGGACTTCGCCACCGCAGACCGCATTCGCGATGAGCTGGCCGCACGCGGGATCGTCATTGAAGACAGCGCAGACGGCGTGCGTTGGCGCCGGACCGGCTAGGCGGCGAAGCGCAGCCGCTGACCGCCGTCGGTGACGATGACCTGCTGGCCATCGAATGCCAGTTGTCCGTTGACCCAGGTGGAGTCGATCCGGCCGCGGAAGGTGGTGCCCTCGTAGGGTGACCAGCCACAGTGGTACAGGATGGACTCGGGGGTCACGGTGGTGGTGGCGTCCAGGTTCGCCAGCGTGAGATCGGCGTAGTAACCCTCGCGCAGATAGCCGCGCTCCTGCACGCCGTAGCACAGCGCAGGCGCGTGGCAGACCTTGTGCACCAGCGTCGTCAGGGGCAGCCAGCCGTCATTGACGTGATCCAGCAATGAGACCAGCGAGGTCTGCACCAGCGGCAGTCCGGCCGGCGCATCGACATAGGGACGGGCCTTCTCCTCGGCGGTATGCGGCGCGTGGTCGGTGGCGATGACATCCAACCGATCTTCCAGCAGGGCTTGCCGCAGGGCGGCCCGGTCCGTCGTCGACTTGATGGCCGGGTTGCACTTGATGAGATTGCCGAGGCGTTCGTAGTCCTGTTCCGAAAACCACAGGTGATGAACGCAGGCCTCGGCGGTAATGCGCTTGGACTCGATCGGTCCGGCATCGAACAGCTCCATTTCGCGGGCTGTGGTCAGATGCAGCACATGCAGCCTGGCCCCGTGTTCTTTCGCCAGGCCCACGGCCATCGACGAGGACAGCCAGCAGGCTTCCGCCGAGCGAATCTTCGGGTGCGCCTGGGCGGTCAGCGTCTCACCGTAGCGTTCGGCGGCCTCGGCCTCATTGGCCAGAATGGTGGGCGTGTCTTCGCAATGAGTGGCGATGAGCCCCGGTGCATCGCGAAAGATCGCATCGAGGGTCTCTGCACGGTCGACCAGCATGTTGCCGGTGGACGCACCCATGAACACCTTGACGCCACAGGCCTCGTCGATCTTCAGCGCGCGAATCTCATCGATATTGTCGTTGGTCGCGCCGAGGTAGAACGCGAAATTGGCAGCGACGCGGCCGGCCGCCCGGTCATATTTGTCGGCCACGGCCTGGCGGGTGGTCGTCGTCGGATTGGTGTTCGGCATGTCCATGAAGCTGGTCGTGCCGCCGGCCACTGCGGCAATCGATTCCGAGCGCATGTTGGCCTTGTGTGGCGCGCCAGGCTCACGGAAATGCACCTGGTCGTCGATCATGCCGGGCATGAGTACCCGGCCAGCGGCATCGACAACCGTCATGCTGTCATCAGCGGTAATTGAGGAGGCGATCTTGCTAATGCGGTCGCCTTCGATCAGCAGGTCGCCTTCCTGGGTGCCGCCTTCATTGACGAGCAGGGCATTGGTGATCAGCGTCTTGGTCATGGTGGTCGGGTTTTCCGGGTGGAGACGTGCCGCTATCATACGCGCCGCTCTTTTTGCTCCGGTATGTCCGTGTCGCATCCCGCCTTTCGAACGATCGCCCTGACCCGGGCGCGAACTTGGGCCCCAGCCGCCTAACAGCGGCTGGCCGCGCTCCTGTCTCCCTTTATCTGGCTGGTTGTCAGCCATCACCCATTCGTTCGAGAGGACACCCCATGAGTATTTCTATTCGCCTGCCTGACGGTTCCGAGCGCCCCTTTGACGCGCCCCCCACCGGCACCGATGTCGCCCTGTCGATCGGGGCCGGGCTGGCCAAGGCCGCGTTGGCGATCAAGGTGAATGGCGAGTTACGTGATCTGACCCGCGTCATCGAGCAGGATGCCGATGTCGAGATCATCACCGGGAAGTCGCCTGAGGCTTTGGAGTTGCTGCGCCATGACGCCGCCCACGTGATGGCCGAGGCGGTCCAGGAGCTATACCCCGATACCCAGGTCACGATTGGGCCTGCCATCGAGAACGGTTTCTACTACGACTTCGCCCGCGATGAGCCCTTCAAGCCGGAAGATCTGGAAAAGATCGAGGCGAAGATGCGCGAGATCGTCAAGCGTGATGAGCCGATAGCCCGTGAGGTCTGGGACCGCAATGAGGCCATCGAATGGTTCAAGGCGCAGGGCGAGGCCTACAAGGCCGAGATTATTGCGGACCTGCCGGAAGGCGAGACGATCACGGTGTATCGCCAGGGGCAGTTCGTCGATCTTTGTCGCGGCCCGCATCTGCCGTCCACCGGCAAGCTGGGCAAGGCGTTCAAGCTGATGAAGCTGGCCGGTGCCTACTGGCGCGGGGATTCGAACAACGCGATGCTGCAGCGCATCTACGGTACGGCCTGGACCAATGACAAGGAACTCAAGGCGTATCTGACGCAGCTCGAAGAAGCGGAAAAACGTGACCACCGCCGCCTTGGCAAACAGCTCGATCTGTTCCACATCCAGGACGAAGCAGTAGGGCAGGTGTTCTGGCACCCCAAGGGCTACACCTTGTTCCGTCAGCTTGAGGCCTATGTGCGCGAGAAGATCGACGCCCGCAACTATGTTGAGGTCAAGACGCCGCTGCTGATGGATCGCAAGCTCTGGGAAGCCTCTGGTCACTGGGACAAGTACCGCGAGAACATGTTTATCGCGGAGGTCGACGAAGGCAGCAACGAAACCCGCATGTTGGCGGTTAAGCCGATGAACTGCCCGGGGCACGTCCAGCTGTACGCCAATACGCTGCATAGCTATCGGGACCTGCCGCTGCGCATGGCTGAGTTCGGCGCCTGTCATCGCTACGAGCCATCCGGCGCGCTGCATGGCTTGATGCGCGTGCGTGGCTTCATCATGGATGACGCACATATTTTCTGTACGCCCGAACAGCTGCCTACCGAAGCCGCCGAAGCGGGCAAGCTCATCTTCGAGATGTACCGCGAGCTGGGCTTCGACGAGGTGGAGGTCAAGCTGGCCACACGCCCCGAGCAGCGGATTGGTTCGGATGCCATCTGGGATCGCGCCGAGAGCGAGCTCAAGCAGGCCTGCGAAATGATGGGCGTGGACTACGTGGTGGCCGAAGGTGATGGCGCGTTCTACGGCCCGAAGCTGGAATTCACGCTGTACGACGCGATCGGGCGTGGCTGGCAGTGCGGCACGGTGCAGGTGGACTTCAACCTGCCGGAACGCTTCGGAATCGAGTACGTCGCCGAAGACGGCAGCCGCCAACGTCCGGCCATGCTGCATCGGGCCATTCTGGGCTCGCTGGAGCGCTTCATCGGCATTCTAATCGAGCAATACGCCGGTGCATTGCCGCTGTGGCTGGCGCCGGTGCAGGTGGCGGTGACGACCATCGTCTCCGATGCCGACGACTATGCACGCGAGGTGGTGGCGGCGCTGAAGCAGGCCGGCATTCGCGCCGAGCTGGACATCCGCAACGAAAAAATCAATCGCAAGATCCGCGAGCACAGTAACAACAAGGTGCCGGCCATCTTCGTGCTGGGTCGTAACGAGGCCGAGGAGGCGCAGGTGACCATCCGCCGCCTGGGCCAGAAACAGCAGAAGACACTGGCGCTGGCTGAGGCCATCGAATGGCTGCAGGCGGAGATTCGTGAGCGTCGTCGCCCGCAGTCGGACGCCGCTTGAGACGGCATAGGTCTTTGCGCCCAGCGTGGGGCTGTCGCTAGCCGGCGGCTCCGCGTTTAATGGACATGCGCGCTGTGCTCGCCACGCAAACCCTCCGAGAAAAACCGTCTGGCCCCGTGATTAAGCATGGCCAGCCCCAGTAGCGTGGTGAGCAGGGCAAGGCAGGACCAGCGAATCCACCCGGCATGCTCATGGGGCAGCGGCGGCGCCTGAAACCCGCTGCTGCCGCCCAGGGCGACGTTGGTGAGCCACCCCAGCAATACCGCCCCACCCAGCATGCCCACAGCGAATCGGCGTGCCGTGGCCAGGTCATGAAGACTGGCCAACAATCCGAAGCTGGCCACGTTGGTGGCCGGTCCGGCCAGCAGAAACGCCAGGCCCGCTCCCGGAGACAGGCCGCCCGCCAGCAGGACCGCAACGATGGGTGTCGCGCCGCTGGCGCAGACGTACACCGGCACGCCGATCACCGCGAAGCAAAGCACCTGCAAGGCATCTGGCCAGCCCAGCAGCGGGGTGTGGGCTAGGACCGGCTCCACGATGGCCGCCAGTAGCAGCCCGACGATGAGCCAAGGGCCTGTGGAGCGCAGCAGCTCATCGAGTTGACCGGTGAACCGTTGCATGCCTGCCGGCACCTGGGCTGCGGGCTCGGTTGCACAACAGCCCCCGGCCGGGGTGGCGGCCGCATGGACTTCGATCTGGCGGCCAACCCACCAGCCCACGGCGAGGGCCAGGGCCGCCGCAGCCAGCACGCGGGCAATGGTCATGTCCACACCCAGCAAGGGAATGGACAGCAGCAGCGCATCCAGGCCCAGCTCGGGCGTGGCCACCAGAAACGCCACACCGGCCGCGCCGGGGACGCCGCGATTGACCAGCGTCCGGTACACGGGCAAGACACCACAACTGCAAACCGGCAGAGGCAGTCCAAAGATCATGCCCCGCCATGCCTGACGCAGCTGCGGTCCTCGCTGCAACCAGTTGAGTGGGGTGCTGGGCAGCCAGGCGCCCAGCGCAGCAGCGAGCCCGAAGCCGATGACCAGCGCCGGGGCGCTGATCAGCGCAAGGTCCAGAAACCGGCCCCAGGGCAGGGCGCCGGTTCCATGCGCATCGCCGTCCTGGTGGAGCAGCGCCACGGCAACGACAACCGCCAGACCCAGGGCATTGCCCAGGCCCTCGTATCGAGGAGAGACATGAGCGTGTGTGTCCACGGCATATCGATCACCCAGATGCGGCTTGTTGAACACCACATGGAGTATGGATCCGGCAATAAAGGCCTGGAATACCGCCAGCAGCGGGGTGGTGCCGTGCGCCATCACTGTGTCGCCGAGGCTGAATCCGAGGACGGTGCCGGCCAGCATGCAGCCTAGCGTCATCCAGGCGACGCGCAGGCCGAAGGTGGGGCGTAGCAGCCACCAGATCGCCAGTCCCACGGGGAGTCGATGCAGGATGACGGCAATGGCCAGGCCCGGGCCCGTGTGCGCGGGCTCTGACAGCGCTGCGCCGTCGACCGTCGCGTGGACAATCAACCCGAAGCCACCGAGCAGCAGGGTGGCCAGGTGGGTTTCGCGCGCAGCGTGGTGGAGCAGCCGTTCGGCAATGCTGGGACCGAAAAAACCGACAGCCAGCGCGATCCAGGCCAGCAGGCCGCCGTGGTGCACGGCTTCGGGCAGGGCCTCGAGCAGCACGATGCCGCCGATGCTGAGAAAGACGAAGCCGTCGAGCACGGCGCTGAGTTTGCGCTGGCGGTTCAGCCAGGCATAGGCCAGGGGGCCGAACAGCAGCGCGAGCAGGCTGGCGGCGAGAATGGTCGAGTGCATGGCTCTATTCTACGCCGAGCCGGGGTGAAATCCCCCACCCGGAGCCGGGTGGGGTGCAGACCTACGGGGCGCTTTGCCTCAGGTCAAAGCGGCTTTCGACGGACACCAGTTCACCATCGGCCCCGCGAAATGCCAACGACACGGGGATCTGCCCGTTCGATTGCTCCAGATCACGCGGGAACCGCATCATCAGATGGTCGCCGCCCGAGGCCAGCGTCAGTGTCTCGCCCGGGGCGATCTTGTAGCCATCGACCATGCGCATCTGCTGGACGCCGTCTTCGAGATACACGCTATGCATTTCGATCCGGCCGAAATTGGGGCTGGAAACACCCAGCATCCGGAGTTCGCCGTCACCGTTGTTGGTAATGCTGACGTAGCCGGCCGTCATCTTCGCCCCCGGTGGCAGGGCACGCACCCAGCCATCTTCGACCACGATGGGGTCCTTGGGCTGACCGCAACCGGTCAAGGCAAACACGGCGACCAATATGGCGCCAAGCAGGCTTCGTTTCATGACTTCCCTCATACGCACAGGTGGACAGGGCCGAGTCTTGTGCAGGGCGAGGCCGCATCCCCAGTATCGCCCGGTCGCTCGGTCTGTAAGAAGTGGCTCAGCCCGCCGGTGGCGGATGAACACATGTCCTGCATTATGCCGGGGTGTGGCGGGCGAGCAAGTCCAATCCGAGTGCGACCCGGTCTTCGGCCGTATCGGGGATTGTTTTTTGTTGTTCGATTGCCCTGAGCACGGGCAGCAGACCGCGGCGATTCGCCAGCTGGATGGACAGACCCGGCCGGGCGTTGAGCTCCAGCACCAACGGGCCGTGATGGCGATCCAGCACCACATCCACTCCCAGATAGCCCAGCCGGGCCAAGTCATAGCAGCGGGCGGCGAGCAACAGGAGCGTGTCCCAGCCGGGAATGCCAATCCCGGCCAGCGGCGCGCCGGTATCGGGGTGGCTGGAAACCCGAGCGTTCTGACAGACGCCATCCTGGGTGATCCCGCTGGTCAGCTCGATTCCGGCGCCGACCGCTCCCTGATGGAGATTGGCCTTGCCGTCCGATGACCGTGTCGGCAAGCGCACCATCGAAGCGACCGGCACGCCCCGGAAAACGATGGTGCGGATATCCGGTACACCCTGAAACGCCACGTTTTCGAAGATCGGGTCGAACTGCACGCAGTACTCGATCATGGCCTGGTCCGGCATGCCGCCCAGGCTGAACATCCCCGATAGGATGTTGGAGATGTGATGGCCCAGTTCGCTATCCGACATCATGCTGCCGCTGGCCTTGATATAGCCGCGGGCGCGACGGTCCTTGACCACGAGAATCCCGTTGCCGCCGCTGCCATGGGCTGGCTTGACGACAAAGGAGGTCTTGTCGCCCAGGGTATCGGCCAGCTCGCGGATGGCGTGCTCGGTTCGCACGACGCCATAGAGCTCCGGCACGGCGATACCGGCCTTCTGTGCCAGTGCCTTGGTCTGCAGCTTGTCATCCACCAGCGGGTAAAGCCGGCGCGCGTTGTGGCGCATGATGAAATCGGCATTGCGCTGGTTCATCGAGAGGATGCCGGCCTCTCGAAGTATGGTACCGGGCCACCGCATCAGAGCTGTTTACCCGCAATCACGGCACGGAACCGCCAGAACTCGGACAGCCGGTAACCGGTGTAACGCCCCAGAATCAGGCAGCCCCCGAGCAATACCAGCAGCAGTTCGGGGAACACGAACACGAGATGGGTCAGCGTCGGGTTGCTCATCACCAAGAACCCTGCGGCGGCGACCAGTAAGCTGCCACAGCCCTGCAGCGTGGCTTCGCCCGCGCCGTGCTCTTCCCAAACCAGCGACATGCGCTCAATGGTCATCGCCAGGATCACCATGGGGAACAGGGCAATCGAGAGGCCCTTCTCCATGCCGAGCTGATGGCTGATCAGACTGACCAGCAGCATCAGGAAGATGACAATGATCAAGACCGAGGCCAGCCGGGGAACCAGCAGCAGTTTCAATCGCTCCAGGGCGAATCGCAGACCCAGTCCCAGTGCCACGATGAGCGAGAACAGAATAATGCCCCACAGCAGTTTGGTTTCGCGGAAGGCCAGGGCAATCAGGATGGGCATGAAGGTCCCAAACGTCTTCACGCCCACGACGTTGCGTAGCAGCACGACCAGGAATGCACCGAGCGGCACCGTCAGCAAGACCTTGTAAACGTTCTGGGTTTGCACCGGCAGCGCAAACAACGAGTAATCCAGCAGCAACGAGCCGTGGTTGCGTGCCCGGTCCCGCGCGATGGAGACGATTTCCCGCTGGCTGCGCGCCACCGAGAACCGCACATCCGGCTGTGCGCCGCCGTCGACCGCGAGTAACGGGTCGTTGCCAACGCGCCAGACCAGGAAGTCGTCCGGCAGTCCGGTCTTGCCGGTGAGCGGAGACATCGGAATCCAGCGCTGCTCGTTATGGACTTCGATGTACGGCACCAGCGAGGCATCTCGGGTGCCATCGACCAGTGGCAGGCCCCAGATCACCCGGGCAGGAATTCGGGCACCCGCCAGTACATCCACCAGCCACTGCGCCCAGGCGCCGGGGCTGTTGCTGCCACTGCGTAGGCTGTCGACAGACGGGTTGCTGCCCTCGCGGTTCATGCGCTCGATGAGCGCGCGGGCGAAGGTCACGATATCTGCGGATTCGGAACGCACTTCCTCTAGCAGCGCGTTGACGGCCGCCTGGGTGGATTCGCCATAGGCAGGCACCTGCGGGTAGCCCGGGAAGGGGTCGGTATGCGTGGCCGGGCGTGTTTCGGATTCATAGACGGTGACCCGGTAATAAAGCGCCTGGGTGCCGTTGGCGCGCCGGATGGCCCACAGCGCAGCCCGGTTCAGACCACTGTCTTCCTGGCTCACACCAAATCCGCTGGAGATGAAATCCTCGTCCAACTGCTCGAAGCCCGGCGGCTGCCCAGGAATGAGCAAGGTGGCTTTCACGGGGCCGCCCCTCGCGCGGAAGGCTGCCCGGGCTTCGACGGTCCATACCGCCGCTTCCGTGCTGGGTGTTAGGGGCAGGCCCAGGCTGCGGGCCTTATACGCCGTAAGTGACAGCCCGGCGGCGATCAGCAGCGCGGCGATGATCCAGACAGGCAGGTTTCTCAAGATCGCTGCTCCGGGCAGGCAGCCGCAGAGTCTGCGGCGGGCTTGATGGCTAACATGGGTCCAACTCCCTTTGAAGGCTGGCCGGCAGAGTCCCCGCCTAGCGGCAGGCAGCCTGGGTCATAAAGGTGGCCGCCGGGTCCACAACCGCGACGTCTTCGAGAAAACGCCGCCCCAGCAGCACGGGATAGATAAAGCTGCCACGATCGGCCAGCGAGAACTGCGTTCTGCGTCGGCGACCGTCAAAACAGAACTCCAGCTCAACCACAGCGCGACGAGAACTGGGGTCGTCATGGTCCTTGATGCGCACGCTGCGTGTCAGAGGCGCTTCGGTTTCGATACGGTGCACTTCGTCGTCGGCATCTTCCAGCACCAGCGTAAAACGGACCCAGCGCTCATCATCTTTCTCGAAGCGCTCAATGTCTTCAGCATAAATCGATGAGGTCAGCGCCCCGGTGTCGAGCTTGGCTGAAACGACGATGTCCCAAGGCAGGACGGTCATTTTCTCGACCCAGCCTGCGATGACCTTGCCGGGCGTGCGGCTGTCCGCGGCCACTGTTTGAGGAGCCAGCGCCGCCAGTACCAACGCTGTGCTGAGGAACCTTCGCATGGCGAGATGCGTCTGTTGAGTGCCTGGCGAGAGTCTATGGAATCGCCAAGCGCTTCGCACGATCGGGCGCTAGGGGCGGTGATTCGCCAGCCAGGCATGACCTTGATAGCTTGGAGTCGCATGAACCATTGCAGATCGCATCGTTGGCCAATTCTTGTCTTGTTGGCAGGGGTTGTTCCTGCGCTGTCCGCCCAGCAGCCCACCGAGCCGCGCGCGGAGGCAGACCGAACAACAGCGCAGCCAAGCGCACAGCCGGATACGCAAGACACGCAGGTTAAGGCCCCCGCAGCTGCGGCTGAGGCCGCAGCGGTCCCGGTGACCGCCCCAGAACCCACCCCAGCGCCCCCTGCAGTTCAAGCGTTCGAGTTGCTTGGGGAGGCTGTGCAGCCGGGGACTTGGCGCCAGCTTGCCTGGTCGGCCAGTTATCACTTCGGCGAGCTGGGTGGTGCCACGCCGGTGCTGGTCTCCCACGGGGCCGAGCCGGGTCCGGTGTTGTGCCTGACAGGCGCCGTGCATGGGGACGAACTCAACGGCATCGAAATCATTCGTCGTGTGGTGCACTCGCTGGACCCCAAAGGGCTGTCCGGAACGGTGATCGGTGTGCCGATTGTCAATCTGGCGGGTTTTCAGCGGAACTCGCGCTATCTGCCAGACCGGCGTGATCTGAACCGCTACTTCCCCGGTTCGCCAACTGGCAGTCTGGCATCCCGCGTTGCCCATTCGTTTTTTACCCAGATCATCGAACGGTGCGATCGTTTGGCCGATCTACATACCGGTTCGTTCCACCGCACCAATCTTCCGCAGCTTCGCGCGGATTTGAGTAATCCAGCGGTGGTGGAGCTGAGTCGCGGCTTTGGAGGCATTGCGGTGCTGCAAACCCAGGGCGCAAAGGGCACGCTGCGTCGCGCTGCGGTCGATGCCGGCATACCGGCCGTGACGCTGGAGGCGGGTGAGCCGTTGCGATTGCAGCCACAACAGGTGGATCAGGGGGTCCGCGGCATCGAAACCCTGATGCACAAGCTCGGCATGATCAACCGTCAGCGCAACTGGCCGAACCCGCAGCCGGTGTTTTACGAGTCCTACTGGGTGCGCTCGGACCATGGCGGCATCTTGCTGACCCAGGTGGATGTGGGCGATGTGGTTCGTGAGGGGACGGTGCTGGGCACGGTGACCGATCCGATTACCAACGTGCGGCATGAGGTGTTGTCTCCGTATCGCGGGCGGATCCTGGGCATGGCGCTTAATCAGGTGGTCATGCCGGGGTTTGCCGCGTTCAGGGTCGGGATCCAGACCACGGAGGAGGCCGTGCAGGAAGAGGCCGCGACTGCCGCTGACACGCAGCCCGTGCCGGCGCAAGAGGCCCGCGATGACACCTCCGAAATCGAACGCCCCCCGCCGGAACGCGCCGAGGAGATGCCGCCCCGCATCGAGGGCGATGACGCGCCCGAGGAGGAGTCGGGCGAGGGGGGTCCTGCGGCGCCGGAGCGCGCAGGCGAAACCGACGACGCGCCGGCTGCTGTGGCCGCACCTCCTGAGCCTTGAGTCACCCCAGGCGCCCGACCGGCGGCCAAGCTAAAACTTGACGCTGGTGTCATGAATTCGCCATCCTCGAAAAATGACGCAAGTGTCATTTATGAGGAGACGACCATGAATAAGAACGAACGCATCGCCGTCATCGGCGCCGGGCCATCTGGCATCACGGCCGCAAAGAATGTGATCGAGGCGGGCTATGGGGACGGGCTCACCCTGTTCGAGATGTCCGATCAAGTCGGTGGCAACTGGGTGTTCCGGGATGAGCCCAGCCATTCCAGCGTCTACGAAACCACCCACATCATCAGTTCCAAGTACTGGTCGGCCTACGAGGATTTTCCGTTCCCGGAAGGCACGCCCGACTATCCGTCGCATCGCCATCTGCTGAAGTATTTCCAGGACTATGCCGAGCATTTCGGCGTGCTGGAGCGCACGGAGTTCAACACCCGAGTGGATTCGGCCGTGCGTCGTGACGACGGGTTGTGGGAATTGACCGTGACAGGCCCCAAGGGCTCACGTACCGAGGTGTTCGATCACCTAATGGTGTCCAACGGGCATCACTGGAATCCGCGTATGCCGGAGCTGCCGGGCGAGTTCGCCGGCGAAGTGATGCATTCGCACCAGTTCAAAAAGGCCGCGCCCTTTGCGGGCAAGCGGGTGCTGGTGGTCGGCGGGGGCAACTCCGCTGCAGATGTCGCGGTGGAATGCTCGCGCGTGGCCGAGAACGTGTGCATCAGCATGCGTCGCGGCTACTGGTTCCTGCCCAAATTCATGATGGGTAAACCGGGTGATGTGGTGTATCACAAGACGGAATGGATGCCGTCGTGGCTGCGTCAGAAGTTGCTCACGCTGAGCGTGCGGTTGGTGCAGGGCAAGAACGCCGACTACGGCCTGGAGGAACCTGAGTACTCGATTCTCCAGGGGCATCCCACGCTGAACTCCGAACTGATGTACTTCATCGGCCACGGTGAGTTGCAGCCACGCCGCGGTATCCAGGCGATTGACGGGCATACGGTGACCTTTACCGACGGCCGGCAGGACGACTTCGACGTCATCATCTGTGCGACGGGCTACCGCACGACCTTCCCGTTCTTCGACAAATCGTTCATCGACTGGGAGGAGGCGACGCAGATCCCGCTTTATCGCAAAATGTTCCACGCCGACTACGACAACCTGTTCTTTATCGGGCTGTTCCAGCCTCTGGGTTGCATCTGGCCGCTATCGGACTACCAGGCCAAGCTGGCGATGAAGGCGATCACGGGCGAGTGGCAGCGACCGGATAACCTCGCCGACAAGATTGCCGAAGAGCTCAGCAGCCCGCATTACGACTTTGTGGCGCATACCAAGCACGCGGTCGAGGTGGACTACACGCGCTTCCGCCGTGAGTTGCTGGATGAGCTCAAGACCGCAGGCTCGGGTCCTTATGTGTCCCAGGTCGATCGCAGTGGTGCGGCCGCCGAACCGGAGACGCCCAAGTACTCGCATCGGAAGGCGGCGTGAGTGCAACGGTCCAGGCACGTCCGCTGAGCCGACGAGAGCAGAACAAAGCCGCTAACCGGTCGGCGATACTGGCGGCCGCCCGGCGGCTGTTCATCGAGCGTGGGTTCGATGCGGTGAACGTGCGCGACATCGTGCGCGGAACCCACCTGGCGGCCGGCACCTTCTACAACTATTTCCCGGACAAGGAGTCTGTTTTTCGTGCCCTGGTGGACGAACAAATGGCCTCTCTAACGGTGCAGCTGACCAGCATCCGGCAGTCGGCGGATTCATTAGAGGTGTTTCTGCACGCGACCTACGCGCTGGTGTTCCGTACTGCGTTGGATGAACCGCTGTTCTACCAGTTCATCTTTCGCAATCAGGCGGTGATGCAGGACATGTACGAAGGTAGCGTGCTGGGACTATCCGTTCATGCCCTGCGCCAGGACATCGAAGCGGCCCAGGCCCGTGGGCTGATTGACGCAGACATCGATGCCGATTACCTGGCGGCCGCGTTCTACGGCGTCGGCTTTGAACTGGGCCGGGAGCTGGTGTCTCGCGAGACCCCGGACCCGGATGCTGTCGCAGCCTTGGCGACACGTATTTTTCTCGCTGGCGTGGCGCCGCAAAGCTGAACCGAACCTGGGCTGGCGCGGGATCGCCCAGCCCAGGTCAGATTGCGCGACCGGGACAGACTCGCCTGGGTCAGGCTATGGTGTACCTGTTTGTACACCGTTAGATTGGCCGCACATCCAAGCGAGAGCACTGCGTTGAAAACATCAGATCTGCTGGTCCGCTGCCTGGAGCGAGAGGGCATCGAGTACGTCTTCGGTGTGCCCGGCGAGGAGAACGCCGATTTCATGCTGTCGCTGGAAGACTCCAGCATCCAATTCATCTTGACCCGGCATGAGCAGGGTGCGGCCTTCATGGCGGAAGCCTATGGCCGCCTGACCGGAAATCCGGCGGTCTGTCTGGGGACGCTGGGGCCGGGAGCGACCAATCTGCTAACCGGAGTCGCCGATGCCAATATGGATCGCGCACCGCTGATCTGCATTACCGGGCAGGGCGCAACCAGCCGGCAGCACAAGGAAAGCCACCAGATCATGAATGTGGTGGATATGTATGAGCCGGTGACCAAATGGTCGCAGACCATTACCGACCCGGATGCCGTGCCGGAGATCGTTCGCAAGGCGGTCAGAGTGGCACGGCGTGAAAAACCCGGCGCCGTGCTCATCGAACTGCCGGAGAATCTGGCCAAGCGCGATGCGGCCACCGATCCGATCGAACCACGCCGTTTCCGCCGCCCGGTGCCTGACGACAAGATTGTCGATCGCGCCTACGAGCTGCTGCGCACCGCGCGCTCACCCGTGATTATTGCGGGCAACGGGGCCATACGCCGGCGCGCCTCCCACCAGCTGCGACAGCTTTGTGAGCGCACGGGAATCGGCGTCATGAGCACCTTCATGGGTAAGGGGGCCGTCGACATGGACGCTCCGTACTCGCTGTTCACCATTGGCTTGGGCCAGCGGGACTACGTCGTCGATGCTCTGGAGGCGGCCGATGTGGTGATCACGCTGGGCTACGACATGGTGGAATATCCCCCCAGCCGGTGGAATGCCGGGGGCGACCGCTGTGCCGTGATTCACATCGACTTCGAGCCGGCCGAGATCGACCGCGACTATCACCCGGATGTCGAGGTCGTGGGCGATCTGGCGCATTGCCTGTGGATGCTTAACAAGCGCTTCGAGCGTGACGGCGTGCCGGAGTATGACTTCGCCACCCAGGCGGATGTTCGCGCGCGCATGCTGGCCGAGTTTCGCGAGCATGCCGACGACGATGGCGAAGGGCCGATCCGTCCGCAAAAAGCCATCTGGGACGTGCGCCAGGCATTGTCCGCCGGCGACATTCTGTTATCGGGCGTCGGCGCCCACAAAATGTGGATTGCGCGTTACTACCATTGCCATGAACCGAATTGCTGCCTGATTCCCAATGGGTTTTGCTCCATGGGACAGCCCTTGCCCGGGGCCATTGCCGCGCATCTGGTGCATCCGGATCGCAAGATTCTTGGCATTGCCGGAGACGGTGATTTCCTGATGAACGTCCAGGAAATGGAGACAGCCACCCGCCTGAACGCAGATATCACCCTGCTGGTCTGGGAAGACGGCGGCTACGGGCTGATTTCCTGGAAGCAGCAGGATGAATTCAACCGGCACACCAACCTGTCGTTCGGCAACCCAGATTGGTTGCAGCTGGCCGCAAGCTTTGGCTGGCAGGGTGCTTATGTGCAGCGCGCCGCCGACCTCAAGCCGGCACTCGAAGCGGCCCTGGCTCACCGCGGGCCCTCGCTGGTGGTCATGCCGGTGGACTACCGGGAAAACCAGAAGCTGACCGAACGGCTGGGCCGGATCAAAGTCAACAACTAGGACGGACAGGCCAACGGGCGGCGAGGGCCACGCCCGGTGGCGGTCGCACCCCATCATCCAGGAGGACGCATGCTGAAGGATCAATACCCCTATTACCTTGCCAACAAGCCGGTTCAGGCCAATGCCGAGCTGGAGGTCACGGACAAGTACCGCGGTCAGGTGGCGACCCGCGTTGCCCTGGCCGACGCCCAGGCGCTGGATCAGGCCATCGCCGCAGCCGAGGCCGCAACCCCTGCGATGGCCGCGCTTAAGCCCTATCAGCGACGGGAGGTGCTGGAGCATTGTGTCAGCCGGTTCCGTGCGCGATTCGATGAGCTGGCCGAGAGTCTCTGCATTGAAGCCGGCAAGCCGATCAAGGACGCCGAGGGCGAGGTCACGCGCTTGATCGAGACCTTTCGCGTCGCCGCGGCAGAGACCGAGCGGGATATCGGCGCGGTGGTGCCGCTGGCCAATGCCGCGCGTGCCGCCGCCTACGAGGGCATGTACAAGCGTGTGCCCATCGGCCCCTGTGCCTTTATTTCGCCGTTCAACTTTCCCCTGAACCTCGCCGCCCACAAGGTGGCACCGGCCATTGCTGCGGGCTGTCCTTTCGTGCTCAAGCCGGCATCGCGCACGCCCATCGGAGCGCTGATCATCGGGGAAACGCTGGCCGAGACAGACCTGCCGGAAGGCGCCTTCTCCATCCTGCCGATGACGCGCAAGGCCGCGGATGCACTGGTCGAGGATGACCGGCTCAAGCTGCTGTCGTTTACCGGCTCAGACACGGTGGGCTGGGAGCTCAAGGCCCGCGCCGGCAAAAAGAAGGTCGTGATGGAACTGGGGGGCAACGCCGCCTGCATCATCGATGAGACCTGGGACGATCTCGATGACGCCGTCGCCCGTTTGATCATCGGGGCGTTCTACCAGTCCGGCCAGAGCTGCATCGGCGTGCAGCGGGTGCTGATCCATCGTAGTCGATATGAGGCCGTGCGCGACCGGTTCGTCGAGGCCGCAAGCCAGCTCAAGGCCGGTGACCCCAGTGACCGGGAGACCTTCATCGGGCCGATGATCTCGGAAGGTGAGGCCGAGCGGCTGCATGGCTGGATTCAGGAGGCCGAAGCCGCTGGAGGCCGCATCCTCTGTGGCGGTGGGCGCGATGGGGCCATGCTGCAGGCGACGCTGATGGAAAACGTGGATGACGACCAAAGACTGGTGACCGAGGAAGCCTTCGGGCCGGCGGCCGTACTGTCCAGCTTTGACGATTTCGACGAGGCGCTAGCGGCGGTCAACAACAGCCGATTCGGCTTGCAGGCGGGCGTGTTTACGCAGGACCTTTATCGAATGCAACGAGCTTGGGACCACCTCGATGTCGGTGGTGTGATCATCGGCGATGTGCCGTCCTGGCGCACGGATCAGATGCCTTACGGCGGGGTCAAGGACAGCGGGCTGGGGCGCGAGGGCCTGCGCTTTGCCATCGACGACATGTCCGAGATCCGTCTGCTGGCGATCCGTACGCCCTGAGTTGTCAGGCGCCTTGGGTCGGCGGCGGTAGAACGCGTTGCGCGTCCATCTCGCTTTGCGTATAGTCCGCCGCCGGTTGGGGCGGCGCCCCGACCACGGTTCGGGGTGTAGCTCAGCCTGGTAGAGCACTGTCTTCGGGAGGCAGGGGTCGTAGGTTCAAATCCTGTCACCCCGACCAAATATCCCGCCCGGCCTTGAAAGCCGGACACGAAAAAGGCGACCTGCGGGTCGCCTTTTTTGTTCAAGCGTGGCGCGGGTCTGTCAGCTGACGCGTTCGACGGCAAAGCGGGCCAGTCCAGCCAGCGTGTCCCGGCCTGGGGTGGCAGGGAGTGCGTCCAGTGCGTCCACGGCAGCATCGGCATAGTGCCTGGCCAGCTGCAGCGTCTGATCAATGGCGCCAGCGGCGTGGATGTCCTGGATGATGGCGTCGAGTTCTTCGTCGGTTGCCTCGGTAATCGCCCGACGCACCCGCGCCTGGGCGGCCGGACTGCCATCGCGCAGCACCCGAAGCAACGGCAGCGTCGGCTTGCCTTCCGCGAGATCGTCACCGACATGCTTGCCCAGACTTGATTCGTCGCCAAGGTAGTCGAGCGCGTCGTCGACCAGCTGAAACGCCATGCCCAGCGATTGACCGTAGTGATCCATCGCGTCGATTTGCGGCTGCGAACTACCCGCCAGCAGGGCGGGCAGCATGGTGGCCGCACGAAACAGCCGGGCGGTCTTGCGATCAATCACATCCAGGTACTGGGCCTCGCTGATGTCCGGATTGCCGATGTTCATCAGCTGCAGTACTTCGCCCTCTGCAATGGCGTTGGTGGTGCTGGCCAGCAGCTCCATCACCGGCATCGTGTCCAGACGCACCATCAGTTCGAAGGCCCGTGAGTACAGGAAGTCCCCGGTCAGGACGCTGGCCGCATTGCCAAATGCAGCATTGGCCGTCTCCCGCCCACGGCGCAGGCTGGATTCGTCCACCACGTCGTCATGCAGCAGTGTGGCCGTGTGGATGAATTCGATGATGGCCGCAGCGGTATGAACCCGCGGGTCATCGTGGCCCAGCGCCTGGGCGGCCAGGGCCACCAATGCAGGTCGCATGCGCTTGCCACCACCGGCGACGATATGGTGTCCGATCTGATTGATCAGGACGACGTCGGACTGCAATTCGTCTCGGATCAGTTGGTCAATGGCGCCCATGTCGGCGGCAATCGGAGACAGCAGTTCGGCGAGTTCCATTCGTTTCGGGGGCAGGGCGATTGCGCGGATGCTAGCCGCCCGGATCATCAGGGACAACCCACGGTCAGGATAAGCGATTGATTTTCAGGCATAAGCCGCGCAATCTTCCACGCTCTATTCGGCCCACGGCCTGGGCGAATCACCCGAGCGTCGGTCCGGGTCAGGTCATCGCCTATTTGCGTTGACCCAGCGGGGTTCTATCCGTAGAATTCGCGCCCTTGAATTTTGGCCGTGGCGTGCGTGCTGCGGTCTAGTCCCGGAGAATCCCAGATGTACGCGGTCATTAAGACAGGTGGCAAGCAGTATCGCGTGGCCGAAGGCGACGTGATTCGCGTTGAAACCCTCGAAGCCAACGCCGGTGAAACGATTACTTTCGATCAGGTCCTCATGGTTGGCGAAGGTGAGTCGATCAAAGTCGGCAAGCCCTACGTGGACGGGTCCAGCGTGACCGCCGAAGTCACGGCCGAAGGTCGGGGTGACAAGATCCGCGTCATCAAGTTCAAGCGTCGCCAGGGTTACAAGCGCACCATTGGCCATCGCCAGAACTACACCGAACTGAAGATCACCGGCATCGCCGGCTAAGGAGCACACTCATGGCACATAAAAAGGCAGGCGGTAGTACCCGCAACGGCCGCGACTCAGAGTCCAAACGACTTGGCGTCAAGGCTTTTGGTGGCGAAGTGGTTTCCGCCGGCAGCATCATCGTGCGCCAGCGTGGTACCCGTTTCCGCGCAGGCGAAAACGCCGGTGTTGGCAAGGACCACACGGTGTTCGCCAAGGTGGACGGCCGTGTCGTGTTCGAAGTGAAGGGTGCCGAGAAGCGCAAATTTGTGCGCATCGAGCCCGTCGAGCTGGCCTAAGCCGCACGACGCGAATCCGAAAAGGCCTCGCCGGCGTGCCGGCGGGGCCTTTTTTGTAGGCCGGGTGTCATGATGTGCCGCTGCGCATACGCACCATGGAGTGTCTGCCATGAAGTTTGTTGATGAAGCAATCATCACCGTCGAGGCTGGCGACGGCGGCAACGGTTGCGTCAGTTTCCGTCGGGAGAAATACGTGCCCTTCGGTGGTCCGGATGGCGGGGATGGTGGCGATGGTGGCCATGTCTGGGCGGTCGCCGACGAGGAGATCAACACACTCGCGGATTTCCGCTTTACTCGTCGCTTTGCCGCAAAGCGGGGCGAGAACGGGCGGGGCGCCAACTGCACGGGTGCTCGGGGCGATGACTGCGAGATTGCCATGCCTCTGGGGACGGTGATCGAAGACCTGGAAACGGGCGAGGTCATTGGTGATCTGTCGACGCCGGGCCAGCGCATCATGGTCGCGCATGGCGGCTGGCATGGGATTGGCAACGCGCGGTACAAGAGCAGTACCAATCGCGCGCCGCGCCAGTTCACTCCCGGCAAGCCGGGCGATCAACGCAAGCTGAAGTTAGAACTCAAGCTGATTGCAGACGTCGGCTTGGCCGGGTTGCCCAATGCCGGCAAGTCCAGCCTGATCAGCGCTGTTTCCGCAGCCCGCCCGAAGGTGGCCGACTACCCCTTCACCACCTTGCATCCGAATCTTGGCGTGGTGCGCGTCGGTCCGGCCGAGAGCTTCGTCATGGTCGACGTGCCCGGCCTCATCGAAGGCGCCGCTGAGGGGGTTGGGCTGGGGCATCGGTTTCTGCGGCATCTGCAGCGAACCCGGCTGATCCTGCATCTGGTCGAGCCCGAGGCAGCAACGGGCGAGTCTCCGTTGGAAGGCGTACAGACCATTACAGAGGAATTGGAGCAGTACGGTGAAGAGGTGGCCGGTATCACCCGGTGGTTGGTGTTGAGCAAGGCGGATGTGCTGGGTGAACAAGGCGCCGAGGAAGCGCTAAAGGCGTTGGTCAGCGATCTTGATTGGCAGGGGCCGGCCTATGTGATTTCCAGTCACTCGGGGCAGGGACTCAAGCCGCTATTGCATGACATTTATGACCATTTGAATCAGGCGCCTGAGTCACCTGATGACGAGGGTGACGCCTCGGCATGAGCGCCGCGGGCTATCGGCGGCTGGTCGTCAAGATCGGCAGCGCACTGATCACCAATGGTGGTCGTGGTCTGGATCGATCCGGTATCGAGCGTTGGGCGGCCCAGGTTGCCGCAGCACGCGCCAACGGCATCGAGGTGGTGATGGTGTCGTCAGGCGCTGTGGCCGAGGGTATGGCGCGCATGGGCTGGACCGAGCGTCCGGAGTCCCTGGATCGACTGCAAGCGGCCGCGGCAATCGGGCAAATGGGCCTGACGCAGGCCTGGGGCGATGCCTTCGGTCGGCATGGGCTGCACACCGCCCAGGTGCTGCTAACCCACGATGATGTCGCCAACCGCCGGCGCTATCTCAACGCGCGCTCGACGCTTCTGTCGCTGCTGGCCGTTGGGGCCATTCCCGTGATTAACGAGAACGACACCGTGGCCACCGATGAGATCCGCTTTGGTGACAACGATCGGCTCGGCGCGGTGGCAGCGCAGCTGGTCGAGGCTGACGGGCTCATCATCCTGACGGATCAGCCGGGGCTGATGACGGCTGATCCGCGTAAGGACCCGACCGCCACATTGATCGAATCGGGTGAGGCAGGCGATCCCGCTCTACGGCTGCATGCTGCGGGTGGCGCCGGACGGCTCGGCCGCGGCGGCATGCTGACCAAGTTGGACGCGGCGGCCCTGGCAGCGCGCAGCGGCGCCTGGACGCTGCTCATGGATGGTCGGGGCCCGGACGCACTGGCGCAGGCGCTGGCAGGGACGGCGCGGGGTACGCGGCTGTCGGCCAAGGGGGCGGTGCTGGCAGCGCGTAAACGGTGGATCGCTGGCCGTCTGCGGGTTGCCGGGTCGGTACGGCTGGATCGGGGCGCTGTGCAGGCACTGACCTGCAATGGAAGTAGCCTGTTGCCGGTCGGTGTGATCGCGGTGTCTGGCGAATTTCGTCGTGGCGACCTGATTGCCTGCGAGGCGCCGGACGGTCGCCGCATCGCCACGGGGCTTAGCAACTATTCAGCAGAAGAGGCTCGTCAAATTGCGGGTTGCGCCAGCCAGGAGCTGGTGGACAGGCTGGGGTATGTCGGCGATGTGGAGTTGATCCATCGCGACAACTTGGCGCTGGAGACCTGAAAGCCTGGGCGCACAAAAAAGCCGGCGATCACGCCGGCTTTTTCGGTTGAGCCCACAAGGGACTCGTCGAATTCGATCAGAGTGCCTGAATCTGCTTCGACAGGCGGCTCTTGTGCCGAGCGGCCTTGTTCGTGTGGATCAGGCCTTTGCGTGCCATGCGGTCGATCACGGGCACTGCGGCCGTGTAGGCGGCTTCAGCTGCTGCCTTGTCACCGCTTTCGATCGCGCTCACCACTCGCTTGATGTAGGTGCGCGTCATGGAACGCTGGCTCATGTTGCGCTCGCGAGCCACCTTGGCCTGCTTGGCGCGCTTGCGTGCTTGTGCGGAATTCGCCACGTGTATCCTCTTCGAAAAACGGGTTGGCGGGTATTTGGAAGGCCGCGTATTTTATGGTGTTGGGCTGCAAAGTCAATGATGCGCAGCGCATTTTCTTAATCCGATAATCTACTCGGCCGTTCGGCCTGGATCCTGTCTTGAGTTCGGTTCTTCGTTCGACCTCTGTTGTCGGTGGCATGACGCTGATTTCCCGCGTGCTCGGATTCGCGCGGGATGCCCTGTTTGCCATCCTGTTCGGGGCCGGGGCGGGGATGGACGCTTTTCTCGTGGCGTTCAAGATTCCCAATTTCCTGCGTCGCCTGTTCGCCGAAGGGGCTTTTGCCCAGGCCTTTGTCCCAGTGTTGTCGGCGACACGGGCCAAACAGGGTGACCAGGCGGTTCGCGAGTTGATCGCCGTCTCGGCCGGCACCTTGGGGATTGTGCTGCTGCTGCTCACGGCACTGGGCGTGTTGTTCGCGCCGGCCGTGATTTCCGTCTTTGCCATCGGCTTTGTGGACGACCCGGTCAAGTTCGAGGCGGCGACCTCGATGCTGCGCTGGACCTTCCCGTATCTATTCCTGATCGCGATGACCTCGTTGTTCGCCGGTGTGTTGAATACCTACGGGCGGTTCGCGGTCCCGGCGTTTGCACCCGTGTGGCTGAATGTCTGCCTGATTACCGCGGCCGTGGTGTTTGCGCCGTCCACCCATGCGCTGGCCGTGGCCGTGCTGGTTGCCGGCGTGGTGCAGCTGGGCTTTCACCTGCCCAGCGTGGCGCGGCTGGGACTCTGGGCGTGGCCTCGGGCTGATTTCGCCCATCCGCAGGTGCGCCGAATTCTGCGCATGATGGGGCCGATTCTCTTCGGCTCCTCGGTGGCGCAGATCAACCTGCTGCTGGACACGATTCTGGCGTCGCTGCTGGTAACGGGCAGTATCAGCTGGCTTTATTTCGCCGACCGCCTCATGGAGTTCCCGCTGGGGGTGTTCTCCATCGCGCTGGCGACCGTCATCATGCCGCGCCTGGCCGGTGAGCACGCCAGCGGAGCGGGTGCGCAGTTTCGGGCAACGTTGGACTGGGCGTTCCGGCTGTTGTTCCTGCTCGGCGTTCCCGCCGCGGTGGGGCTTTTTGTGCTGGCAGGGCCGCTGGTCACGACGCTGTTCCAGTACAACGCCTTCTCTGCGACGGATGTGCAGATGACGCAGCTAAGCCTCATGGCTTATGCCCTGGGCTTTTTCGGTTTCAGTCTCGTCAAGATTCTCACGCCGGCATTTTATGCGCGTGAGGACGCCAAGACGCCGGTGCGCTGCGGGGTGATTGCGCTCAGCCTGACCATGGTGATGAACGTGGGTTTTGTGGCGGGCTTGTCCGCGCTGGAGGTCGGCGGTGTCCATGCGGGGCTGGCGCTGGGCACTTCGCTGGGTGCATTCATCAACGCAGGCTTGCTGTTTGTCGCGCTGCGCGGGCAGATCGGCTTTTGCATCTCGCCGGCGCTGCGCAACACGATGATTCGCAGCCTGCTTGCTGCGGTGGCGATGGGTGTTGCGGTCGGGTGCTGGGCAGGCCCCGTGGGTGCATGGATTAACGCCGACCTGCTGACGCGGGTCTGGCGTCTAGGCGTGGCGGTGCTGGGAGGCGGGCTGGTCTACGGGCTGGCGTTGCTGCTACTCGGCGTGCGACCGCGGCAGTTCAAGCTGGCGGAAATTCGTAGCGATCAAGCCGGCGCCGATGGGCCCGGGCCGGTATAATTCGCGCCCCATGCAACTGATTCGAGGACTTCACAACCTGAGGGCTGGCCATCGCCCGTCCGTCGTCGCAATCGGCAACTACGACGGCTTGCATGTGGGGCATCGCAGTATTCTTGGGCGGTTGCGCGAGTTGGCGGGGCCGGCGCGCTCGACGCTTGTGACCTTCGAACCCATGCCGCGTGAGTTTTTCGCGCCTGCCTCGGCACCTCCGCGACTGGCTCGGTTGGCGGAAACCATCGAGTTGTTACGCGAGCAATCCCTGGTCGATCAGCTACTTTGCCTGCGGTTTGATGCGGCGCTGGCCGCCATGACGCCGGAGGCCTTTGTCCAGCGTGTGTTGGTCGAGGGTTTGGCGGCACGGCATGTGGTCGTGGGCGAGGATTTCCGATACGGCGCCAAGCGGGCGGGTGATATTGACAGTCTGCGCCAAGCGGGTCGCCTGCATGGATTTGCGGTGGAGGTTGCGACCACGGTCTGCGCCGCGCAGCAGCGAGTGAGCAGCACCCGGGTGCGACAGGCCTTGCAGGCCGGCGAGGTGGTGCGTGCCAACGAGATGCTGGGGCGGCCGTATCTGGTGACCGGTCATGTGCAGGACGGCCAGAAGATGGGACGGACCATCGGTTTTCCGACCGCGAATCTTCGCCTGCGGCGTCGACCGGCATTGCGTGCCGGTGTCTACGCCGTGCGCATGCGTGTGCAGGGGCAGGACAATTGGCACAACGCGGTGGCCAATTTTGGAACCCGGCCGACGGTAAGCGGGCAGGGCCAGCTGTTAGAGGTTCACTGTCTTGAGGGACAGCCCGAACTGTACGGACGGCGGCTTTGGGTCGAGTTCCTTGATTTTTTGCGTCCCGAGCAGCGCTTCGAGGGACTCGATGCGCTTAAGTCACAAATTGAACGTGACGTCGCCACTGCGCGACGTTGCCTGGAGTAGTCAGACCATGGCATTTCGCCCTTCCAACGTGCATTGGCTGTGGATGTCGGCCGCGATCATTCTGCTGGATCAGGTCACCAAACAGCTGGTGTTTCGGAGCCTGTTGCAATACGAACGCGTCGAGTTGCTGCCTATCCTGAATCTCACGCATCTGCATAACACCGGGGCCGCGTTTTCGATGTTCGCGGATTTTCCGCCCTGGGTGTTCATCCTGCTCGGGGTTGGCGTGTCGATCTGGATTCTCTGGTGGCTGCGCCGTCACCCCCGAGACGAGCGCCTGCTGGCCGTGGCGCTCTGCCTGGTACTCGGTGGAGCGCTGGGCAATGTGATTGATCGGGCAACCCGCGGTTATGTTGTCGACTTCATCGATTTTCACTGGGGCGGCTGGCACTACCCGGCCTTCAATGTTGCCGACATGGCGATTACCCTGGGCGCGCTGCTCATGGTGCTGGACATGTTCCTGTCCGGGCGCCGGACGGCCAACTCCTCCAACGCCTGACGGCTGTTAGCTATGGATATCCTGCTCGCCAATCCCCGCGGTTTCTGTGCCGGCGTTGATCGCGCCATCGAGATCGTCGAACGTGCGTTAGACAAGCTGGGCGCACCGATTTATGTCCGCCACGAGGTGGTTCACAACCGGTTTGTCGTGGACCGGTTGCGTGAGGCTGGGGCGGTTTTCGTTGATGAGGTCCACGAAATCCCGACGGGGGCAACCTGCATTTTCTCCGCTCACGGCGTGTCTCAGCAGGTTCGCCGCGACGCGGAGGCGCGCGGGCTCACCGTTTTTGATGCCACCTGTCCGTTGGTCACCAAAGTCCATATTGAGGTGACCCGTTACTCCCGGGACGGGTTGGATGTGGTGCTCATCGGCCACGCAGGCCATCCCGAGGTCGAGGGCACCATGGGCCAGTTCGATCGCAGTGGCGGGGGTGAAATTCACCTGGTCGAGACGCCGGATGACGTCCATGCGCTGGAGCCACGAGACCCCGAGCGTCTGGCCTATGTGACCCAGACCACCCTGTCGGTGGATGACACCTCGCGGGTCATTGATGCTCTGCGACAGCGCTTCCCGGCCGTGCAGGGGCCGCGCAAGGATGACATCTGCTACGCCACCCAGAACCGGCAGGATGCGGTACGCGATCTGGCAACCCGGGCCGATGTGGTGCTGGTGGTCGGTTCGGTGAACAGTTCCAATTCCAATCGGCTACGCGAACTGGCCGAGCAGTGCGGCGCGCGTGCCTGGCTGATCGACGGGCCGGAGGATATCCAGCCGGAGTGGCTGGACGGGTGTCAGGCCGTCGGGGTGACGGCGGGCGCTTCTGCGCCGGACGTCCTGGTGCAGCGAGTTGTTGCCAAGCTCAAGGACTGCGGCGGTGTCGCAGCCGAGGAACTGGCCGGGCGAGAGGAAACCATCACCTTCTCGCTACCGTCGGCGCTGCGCGCCTGAGCTACCAGCAGTCGGCGCCCTTGCTCCCGCTGGCCGAGCGGGTGCCGGTATGCGTGATTGTGAACTTTGCACAGTCCGTGTCCTTGGTCTGCCCATTCACCGGGGTGGCCACGGCAGTCCAGGCTGTGTTGGTCGCGCCGCTGGCAATCGCCACGGAGTAGCGGGCATCGGTGGTCGAGCTGGTGGCCGTATTGCCAGAATCATCCAGGTAGACCGTGTCAGCGCCGTAGCCCAGTAGGCTAAGTTTGGTTGCATAGCGCTTGCGGTCGGTGAAGTAAGCCTCCTGCTCAGCATGCAGGCCGGCGAGGAAGTTCTTGGCGATGTTGCGCTGGCCTTTAAGGACATAACTTTGATACGCGGGCAGGGCGATGGCCGCGAGAATGCCGATAATTGCAACGGCGATCATTAACTCGATCAGACTGAAACCGCTGATTCGTGGGCGAGAGACATGGGCCTGGCGCATGTGTTTTCGTCGGTAGGCAAACATGCAGGGAAGTATGGACCAGAATGCCGCTGGGAACAGAACGGCGACGGATGTCGTCGTAGTGGGTGGAGGGGTCATCGGTTTGTGGACGGCCTGGCAACTGGCCACCAATGGGGCAACGGTTTGCCTCGTGGACGCCGCGTTACCGGGCCAGGCCTCGGCGGCAGGCGGGGGCATTCTCGCACCCATCCCACCGACGGTTTACAGCCAGGCGCTGGTCCCGCTGCTGGAAGACAGTTTGCTGCGTTATCCCGCCCAGTGTGAGCAGCTCGCGATAATGACAGGCATCTCGCCGGAGTATTGGGTGAGCGGCTGTGCCGTGTATGGGCATTCGATGCCGGAGGACGCGGAGCGTCCCAGCTGGCTGCGCCATGCTCGCTCGGTACCTGGGCCAGGTGGGTCATCGATGCGCTCCGGGGTCTGGCTGCCACAGGTCGGCCAGGTCAGACCGCCGCGGCTGCTCGCGGCACTGCGCGCGGCCTGTGACCAGCTGGGCTGCGACCGTTTGCAGCAACGAGTGCGCTCGATTGATGTGCAGCCCGCACTCCCGGTCGTGCGTCTGGAGGACGGACGGCGGCTGATGGCGTCAAAACTGGTGATTGCCACAGGGGCCTGGACGGGCGGGTTGGTACCGGCGGCTCCTACGCGGCCGGTGGCCGGTCAGATGCTGGCGCTACAGGCGGGTGACCGCGCACCCGAAGGCATCGTGATCGACGACGGCCGCTATCTGATCCCTCGACAGGACGGGGTTGTTGTTGTGGGTAGTACGCTGGCCATCGATAGTTGGTCGATTCAGCCCGACGAAGCCGATACCGCGTCCTTGCGGGCGTTTGCGGAGCGTGCGCATCCTGCGCTGGCGGACGCGCGCTTGATCAGTCGCTGGTGCGGGGTCCGGCCCGCCCCGGCCGCGTTGAACGATACGCCGTTCATCGGCCCGCTACAGGGGCATGATGACGTGGTGCTGGCAACCGGGCATTACCGCCTGGGTCTGAGTCTGGCCCCGGCCACCGCTGCACGGGTGGTGCAGCAGGTCACCGGGGCAGCCTGAGCGCGCGACGGCCTAGTTCACAGCCTCTTCGGTCCGCTGCCAGAAGGTGCGGAAACGGTTGGTGCCAGGCGCATCGGTGATATTCAGATCCGGCCGCAAGATCTTGCCGGGTGGGATAAAGACCACCTCGGCCGGAATGCCTCCTGACTTCAGGACCTCGGCGCGGTCGTCTGCGCTGTTGGGATCGCCGCTGGTGTCGTTGGGGCTGTCGTCGGTGAGGTTGAAGTTGAACACCGCCGTGGCATCCGCAAGGTTCACCGCATAGAAGGCACCACCCCCCTCGGAGGGTCCGCAGGTCGTTGCCTGGTTGGAACCGGGGGGCAAATAGGTCGTGAAAAAGACGGTGCCGGCAAAGGTCAACGGTCGAGCTAGGTTCTTCTCTCCCGTGCCTCGATTGAGGTCGAAGCGCCAACCCGTGGTCAGGCTGACACTGCAACTGGCCTCGGTGCCTGTCTGCAGGCAATTCGAAGTGAGGTCGGGTAGGCTGCTGTGCGTGATGCTGGTGGCCGTAGCTGTGCCGATGGCCGTCGCCCGATCCTTGATCAGATAGAACGCGTCGGAGACATTCCCGCCATAGTTCAGCGGATCGGCGCGGTCACCAGAGCCAATCAGCACGCCGTCGAACTGCCCCGTGCCATCGCGCGACAGCACCAGGTCCGGCGGATGGAAGAAGCGACGGTCGTCGGCCTTGGTCGGGGTGCCGGAGACACCGTCGATGCCCAGCGCCGCGATCTTGACGACCGACCACTGCGACGGGTCAGCACCCGCGAGTTCTGCGCGCCACAGGTTACCGCCGGTATCACCCACCAAAACGCGATCCAGCAACGAATCACCATTGGTATCCACGGCGGTGACGTCGCTGGGGATGCTATGCACCATGTCGGCGTGGCCATAAACCTTGCTGTTAACAGAACCGGTGGATGCGGCCTTGCGAGCCTTCCAGATCAGGGCGCCGGTCTCGGCATTGACCACATAGATCGCAAAGCCTTTGGTGTCTGCTGCAGGCGGGAAGGTCGAGCGGTCATCCTTGTTGGTGTCGTAGCCCCCGGCAAACACCAGCACGGGCACGGTTTCGGTGCCGCCGCTGCCATCAGGAATGGACACCATGCCGGTTTGTGGCGTGGAGAAGCTCAGCCCTAGCTCGGAAAAATCGCTGTTGCTCGGGTCTATTTTCCACATGAGGCTGGGGCTTTCCGGGTTTGTCACATTCAGGGCGTAGTAGCTCGATCCGGCCCGCCGCATGCCGACGAAGAGCCAGGCGTACTCGCCGGTCCCGCTGATGGTGCCGTCCTGGTTCACATCCCGTGTAATGGCGACCGGAGCGCCATCAATGGTGTACGGATGCGGCGGTTCGGTGCCGGTGGCCGGTGCGTTGGCCAGCAGATTCTTTTGCAGCCCCATCGTTTCACGGGGGGCGAACGCCCAGACTTCCTCACCGCTTTCGGCGCCACCGGTTGTGGTGTTGCGGAACATGTGCAGGAACCCGTCATTGCCCGCCATGGCGATGTAGATCGCCGGATTGGTTGCGCTATAGCTGCCGCGTGCGCCGTAGTTGATGGGCAGGGGGCGCGAGTGCAGGGGGTCGCCGAGTATCCACTCGCGGGGCGCTAGCGTGCCGAAGGTTTCCGGTGCGTTGTAGACGTCGATATCCAGGCCACGCATGAAGCGCAGCAACTCCTTGGCTTCGTCCAGATCGGCCGCCCCGAGGTCGGACTGCAGATCGGAGGCCACGGTGTCGTTGACATCCAGCGCCGTCAGCGCCCCGGCCTTGTCGTAGAACAGCGTGCGCGCGCCGGCCGTGCCATTGGCAATGCCGGGGTTGCCGGAGATGAAGCCGGGAATTTTGTGGCCAGCCGCTCCACGGGCCACATGGCGGCCGTCACGTTCGGCGACCTCGCCGGCGGACGTATCCGGCGGCGGCAGGTTGTTCTTGTCTGTCCAGAATGTCAGTGCATCGAGCTCGATGCGGCCATCCCCCGCCACGGCCGGCTGATTACGGGCGTCCTTGAGCACCAGCTCCGTGCTGCCGTCGGCCAGGGTGACCGGACCCAGCGTGAGCTTTTTGAGGTTGCCGGTCCAGCGCGGCTCCTGGAAGGCCTGGAACAGCGCGATGTACACGTTGTCGACGATGGAGGCGCGGTTGAACACGTTGACCGGCACCGATGCCGCGACGAAGGTCGTGCTCACGCTGAGGATCTGGTCGAGAATCGCGCGTAGCGTGGCGACCAGCTCTTCAGGGTTCTCCGACAGAGATAAGGGACGCTCCGTTCCACCGGCCTGCGCATAGGCGGTGGTCTTGTTGTTGATCTTGGTCGGATCAACAATGAAATACGACGTGACGTTTTGAATGCCATCGATGGCCGGCACCGCGGTTCCAAAGGGGTTCGAGGCCGGGGCCAAGTCGACGTCGTGCAGATAGCCAACCACGGTTTCGAAGCTGTTTCGATTGCCGGACAGGTTGATCCCGCCCATCCCGCCGGCGGCGCGCGAGGCCGTGATCGCGGAATCGGAGTCATCTTCCTGGTTGGAGACCTGGAACATCAGATTGATGGTGTAGATGCTGGTGCAGTCCGTGGCCGCAGCCAGTGGCGATTGGTAGGTCGTGCCGGTGGTGTCCTCAATGCGTGAATCCCAGTCAATGGCTGGAAACTCCTGATCAAGATTCTTGTTGCTGTTGCCGGCAAAATCGAGGTAGCCGTTGTGCCCGTTGTAGACATCCTGGCCGGTCAGGTAGCGGAAGAATTCGAAGAACAACTCCTTGCCCTGATAGGAATGCGCCTGGTTGCCCTGCGGTGTCGGAATGCTGTTGAGAATGGTCAGGAACTCGCTCAGCGAGCCATTGCTGTCCCCTGGCTGCAGGGACTGGAATCCACGCATGATGTAGCCGCCGTTACTGCAGCCTTTTCTGTCCGCGGGCCCTTCACAATTGTTCTTGTTGTCATGGTTCATCATCAGGCCGAGCTGGACCCCGCTGACCTCGCTGAGTACGAGCTTCAGGGCGAGTCGCAGCACGTCGAAGAAGATCAACTTGCCGCTGGCGGGCAGGTCGCTGCCCAGGCCCTTATCCGTGAAGTACTGGGCAGCAGCGCAGCCGGAGTTGACGTCGGAGCAAACCGTGGAACCCAGGTTGGAGCGATAGTCGAGCGAGAACATGACCAGTGGCTCGCCGCCGGCGGCGCCAGCTGGATTCAGATAGATGTCGGTATCGTCGGCTGAGGCCGTGAGCGGCAGCAGCAGGCTGAATACAACAAAGAAGATCCGTTTCATGGTGAGTCTCCGTAGCGGCGCACTCATTGCTGTTTGGGCACGAGGATGACCACGCCCTCTCTGATTTCGGTCTGGCCCAGACCTTCGTCGGATTTGTCGTAAGCGCCTTCAATGGCGAACACGGCGGCGGTGAAGGCCGCCACGCTGGTATTGAGCCCGCGTGGCGGTGGGCGAAAGGCCGGGTCGGCGCGCTCGGAAGTCACGACCACATCGCCGGCGCTGATTTCCGATGCATAGAGATTGCCAGGCAGGCTGATGGTATTGGCGTTGCAGCCGCTGACGCCGGGCGTGCAGACCTTGTAGCCGGCATTGCCAATCACCGGTGTATTGTCGGCATCGGCCACGGTGGCATCGATGACGGACTGCGCCGATTCCTGAGCCTGGATGGCCGTCTCGTCATTCCCGGCCTGGCGCAGGCCGGTTGCGCTGAATTCCACCGAGCTCAGTGCGATCAGCACGATGATGACCATCAGGATGAGCGCTGTGGGCAGCGCGAATCCGGCAGATTGTGACAAGGTCGATGTGCGCATGGTCAGTTCACGAATCGAAGGCGGGCGGTATTGCGTAGCTGGACCACGGACATGGCCGTGCGGCGGTAAAAATTGTCGTTCGGTGTGAAATCACCGGCATTGGACAGCCGGTACGTCTTGGCATTGGTATAGGCGGCGTGCGGTCGTTCACTGCGAGCGAGCAGCATGATCCGGATCGAGACCACATCGTCTATATCGGGCACGGTGTCTGCGGTGTAATACCGGTCGGCAGCGCCATTGGCATTGCTATCCACACCGTACTCGAACTGCATGCGCTCGATCCCGGGGGCAATGCATTCGGTGGAGAATGCCGGCGAGGCACCGCCCAACAGGTATTTTCGGCACAGCGTGGGGATTCCATCGCCATCGGTGGCGTGGTAATCGCGGATGAAGTAAATGGTTGGGTGGTACGCCCAGTTCGTCACGGTGCCTGCAAGCGGTGTTGCCGGCGTGGTCGACGCCGACAGCGAGCGGAACAACTGGCCTTCGGTGCCGTTGGTTTCCAAATAGGTCGTGCCTTCATCCAGCGAGGCGGCCGCCGTCGTGGCGCCGACCACACGTTTGATGGCGATGATGTCCTGGCCGGGAACGACCTCGCCGCTGTCGATGCAGTTAAAGGCCGCGTTGGCTTCTGCGGCCGTCGGATTGTCCAGCGCTTCCAGCGGTTCGGTCAGCGTCCAGGCCCAACCGGCTGCACTGCCGCAGTCGGTCGTAATCGACAGGCTGGCGTCGCTGGTGTCGATGTCGGTGGGATCGTGGAGTTCGGTCCAGAAGCCGGTCATCTCCAGGTCGGCGGTGAGTTGGGCCATTGCAAAACGCAAATTGTCCTGCACACCCGAGACGCGCTCATCCTGGCGATAGTTGTCGGACGATTGGGTAAACACGATGCCGATACTGAGCACGACCAACAGTCCGATGACCACGGAGACCATGAGTTCGATCAGTGTAAAGCCGGTTTGCTGGCGCATGGTCATGAGGCGGCGATATAGGTTTGCAGGGTCAGCGTGCGGCGCAGCACATCGTCAGCACCGTAGGCCCCGGTGCCCAGTGCACAGGCCACGCTGGTATCAGCTGGCATCTCGATGGCGCCGTACCACACGACGGTCAGTTGATAGAGCCCGTCGCCTCCGCCTGCCGGACCGGTCAGGCAGGCACGGGGCGTCACCAGTCCACCCACCACATCGGTTTGTCCGCCATCGACGACCACTTCCATGGCGCCGTCGAGCACCTGCTCCCATTGCCATACATCAAAGTAGGCGAGTTCCGACGGTGAGCAGGACTGCGTGGCGCAGTTCTTCAGTGGTGACGTGCCCATCGTGCCCCCGCCGAGTCCATTGGCAGCGGCGTCCAGGTAAGCATCCAGCGCGGTGGCTGACGCATTGGCGCGCATGCGTTCGATGAGCGACTGGCTCATCCGAGCGGCCGTGCTTCGCAGCATGGCTTCGCGCGTGTTCTTCTTGGAGACGGTTTGCAGCCCGGCCATGGACAGCACGGCGAAGGCAACGACCAGCACGGCGACAAGCACTTCGATCAGCCCTGCGCCACGTTGTGGGTAGCGCTTCAGCATGTGTAGTCCGATCCGTCCGTTTTGGTTTCGGCGGTGCGTGGCCGGCCGGTCCAGCTAACCACCACGGCCCGGTGGTAGCCGGTCCCGCGCGGATCGCAGTAAATCACGGTGCCATTGGTCGAGCGGCGGTTGAACGGGCGGAACACAAAGCGGCTGACGCTGGAGGAGACAACTTGGTCGTTGGTGAGTACATGCTCTCGAATCAGGGTTTCGCCACTGTCAATGACCGGTGGATCATCCTGATCGGCATTTTCGAAGACGATCCAGCCCTTGCTCCAGTCTGAGGTCGATCCGCAGGTTCCCGCGCTGGCCCGTGAGCACACCACCACGTCTCGGCCGTTTTTGATGGATTCGCTGCGTGCCAGCTGGAAGCTCATGACCACGGTGTTCAGCGTGCCTGTACGACGCCAATCGCGGATCAGATCCAGAAAGCTGGGAACGGCAATGGAGAGAATGATCGCGGCGATGGCGATGGAGATCACCAACTCGATCAGCGTGAGTCCACGGTGGCGTCCCGCCGTTGACTCCGACCATTGCTGTTGTTTGCTTTGCACTCGTTTCACCCCAAGTCGCCACCTGCCGGTTCCTGCAGCGACAGCCTCGCAAGATTACGACCCTAGGGGTCGTTAATTGGTTGCTGGATGATGAGGGGATCAGGCCACCACGACAAGCGGCGGCGGTTGGCCGTTGCCTGACGGGTGGGCTGCCCGTGTGAAAATGCCACGCATGGCTACCCCGAAACCGGATGCGTTGTTATACTTCGCCGCCGCTTTTCGAGACCCCCTTCGAGCGCGCGCAAAACTGCCCGCCAGAGGCGGTGGTCAGGCTCCGAGGCGGGCAAGACAGCATCAAACGCCGGCATAGCTCAGTTGGTAGAGCGGCGCATTCGTAATGCGTAGGTCGGGGGTTCAAATCCCTCTGCCGGCACCATTTTCCTGCCGCATGGTGCTTGGATGACTCAGACGCCCCCCGTTACCCGCCAGGATTTCGATGCCGTGATGGCACCGAATTACAATCCGGCTGCCGTTATTCCTGTGCGCGGCAAGGGCTCGCGCGTCTGGGATCAGGACAATAACGAATACATCGATCTGGCCGGCGGAATTGCCGTCAGTGCGTTGGGACACTGTCATCCGGCCATGGTGGATGCGCTGCAGGCGCAGAGCGAGCAGCTGTGGCATTTGTCGAATGTCATGACCAACGAGCCGGCGATTCGCCTGGCGCAGAAGCTGGTGGCATCGACATTTGCCGATCGCGTCTACTTCTGTAACTCCGGCGCGGAAGCCAATGAGGCGGCATTCAAGCTGGCTCGTCGGTACGCCAATGACCATTTCGGTGCGGACAAGCACGAGATCATCTCGTTCAAGCAGGCGTTTCACGGGCGCACGCTGTTCACCGTATCGGTCGGTGGACAGCCCAAGTACACCGAAGGGTTTGGCCCCGTTCCGGGTGGCCTGCACCACGTGCCATTTAATGACCTGGGCGCACTGAAGGCCGCGATTAGCGACCGCACCTGTGCCGTGGTGATGGAACCCATGCAGGGCGAGGGTGGCATCGTGCCCGCAACGGCCGAGTTCATCCAGGGTGTGCGCGCGCTTTGCGATGCACACAATGCACTGCTGATCTTCGACGAGGTGCAAACCGGCATGGGGCGCACGGGGCATTTGTATGCCTACCAGGCCTTTGGTGTGGCGCCGGACATTCTGACCTCGGCCAAGGGATTGGGTGGTGGCTTCCCCATCGGCGCCATGCTCGCCACCGAGCAGGTCGCTGCCAGTCTGGTGGTGGGCACGCATGGCAGCACTTACGGCGGCAATCCGCTGGCCTGTGCCGTGGCGGAAGCGGTCATCGACCAGGTGAATACGCCCACGCTGCTTGCCGGTGTCATGACGCGCAACCAGAAGATGCGCGATGCCCTGGAAGCGCTGGCAGCAGAAACCGGTGCCTTCCGCGAGATCCGCGGCATGGGGCTGCTACTGGGCGCGGAAGTCTCCGAGGCTTACGCCGGTCAGGCGCGCGCCTTCCTGACCGCAGCGCTGGAAGCCGGGGTGATGGTGCTGGTTGCCGGCCCGAACGTGGTCCGTTTTGCACCCGCACTGAACATTCCTGAGGCTGATCTGGACCAGGCCATGGAACGCTTTGCTGTGGCCGTTCGCAAGGTGGTCGGCCAGTCGACGGCTGCTGCCTGAGTCAGTGGGCTCAGGCGGATTGTGCCGCCCGCTGCATGTCGATGTGCGGAATGCCGTCCTCGTCGTATGGGGCGGAGCAGCATTCGAAGCCCAGGGACCCGTAGAACGACTCCAGGTGGGCCTGCGCCCCTAGGGCCACAGCTTGGCCTGGCCATCGCTGGGCGCAGCGCTCGAGACCCTGTTGCATGAGCTGCCGGCCCAGACCGCTGCGCCGGGCGCTTTCGTGCACGATCACCCGGCCAATGCTCGGCTGCTTAAAACGCAGGCCTGGCCCCAGCACGCGCAGGTAGGCCACCAGTTGGCCGTCCTGCCCCAGGCCCAGCAAATGCTCCGCCTGGGCATCCAGCCCGTCGGCGTCCTGGTAGGGGCAGGTCTGCTCGACAATGAACACGGCCTCGCGCAGCGCCGTCACGGCATACAGCTCCGGCACGGAGAACGTGTCAAATGTTCTCCAGTGCCACTGCACCGTCGTCATGGGGCCTGCTGAAACGAGTAAATGCTGCCCAGGCCGAGTATGACGGTCAGCCGATCCAGCGCCTCGTGGACTTCGGTGACAAAGCCGGGGTCGGCGAGGTCGGTGAGCGTCAGGCGGTCGCGGTAATGCTGCTTCACCCAGGCTTCCAGCTCCCGGTGCAGCGCCGGCGTGAACCAGCTGTCAGGGTTGACCGCAGCCTGCTCATCTTCATTCAGCGGTACGCGCAGACGCAGACAGGCGGGCCCGCCGCCATTGCGCATGCTCTGGCGCACGTCAAAGACCGAAACCCCGTCAATCGGACCGGGCCCGTCCACCATGTCTTGGATCACCGGCCAGACGGCAGGGTGTTCCTCGCAGTCCTTGGCCACGATGAGCTGGATGCGACCGTCCGGCAGCGTGACGATTTGACTGTTAAACAGATAGCTTTGAATCGCAGCGGCCATATCGACCTGCTCGGCGGTGATGCGGACGGTGCGCAGGGGCTGGCCCAGGGCGTTGCTCAGTGCTTCCAGCGTGCCGAATTCATCGACAAACGCGTATTCGTGGTAGAGCAGCACATCGGCATGTCCAACGGCGATCACATCGTTGTGGAACACGCCTGCGGCAATGGCGTCGGGGTGCTGGCGCACGAATAAGGTGCGGTCGCTGCGCAGACGGTGCTGTCTGGCGACGGCCTCGGAGGCCAGGCGGGTTTGCCGGGCAGGAAATCGACCGGTGGCCGGGTACTGGAGATCGGCCCCGTAGACAAACAGGCTGACACCGCAGGTGTGGTCATCAGCCGCGAAGCGTGTGTGGTTGGCGGCTCCCTCGTCGGCTAGCTGGGTGCTACGCGGCAGGGCGGGGTGATGGGCGAAAAAACGCTCGGCGGGGAAGGTGGCCCGCAGGGCCAGCGTCGTGGTCTCGGTTTCCAGCGCGCGATGTGCCTGCGAGACCAGATTGGCTGGCGTGAAATGCACCCGGCTGTCCCAGGTGTCTGCAGAGGCTGACACCGTGGCCGCGTTGGCCGACCACATGGAAGCGGCCGAAGCCGCTGCCGAAAGCAGGCCCGGCGCATCGCGACGTGCCTGGGCCAGCACCTTAGCATCATTGCCATTGAACCCGACCTGGCGAAGGAAATGAATATCCGGCCGGGCCTGGGGCGGCAGTACGCCCTGCAACAGCCCGAGTTCGGACACGCCGGCCATCTTGGCCAAGCCTTGAAGTGCTGCTTCGCGCGGGTTGGAGGCCTGTGCCTTGTTCGCCTGCGAGGCCAGGTTGCCGACGCCCAGCCCACCGAAGTGATGCGAGGGCCCGACCAGGCCGTCGAAGTTGGCTTCCTGGGTCTTCATCTAGAGCGTCATTCCTGCTGGCAGCTTGTCAGGCAAGGCCACGCTGTCGCGCTCCATGCTGGCGACGGGGTAGGCGCAGTAGTCGGCGGCGTAATAGGCGCTGGGGCGCAGGTTGCCACTGTCGCCTGGGCCGCCGAAGGGTGCAGCGCTACTGGCGCCGGTAATCGACCGATTCCGGTTGACGATGCCGGCCCGGATGCGACCAAGAAACTGCTCCCAACGCGTATCGGAGTCCGAAATCAACCCCGCTGAGAGACCGAAGCGGGTGTTGTTGGCCTGCTCAATCGCCTCTTCGAACAGGCTGTATCGGTACACACTGAGCAAGGGGCCAAAGACCTCTTCATCAGGAACATCGGAGGCATCGGTGAGATTGATGATGCCGGGGGTTAGAAAGGCCTCGGTCAAGCCCGGAATATGCTCGCAGCGCTTGAGCACCACGCCGCCACGCGACTCGAGCTGATCCTGGGCATCCAGCACACGTTGGGCCGCTGCAACGGAGATGAGTGGGCCCATGAACGGAGCCGGCTCTTCGTCCGGCAGGCCGATTCGCAGTCCGGCGGACACCGCGATCAGGCGCTCCAGAAACCGTTCTCCCCAGTCGCCGACGGGCACCAACAGCCGGCGCGCACAGGTGCAGCGTTGCCCGGCCGTGATGAACGCCGACTGGATGGTTTCGAATACGGCGGCGTCCAGGTCAGCCACCTCGTCGATGACCAGCGCATTGTTGCCACCCATTTCCAGCGCCAACATCTTGCCGGGCTGTTCGGCGAACTGGGCGTGTAATAACTTGCCCGTGCGTTCGCTGCCGGTGAAGAACAAGGCGTCGATGCCCGGATGCCCCGCCAGGGCGGCTCCGGTTTCAACGGCGCCGCAGACCATGTTCAGCACACCGGCCGGCAGGCCAGCATCGGCCCAGCATTGCACCACCTGCATTGCACATAATGGCGTCAGGTCGCTGGGTTTGAAGACCACCGTGTTGCCGGCCAGCAGGGCCGGAACAATGTGACCGTTGGGTAAATGGCCCGGGAAGTTATAGGGGCCAAACACGGCGGCGACGCCATGGGGGCGATGCCGGAGTACGGCAGTGCCTCCGGGTGCGGGTTCGCTGCGCTCACCGGCGCGCTCGGCCTGGGCGCGGATAGAAATGGCAATCTTGCCGGCCATGGCCGCAATCTCGGTCCGGGTTTCCCAGACCGGTTTGCCGGTTTCTGAGGCAATGGTGTGGGCCAGTCCCTCGGCCTGATCGCGTAGGCGTTCGGCAAATCGCTCGCAGATCGCGATGCGCTCGCTCAGCGGCGTGTGGCTCCATTGACCGAAGGCTTCGCGGGCGGCGACCACCGCACGGTCCACATCGTCCGGGCTCGCCCCGGATCCTGTCCAAAGTGCGTCGCCCGTCGCCGGGTTCGTGACGGTGAGGGGTGCGCCGGCTGGTGTCTGCCACGCATTGCGGATCCACAGACCCGTTGTTGCTTCTGTCATGTTGGACGCTCGATTCGAATTCGGTGATACCGCCAGGCTTCAGGCCAGCGGTAGGTAGCGCAGGCTGGCGCCGGCGCTGACATGCAGGGCTTTGGCGGCTTCAGGTGCGATGGTGATCCGCTCACCCTGATCCGCCAGTGTCGCGGTGGTGAGTGTGCAGCGAAACTCTGAGAGTTCGCGATTGCAGACCAACACACGCACGCCGTCGCTCACGGTTGCCGTGTGGCACTCGGCCACACGGCTGCGTTTAATCGCCTTGATGTCTTCAAACAAGACGTCGACAGCTGCGCCACCGTCGAAAATATCGACATAACCCTGATAGCGGAACCCCTCGGCCTTGAGCATGCGCAGTGCCGGTTCGGTATTCGGGTGCACCATGCCGATGACCCGCTGCGCCTCTTCCGGCAGCAGGGTGGTGTAAACCGGATACCGGGGCATCAGCTCGGCGATGAATGCCTTGGTGCTCACGGCGGTCAGGTGGTCAGCGCGGGCGTACTCCATATCAAAGAACTTACGACCCAAAGCTTCCCAGAACGGAGAGTGGCCCTGCTCATCCGACCAGCCGCGCATTTCTGCAATTACGCGTTCGTTAAAGCGCTCACGGTGTTCGGCCATAAACAGGAACCGAGACTTGGAGAGCAGGGTGCCATTTCCGCCCCCGCGAAAATCGGGGTTGAGGAACAGCGTGCAAAGCTCGCTGCAGCCGGTGTAGTCATTCGAGAGGTAAAGCGTCGGAGTCTTGCGATAAACGCCCAGCTCACGCGAGGCATGAACTACCGTGCCGACCCGGTAGTTGTAGAAGGGCTCACGCATGCCCACGGCCGATTCCAGGCCACAGCMGCCGCCGACGGCACCGCTGTCGCTGTCTTCCAGCGAAAACAGGTAAAGCTCGTCCAGCGGAGAGTCCAGCGCCAGGGTAAACGCTTCTTCCGAGCGGCTGATCTTGTGCTGGAGCAGGTCGCGATCGGTCGTCAGTGATGTGAACCCTGGGCCGGAGAGCTCCGCAATCTTGCAAAGCGCATCAAAGTCGTGGGTGTCGTTGCGCATGGCGCGGAGGACCATCATGGTGTCTGTCCCCGTTCCGGCCATGCTGCATCGCCGCTGGCCAGCCGCATGAGCAGCAGGGCGGAGAGCTGTGCGCGCGGCACAAAGCTGGGTATGTGCATGAATTCCTGATGACTGTGAATATGGGCGCCGACCACACCGAGGTTGTCGATATTGGGCAGGCCGGCAGCCGCCAGATTGTTGCCATCGCAGCAGCCACCGGTGTCCTCCCAGGCAAAGTCCATCCCCAGCAGATCGCGGCAGGTGCTGATCTCGCCAATCAACGACTCCAGGGCAGGGGTCCTCACCTTGGGCGGGCGGGTGAACCGCCCATGCAGACTCGCTTCGATGCCATCGCGGCCGTCGACGTCCTCAACGATGGCCGTTAACTGTTCATGCACCCATGCCTGGTCGTCCGGCTGCTGCAAACGCACGTTGAGCCTCAGAATCGCCAAGTCGGGGACGATATTCACTGGCCCGCCGCCCACCACCTGGCCGACGTTCACGGTGACGCCCGGTCGCTGACCGTTGAGATCATCGATGGCGACCGTGGCGTCCGCCAGGGCGCGGATCGCGTTGCGCCCCAGGTGATGCTCGCGGCCGGCGTGGGCCGCCCGTCCCCGGACCAGAATCTGGAAATTGCCACTGCCTTTGCGCGCGGCGACCAGATTGCCGCTGGGCAGCGATGGCTCGTAGATCATCCCGACATCATGGGCCCGGGCCTCGCGGTCCAGCAGATCTGCAGAGCCCATGGAGCCGATCTCCTCATCGGGGTTGAGCACCACCGTCCATCCCAGGGCGTCGGCATCCGGTGTCTGCTCGAATGCTTCCAGCGCATGGCGCATGACAACGAGTCCGCCCTTGAGGTCGGCCACGCCCGGACCATGCAGACGGTCGGCTTCAACGCGCACAGACTGGAAGCTGGAGTCGGCGGGAAAGACGGTGTCCAGATGCCCGGCCAGCAGCACGCGTCGTGCAGCCTGCGGGCGCTTGCGAATGACCAGTGCATCGCCCATCGGGCGGTCGATGAAGGCGCCGTCGTCGGCCAGTTGATGCAGCGGTGCGACAGCGACGCGTTCGATGCTGTCGGCGATGGGGCTGAACAACTCAGCCAATGCATCGGCAACTGTATTCACGCCCTCTGCGTTAAAGCTGCCACTGTTAATGCTGGCCAGATCGGTGGTTTGCTGGCGCATGGTGCCAGTGGCATCGGCCAAGGTCTCCAGCGCCTGCTGATGAGATTGCTGAATGGATTGCATGGCGTAGATTCTAGCCGGAATCGCGTGCCCGGACCGACGGCCGGTTCGCGAAGCAGGGCAGGTGCCAGGCATAAAAAAGGCCCGGCTCTAGGCCGGGCCTTTCTGTCAGGCGGTCAGCGCTTACTCGCTGATCACGCTGAACTCGACGCGGCGGTTGGCTTCGCGGCCTTCCTCCGTGTCGTTGCTGGCAATGGGCTTGGACTCGCCGTAGCCCACGACCGTCAGACGATCGGCATCGATGCCGTTGTCGACCAGGAACTGCTTGACCGACATTGCGCGCTCTTCTGACAGGCGCTCGTTGTAGGCAGCCAGGCCCTTGCTATCCGTGTGACCGGCAACCTGTGCCTGCATCGACGGCTGGCCCGATAGGGTGTCGATCACATCCTGCAGCACGATCTTGGCGTTGGCGGTGAGCTTGGCCGAGTTGAACTCGAACTTCACACCTTCCAGCGCAAAGGTCTGCTTGATGGCGCAGCCTTCGGTGTCGACCACGATCCCTGCGCCGGTGCCGGGGCAGCGGTCCATGGAGTCGGCCACGCCGTCTTCGTCGGCATCCTGCACGCCTTCACAACCGCGGGCGTTCACCTGGGCGCCCGGGGCGCTGTCGGGACACTCGTCGTAGGCATCCAGCACACCATCAAGGTCGGCATCGGCGCTACAGCCGGTTGCGTCCACCGGCACGCCGTTCGGGGTGCGGGGGCACTGGTCGATGGAGTTCACGACACCGTCGAAGTCATCGTCGGCCTCGCAGCCTTCCAGCGTGACCGCAACGCCGGCCGGCGTGTTGGGGCAACGGTCCAGCGTGTCGTTCACGCCGTCGCCGTCAGCATCGCCGACGCCCTTGGAGCTCAGCGGCACTTCTAGGCCGATGTTCAGACGCACATCAACAAAGTCCGCGTCGAACACCTGCTGAACGCGCAGATCACCACGAACTGCGGTGCCGTGGTCATTCAGGAAGCTGCGGACACCGGCGCCCAGCTCGGCAGAGACGTAGTTCTCGCTGTTGTTCGCCACTTCCTCGCCTACATAGCCGACACCGGCCAGCAGGTAAGGCGTGAAGCCGAACAGGTCCTGCATGTTCTGGCGGCTCAGACGATAAATACCGTTGACGAGCAGGCCACGCTGGAAGTCGCGGTCATCGGCGGTGTTGGTCTTGAGCGAGTTGTAGAAACCCGAGAATTCGAGATCCAGATTGGTGCCTACAAACGGCAGATCATGGTTCACCAGTGGCACGCCATAGCCGAACATGGCGCCGAAGCTTTCGTCGGCTTGCCCGTCACGGTCGTCGGGCGAAACCGCCACGCCCCCCGCATAGATGTACGGTCGACCATCGGAGTTCTGCGCCATAGCAGATGACGCCACGCCGAACGCGGCCAGCGCGAGTAGCGCTTTCAAGCTTTTCATTGGATTGTTCCCCTAGAGACTCTTGGTATCGGCAGTCAGCATCCACAAGCTGTGCCACCCGCGGGAGCATACCGAAATCACCGCTTGACACAAAGTTCACAGCGGCCGTCACGACGGGCGGAATCAGGCGTTGCCACAGCCGGGTGCTCTGAGTACAATGCGCGCCCTCGCAAATGCGATGTTCCCCTGTAGCTCAGTTGGTAGAGCGGGTGACTGTTAATCACTAGGTCGGCGGTTCGAGCCCGTCCGGGGGAGCCAACTCAAAGCTTTAAAGATCAGGCGCTTACCGTGAACTCGGTCAGCGCCTTTTCTTTTTCCGGTCGTTTCAGGCCCAGGCTCGCGTGGCGCTTCCGAAATCGCTTGCACGCGAAGCCGCGCAAGTGGCGTATTCAGCCGTTCCGAGGGGGGGCGTGCGGCCTGTCCGCGAATGCTTAGCACGCGCTGGCCAGTCGAGGTTGCCTCGGCACGCGCGGGGCGCCTCATCGCAGATCAGCAGGCAGGGCAGTCCAATCGCCCGCTGCCCGTTCTCGCGCCGCGAGTCGAGCAGCATCCTGTGTGCTGCGAACAAATCGGCGCCTCCCTACACGCCCTGCGGCTGCAATGTGACCGGACTGCGCCAGGAATAAATGGTGTCCCGAGCAGGAGTCGAACCTGCGACCTAGCGCTTAGGAGGCGCTTGCTCTATCCAACTGAGCTACCGGGACACGGCCTCGCCTGTGGCGGGCGGTATTGTAGGCAAGCTGCGGCGCTAGCGCAGGACTTCGCTCAGAAATGCGTCGAGCCGACTGCCGGCTGCTGGCTCGAAAAAGCCGCTGGGCTGGTCGATGTGGTCGATGCGACCAGCTTCCATGAACACCACTCGGTCGGCCACGGCTCGCGCAAAGCCCATTTCATGGGTGACGACAATCATGGTCATGCCATCGCGGGCGAGGTCTTGCATGACGTCGAGTACTCCACCGACCATCTCCGGGTCCAGCGCGGAGGTGGGTTCGTCGAACAGCATCACCTTGGGCTGCATGGCCAGTGCGCGGGCGATGGCCACCCGTTGCTGCTGGCCGCCGGAGAGCTGGGCCGGGTAGCTCGCACCGCGATGGCCCAGGCCGACGCGCTCCAGCAGGGCCAGGGCCTGCTGGCGGACTTCGTCAGCCTCGCGACCCTGGACGCGGAGCGGGGCCAGCATGATGTTGTCGAGCACGCTCAGGTGCGGAAATAGATTGAATTGCTGGAAGACCATGCCCGCCTGCTGACGCAGGGCATTGAGGCGTTTGCCGGCCTGGTGGATGGACTCGCCGTCCAGCAACACATCGCCACTGGTGACGGTTTCGAGCCGGTTGACGGTGCGTAGCAGTGTGGATTTGCCCGAGCCGCTGGGACCGACCACGCAGACCACCTCGCCGGCGGCGACGGTCAGGGAGACGTTATCCAGCGCCCGCACGCCGTTCTCGAACTGCTTGGATACCTGGCGGATCTCGATGGCGGTGCTCATCCGTCAGCCCTCGCCAGCTTCAATTCCAGTCGACGGATCAGCAGGGAGAGTCCGGCGGTCAACGCCAGGTACATCGCGGCGACGGTAAACCAGACTTCAAAGGGGCTGAATGTAGAGTTCACGACTTCGCGTCCGGCCTTGGTGAGATCGGTGATCGCGATGACGGAGACCAGCGACGAGTCCTTGATGAGGTTGATCAGCTGGCCGGCCATGGGCGGCAGGGTGCGGCGCAGCGCCTGGGGCAGGATGACGTGGCGCATGGCCTGCGGATAGCTCATGCCCAGACTGCGCGCGGCTTCCATCTGGCCCTTGGGGATGGATTCAATGCCCGCCCGGACAATCTCAGCGATGTACGCTCCGGTGAAGATGGCCAGTGCGGCCACGCCCGCCGTCATGCGAGACAGGCTGAGCACGGTGCCAATGAAAAAGTAGAAGATAAAGATTTGCACCAGCAGCGGCGTGCCGCGGATGAGTTCGACATAGGTAGCGGCCAGGTTGCGGGCCGCCGGATTGGTCGACACGCGGCCCAGCCCGGCGAGCAGGCCGATGGGCAGGGCAAACAGCAGCGCAAGTATCGACAGTTGCAATGTGGTGACCAGCCCCCAGGCCAGGGGCCCGATGCGCCAGCCGCTGCGGGTGCCGACCACATCGCCATCGAAGATGTAGTCCCCATCTTCGACCAGCAAGCTGTCCAGGTCGTTGTAACGCTCGATGGCGGCGGCGTCCTGGGTGCCGATGACTTCGACACGGCCATCGGTGATTTCCACCACACCGGTGATGGTCGAGCGGATGTCGGCGTCCTCGTAGGCGAGGATGTAGTCCGGTACACGATCCCAGCGCCAGGTGTAGTCCACGGTCTGGCTGGCGCCGTAGATGGCCCCGACCAGCGCCAGCATCACCAAGCCGTAGACGCCGTGCCACATCCAGGGCGACTTCATCGGTTGACGTCTTTCATCCAGCGATCGGATTCAAACCAACGCTTGTATAGCGCGTCGTAGGTGCCATCGCCGCGAATCTGGGCCAGGTAGTTGTTCAGCCAGTTGAGAAAGTCGGGATCACCCTTGCGCACGGCCCAGCCCAGGGGCTCGTGGGTGAAGGGCTGGTCCAGATGCACCAAGCCCTCCGGATTTTCGGCAATGAAGATGGCGTTGTAGGGAAAATCGAAGACAAAGGCGTCGGCGCGGCCGTTGCGCACCTCTAGCGCCGCCTCGGATTCGGATTCGAAGGTCAGGATCGTCGCCCGCGACAGATACCGCCGCGCGGCAATTTCACCAGTGGTCCCCAGCTTGCTCACGATGGTGTACTGCTTGTTGTTGAGGTCACGGTAGGACGTCACCGTGTCCGCGAGGCCCTTGCGCAGCAACACGGTCTGGCCGATGACCATGTACGGGTCACAGAAGTTGACCTTGAGGTTGCGCTCGGGGGTGATGGTCATGCCGCCCATGACCAGGTCGAACTTGTCGGTGAGCAGGGCCGGGATAATCCCGTCCCAGGCGGTATTGATCAGCTTCAATTCCACGCCCATGGCCCGTGCCATGTGCCGGGCGATATCCACATCAAAGCCAATGATGTCGCCGTTTTTGTCGCGCATCTCGAAGGGCATGTAGCCGGTCTCGATGCCGATGCGCAGTTCACCACGCTGAAGAATCTTGTTGAGGGTGGAATCGTCCCAGACAGAGTTGGCGGAGGTGAGCGGGGCAAGCAGTAGCATGCCGAAGGCAATGAGTAGTCGGCGCATGAAGGGTCGTCGGGAAAACAGTCGCCAAGATGTTGGCTGTCCCACGCGATTTGCGCAAACCGGGGTGCCAGGCAGTGGGCGCGAGGCCCAGTTGATGGGCATTCACGGGCGACGGCTTGGCGCGGCGTGGCGACGGACTATGATGGCCGCATCGTTCGCCGACACACGCTGGTCATCCGTGTCTGATTCCCCAGGTTTTGTGCATCTCAGTGTCCACACCGAGTATTCGCTCGTGGACAGCGTTGTTCGGGTCAAGTCGCTGGTCAAGGCAGCGGCAGCGCGGGGCATGCCCGCTGTCGCCATGACCGACCACATGAACCTGTTTGCCGCCGTGAAGTTTGTTTCCGCCGCCGAGTCCGAGGGCGTGAAGCCGATCCTGGGTTGCGATCTGGTGGTGCATGATCCGGTCTCCGAAACCGATAACGCCCTGCGGCTGCTCTGCGCCAGCAACGACGGCTACCGCAATCTCATGCAGCTGATTTCACGCGGCTATGTAGATGGGCAGGAGCGTGGCTCGCCGGTTATTCACCCGGATTGGCTGGCTGACCACGCCGATGGACTGATTGCCCTGTCCGGCGGTCATCGCGGTTTGATCAGCCGTGAGATTGCAGCCGGGCATGGTGAGCTGGCCTTGCAGGCCGCCACGCAATTGCGTGATGTCTTCGGTGAACGGTTGTTCCTGGAGATCGAGCGCATCGGTGCCCCGGATGAGTACGCCATTAACGACAACCTGATTGATTTGGCGGGCATGCTGGATCTGGGTGTGGTGGCCGGCAACGCCGTGCGCTTCATCGACCCCGAGGATCATCCGATTCATGAGGTGCGGCTGTGCATTCGCCAGGGCCGCACGATTAACGATCCGCGTCGCACCAAGGATGTCACGCCCGAGCAGTGGCTCAAGTCTGCCGAGGACATGCGCAGCCTGTTCTCAGACTTGCCCGAGGCCTGCGACAACGCCGTGGAGATCGCCCGGCGCTGCAATGTGACCCTGTCACTGGGCACGTCGTACCTGCCGGATTTCCCCGTGCCCGAGGAGCACACGGTCGAAAGCTTCTTACGCGCCGAAGCAGAGCAGGGCCTGGAGCAGCGTCTGCAGGCCATTATTGACGACGGTGGCACGCCGGATCGTCAGGTATATGACGAACGTTTGGAGCATGAGCTTAACGTCATCATCAAAATGGGGTTCCCCGGCTATTTTCTGATCGTTGCGGACTTCATTCGCTGGGCCAAGCGCAACGACGTGCCGGTGGGGCCAGGACGTGGTTCCGGTGCGGGCTCGCTGGTGGCCTATGTGCTGGAGATCACCAACGTCGACCCGATTCCCTACGACCTGCTGTTCGAGCGTTTCCTCAACCCCGAACGCGTGTCCATGCCGGACTTCGATATTGACTTTTGTATGGATGGCCGGGATCGGGTCATCGAATACGTCGCCGAGCGCTACGGCCGTGAAAAGGTGTCGCAGATCATCACCTTTGGTCGCATGGCAGCCAAGGCTGTGGTCCGGGATGTGGGCCGCGTGCTGGGGCATCCCTACGGATTCGTGGACGGAATTGCCAAGCTGGTGCCGGCCGCGGTCGACATGACGCTGTCCAAGGCACTGGAGGAATCCGAGGAGCTCAAGGCCCGCCGCGAGGAAGAAGAGGAGGTCCGTTACCTGCTGGACACGGCCCTCCAGCTGGAGGGCCTGGCGCGCAACGTCGGCAAGCACGCCGGCGGTGTGGTCATTGCCCCCAGCCGGATCGACGACTTCACCCCGTTATTCACCGAGCCGGGCGGCGGCGGAGCGGTGACGCAGTTCGACTGGAAGGATGTCGAGGCCGCCGGCCTGGTGAAGTTCGATTTCCTCGGCCTGCGCACGCTTACGATTCTCGACCGGGCGGTGAAGGTTGTCGCGAGCATGGGCACGCAGATCGACCTGGATACCTTGCCCCTCGATGACGGCAAGACATTCGAGCTGTTACGCGCTGCCGACACGGCGGCGGTGTTCCAGTTGGAATCCACCGGCATGCGCCGCCTGATGAAGGAGCTCAAGCCCGACCGTTTCGAGGACATCGTGGCCCTGGTGGCCCTGTTCCGTCCCGGGCCGCTGGAAACCGGCATGGCTGCGGACTATGTCGCCCGCAAGAACGATCCGGCCCAGGTGCGGTACATGCACCCGTTGATGGAGAACGCGCTCAAGGACACCTACGGCGTGATTGTCTATCAGGAACAGGTCATGGGCGTGGCGCGCGAGCTGGCCGGCTACAGCCTGGGCGCCGCCGACCAGCTGCGCCGTGCGATGGGCAAAAAGGACATGAAGAAAATGGGCGAGCATCGCCCGATCTTCGTGGCCGGTGCTGTCGAGAAGGGTGTGGACGAGGACCTGGCGGGCCGAATCTTTGATTTGATCGCCGAGTTTGCGAAGTACGGCTTCAACAAGTCGCATTCGGTGGCCTATGCCTTGCTGGCCTACCAGACGGCCTACCTGAAGGCGCATTACCCAGCGGCCTTCATGTGCGCCGTGCTCACCGCCGACATGGATCACACCGAAAAGGTCGTGCCCCTGATCGGTGAGTGTCGACGGCTGGGGCTAGAGGTCTTTCCGCCAGACGTCAACGACTCGGCCTATGAATTCACCGCCAGCGAAGACGGTGCCTCCGTGCGCTACGGCCTGGGTGCGGTCAAGGGCGTGGGGCAGGGTGCCATCGAAGGCATTCTGGAAGCGCGAGAAGCCGGCGGGCGCTTTCACGATCTGGTGGACTTCTGCCTGCGTATCGATAGCAAGCGGGCCAATCGCCGCACGCTGGAAGCGTTGATCCGTGCCGGTGCGCTGGACAGCCTGGGTGAGAATCGTCCCAGTCTGCTGGCGGCGCTGCCACATGCACTGGCTGCGGCCGACCAGCACCACGCCGCCATGGCAGCCGGCCAAAACGACCTGTTTGGCGGCGGGGGACCCTCCGAATTGTCCAGCGCCCCGGCCATCGACATGCCGGTCTTGCGTGACTGGGATGATGCTGAGCGGCTGCAGGGCGAAAAACAAACGCTGGGGCTTTACCTCACCGGCCACCCGATTGAGGCCTATCAGGGGCTGTTACAGGGCCTGACCTCGGGCAGCATCGCCCAGGCCAAGGAAAAGGCGGACCCCAATGCACGGCGGCGCGGTGGCGAGCCCAAGCTGATTGCCGGGCTGGTGGTCGATGTCATGCAGCGAGCCGGCCGGGCCATCGTCAGGCTCGATGACGGCACCGGTCAGCTGGAGTGCACGCTGTTCTCGGAGAAGGCCGAACAGTTCCGACACCTGCTGCACGAGGACCGGCTGTTGCTGGCCTTTGGCACGCTGAGTTTTGACAGCTACAGCGAGGATTTCCGGATGAACCCCAAGGAGCTGCTGGACCTGGACGAGGCACTACGTCGTTGGGGGCGGGGGCTGCGGCTGACCTGGACGACCAGCCCAGTGGAGCAGATCGATGCGCTGGAGCAATGCCTGGCGGCCAGTCGCGTGGAAGAGGGCGCGCGAATCCGGGTGCAGTACATCAACGGCCGGGCGCGGGCAGAGTTGTCACTGGCTGATGACTGGCAGGTGGCCGTCTCACACCAGTTACTGCGTGATCTGACAGCGCTTTGCGGTGAAAACGCAGTCGAGGTCCGGTATCGTCAACCAACGGTCGCGACCGGCTAGGAATACTGTCGGTGTCAAACGGCCAATACGCACCGGTAGTGCCCCGCAGAGGGTGGCCGGACTCTAGTGGGTGCATGAGCATCCCATCGATTTCCTCGCGGTAGACGGGGCGCATGAATCTCAAATACCTAGATTTCGAACAACCCATCGCGGAGCTGGCGCAAAAAATTGAAGAGCTGCGGAATGTCGCCGATGGCTCATCGGTGAATCTCACGGAGGAGATTGGCCGGCTCGAAACCAAAAGCCAGACGCTGACCAAGCAAATCTTCTCCAATCTGACCGCTTGGCAGGTGGCCCAGCTGGCGCGACATCCGCAGCGGCCGTATACGCTTGATTACATCGAGGCGCTGTTCACCGAGTTCGAAGAACTCCACGGCGACCGCAGCTGTTCCGACGATCCGGCGATTGTGTCGGGGATCGCTCGATTCGAAGGGCGCCCGGTGATGGTGATCGGCCACCAGAAGGGCCGCGATACCAAAGAAAAGCTGCATCGCAACTTTGGGATGCCGAGGCCGGAGGGGTATCGCAAGGCCTTGCGCCTGTTGGAGATGGCCGAGCGGTTCAAGTTGCCGGTGATTACGCTCATCGATACGCCAGGGGCCTACCCCGGCATCGGTGCGGAGGAGCGTAACCAAAGCGAGGCCATCGCCAGAAATTTGCTGGTGTTGTCGCGGCTGCGCGTGCCGGTGGTGTCGCTGGTCATCGGTGAGGGTGGGTCCGGCGGCGCCCTGGCAATCGGCGTCGGCGACCATCTGGCCATGTTGCAGCACAGCATCTATTCGGTGATCAGCCCCGAGGGCTGCGCCTCGATCCTGTGGAAGAGCGCCGACCGTGCCAAGGATGCGGCCGAAGCCATGGGCGTGACGGCCGAGCGCCTGCTGGAACTCAAACTCATCGATGCGGTGATCCGCGAGCCCCTGGGTGGGGCGCATCGGGCCCCGGATGAGCTCATGAACGTGGTTCGAGATCACCTGCGCAACGTGTTGAATTTGTTGGGTCAAAAGCCGATCAACGAATTGCTGGAAGCGCGCTATAAGCGGCTGATGGGCTATGGCCAGTTCAAGGATCCAGGCTGAGTCGATTATCGACGGGGCCCCGTCGCCCCACTGGCTGATCGCCTACTCCGGCGGATTGGATTCCACCGCGTTGCTGCATCTGGCTTGTCTTGCCGCACGGCAGCAGCCCGCATGCCGGGTGCGCGCGGTGCATGTCGATCATGGGCTGCACGCCGACAGCGAGGCCTGGGCCGGGCATTGTCAGCGTCAGGCGCAAATGCTCGGGGTGGACTGCGAAATCCGCCGTGTGTCGGTGGATTGCTCGGCGGGCCTGGGGTTGGAGGCCGCCGCACGGCAGGCACGCCACCGGGCACTGGAAGCCACCATGCAGCCAGGGGAATCCGTGCTCTTGGCGCATCACCAGGATGATCAGGCCGAAACCCTGCTGCTGAATCTGGCACGTGGCGCCGGCATCGACGGTCTGGCCGGGATGCCTCAGACCCGCCGCTTTGGCTCGGGCTGGCTTTATCGGCCTTTGCTCGGTTACCCACGTGCCGCGCTACAACGGTGGTTGGAAGCCCGCGATATCGGCTGGATCGAGGACCCCTCCAATGCCGACCTGTCGCTGGACCGCAACTGGATTCGACATCGGGTGCTGCCATCGCTGCGTCAGCGCTGGCCCGCCTGCGATCGCAAGCTGGCGGAGTCTGCGAGGCACGCAGGCGCGGCCGCCCATGCGTTGGCTGACACCGACCGGTCCTGGCTCCCCGTGCTGGCCGATGGGGATGGCTGGTCGGCCAGCGCCTTGTCCCGACTGGATGATGCCCAGCTGTCGCGGGTGCTCAGGAGGCTGATMAGCGAGGCAGGACACCCAGTCCCGGGCCAGGCGGTGATGGCGCAGTTAATCGCCATGCTGCGATCGCAGCGGCCCGACGCCGAACATCTGGTGACCTGGACGGGTGTCGAGGCCCGGCGGTATCGCGATACGTTGTATCTGCTCCGCAGCCTGCCAGCGCTGCCGCCGCAGTGGGCGGTGCAGTGGTCGGGGGAGCAGCCGCTCATACTCCCGGCCGATCAGGGTCGCCTAGAGACCACCGGTCGTGGCCAGTGGATAGTGCGCTTTGCCCAACACGAGGACATGATTCGCATGCCCGGCCGACCGGCCAAGCGCCTGTCCCGTTGGTGCCAGGAGCAGGGCGTTGCGCCCTGGCTGCGCTGCCGATTGCCGGTGGTCCTGCGCGAAGGGCGGATTTGCAGCCTCGGGCCGTGGGTTGTGGACAGGGAGGTCGCGCCGGAGAAACTTCAATGGATTCATGCGATTGCCGGTATCCCAGGCGTCTGATCGGATTGTTCGCCCGTGGGTGATCGGCTACCATCCGCGCTTCCCTGACCACGCGTAATCCCCATGCCCAAGGAGCCAATGACCTGCTTTGTCTTTGTGACAGGTGGGGTGGTGTCTTCTCTCGGTAAGGGCATGGCTGCGGCGTCACTCGCATCGATTCTCGAATCGCGCGGGCTGTCTGTTCGCATGATCAAGCTCGACCCTTACCTCAACGTCGATGCGGGCACGATGAGCCCCTTCCAGCACGGCGAGGTCTATGTGACCGACGATGGTGCCGAGACCGATCTGGATCTCGGACACTACGAGCGGTTCACGCATAGCAAGACCTCCCGTCTGTCGAACTTCACGACCGGCCAGATTTACAACAACGTGATCCGCAAGGAGCGCCGCGGTGATTTCCTGGGCGGCACCGTGCAGGTCATTCCGCACATCACCGACGAGATCAAGAACCTCGTCCGGCAGGGGGCCCAGGGGGCCGACATCTGCATGGTGGAAATCGGCGGCACGGTCGGTGATATCGAATCGCTGCCGTTTCTCGAGGCGATTCGCCAGATGGGCGTGGAGCTGGGGCCGCATCGGGCTTGCTTTATGCACCTGACCCTGGTGCCGTACATCGCGTCCAGCGGCGAGGTGAAGACCAAGCCGACCCAGCATTCCGTCAAGGAACTGCGCTCCATCGGCATTCAGCCTGACGTGCTGGTCTGCCGCAGTGAGCGGCCCATGCCGGAGACCGAGCGCCGCAAGATTGCTCTGTTCACCAATGTCCATGAGCGGGCGGTGATCTCGGCGATCGACGTCGACAACATCATGAAGATTCCATTCGGCTTGCACGAGCAGGGCTTGGACGAACTGATCGTGCGTCGCTTTGCCCTGGACGTGAAGCCGGCCGACCTCTCCGAATGGGAGCGGGTCGTGCGTATGAAGGAAGAGCAGGATCTGGAAGTGCAGGTCGCCATGGTCGGCAAGTACGTCGATCTGGCCGATGCCTACAAGTCTCTGAACGAGTCCCTGGATCACGCCGGATTGCACACGCGCACCCGCGTGCGCATCCACTATGTTGATTCCGAGCGCCTGGAAACCGAGGGCACCCGGTTGCTCGAGGGGTTCGACGCGATTCTTGTGCCGGGCGGGTTTGGCGAGCGTGGCACCGAGGGCAAGATTGAGGCCGTGCGCTATGCCCGTGAGAACCAAGTGCCGTATCTGGGCATTTGCCTGGGCATGCAGGTCGCGGTGATCGAGTACGCGCGCAACGTGGTTGGGCTAGAGGGCGCCAACAGCACCGAGTTCCATCGCCACGCCGAGCATCCGGTCATCGGCCTGGTGACCGAATGGCACCGCGAAGGCGGGACCAAGGAACAGCGCAGTGAAGACTCCGACATGGGCGGAACCATGCGGCTAGGTGCCCAGAGCGCAACCCTGCGTCCGGGCACGCTGGCGCACAAGCTGTATCAAAGCGAGACGATTGCCGAGCGCCATCGGCATCGTTACGAGTTCAACAACCATTATCGCGAGGCGATCGAAGGGGCCGGGCTTTGTGTCTCGGGCGTCGCCGACTTCGATGATCTGGTCGAGATCGTCGAATTGCCGGACCACCCCTGGTTCCTCGCCTGCCAGTTCCATCCCGAGTTCTGTTCCACGCCCCGGGATGGGCACCCCCTGTTCATCGGGTTCATCGAAGCAGCCCGCGCACGTCGCGGCCAGGTGTCTGCATGAAGCTTTGTAACGTCGAAGTCGGCGCCGATCAGCCGTTGTTTCTGCTGGCCGGTCCCGACACGCTGGAATCCTTGGAGATGTGCCTGGAGGTGGCCGGTCATCTCAAGAGCTTGTCCGAGGAACTGGGATTTCTGTACGTCTTCAAGGGTTCGTTTGATAAGGCGAATCGCTCCTCACACACCAGCTACCGCGGGCCGGGCATGGAAGAAGGCCTGCGCATGTTGGCCGAAATCCAGTCGCAAATCGGTGTGCCGGTCGTGACCGATGTGCATGAGGACACGCCCATCGAGGAAGTCGCCAGTGTCGTGGACGTCATCCAGACACCTGCGTTTCTCTGTCGGCAGACCAACTTCATTCAGCGCGTGGCTGCGGCAGGCAAGCCGATCAACCTGAAGAAAGGGCAGTTCATGTCGCCCTGGGAAATGGGCAACGTGGTTGCGAAGGCCAAGACCACCGGCAATGAGCAGATCATGCTCTGTGAACGTGGTTTCTCGTTTGGCTATAACAACCTGGTGTCCGATATGCGCGGTCTGGCCGCCATGCGCGAAACGGGTTGCCCAGTGGTCTTCGACTGCACGCATTCGGTCCAGCTGCCCGGCGGGCAGGGTTCGGCTTCGGGGGGGCAGCGCGAGTTCATTCCCGTGCTGGCCCGGGCTGCCGTGGGCGCGGGTGTTGCCGGGCTGTTCATGGAAACCCATCCCAAGCCGGATGAGGCGCTTTGTGATGGCCCCAATTCCTGGCCGCTGGCCCATACGCGCGAATTGCTGGAGACGTTGATCAGTCTCGATCGTGCTGTGAAGTCGCGCCCCTACGCCGAAAACAAACTCTAGCGGACGGGGCCATGACGGCCGCCCGACCCACTCTAAGAATTCACACGAAGTAGATTAGGCAAATGACTGAAATCAAGAAGATTGTAGGTCGCCAAGTGATTGATTCGCGCGGCAACCCCACCGTTGAGGCCGATGTTCATCTGGCCTCCGGACACATGGGTCGCGCCATCGTCCCGTCGGGCGCTTCGACAGGCGCACGTGAAGCCGTCGAACTCCGGGATGGCGATAAGTCCCGGTATCTCGGTAAGGGCGTGACCCAGGCCGTCGGCAACGTCAACGGGGAACTGGCCAAGTTGCTGGTCGGTCGGGATGCCCTGGATCAGGCAGGTCTGGACCAGGCCATGATCGAAGCCGACGGCACGGACAACAAGTCGCGTCTGGGCGCCAATGCGCTGCTTGCGGTGTCGATGGCGAACGCTCATGCCGCGGCCCAGTCACAGGGCCAGCCGCTGTACCGCTACCTGGGCGGTGAGGACGCCACGGGCATGCCGGTTCCGATGATGAATGTCATCAACGGCGGCGAGCACGCGGACAACAATGTCGATATTCAGGAATTCATGTTGATGCCCGTGGGTGCGCCGTCGATCTCCGAAGCGATTCGCTACGGGGCCGAGATTTTCCACGCGCTTAAGAAAGTTTTGTCCAGCCGCGGCATGAACACAGCCGTTGGTGACGAAGGTGGGTTTGCGCCGAATCTGCCGTCCAACGAAGCGGCGCTGGAAGCGCTGGCAGAAGCCGTTGACAAGGCAGGCTACAGCCTGGGCAAGGACATCCTGCTCGGTCTGGATGTGGCATCCAGCGAGTTCTACAAGGACGGTGTTTACGACCTGGCGGGCGAAGGTCGCAAGTTCTCGTCGGATGAGTTTGCGGGCTATCTCGATGAACTGGTGAGCCGTTATCCAATCATCACCATCGAAGACGGCATGGCCGAAGATGACTGGGATGGCTGGGACGCGCTCACCAAAAAGCTGGGTTCACGGGTCCAGCTGGTGGGGGACGATTTGTTCGTGACCAACCCCCAGATCCTCAAGCAGGGCATCGACCGCAGCATTGCCAATGCCATTTTGATCAAGGTCAACCAGATCGGGACGCTGACGGAAACCCTGCAGGCGATCGATATGGCCACGGCAGCCGGATACGCCTCGGTGGTTTCACACCGCTCAGGCGAGACCGAAGACGCGACCATTGCCGATTTGTCGGTGGCCACCAGCGCCACCCAGATCAAGACCGGATCGCTGTCGCGTTCCGATCGTATGGCCAAGTACAACCAGTTGCTGCGCATCGAAGAAGAGTTGGGCGCACGTGCCACTTATCCTGGAAACAACGCATTTCTGTTCAAACATGGCTAAACTTTCGCCATGGGCAAGGCGGCACTCATCGCTGGATTGTTAATCCTGGGGTATTTCCAGTACCGCCTGTGGTTTGCTGACGGTGGCATTCCCGATGTCCGCCGTCAGCAGGCCGAAATCGCAGACATGACAGAAACCAACGCCCGGCTGCGTGCCCGCAACGAGGCCTTGCAGGCCGAGGTGGATGATCTGAAGTCCGGCGTGGCGGCCATGGAAGGTCGAGCCAGGACCGACCTCGGCATGGTCCGCCGGGACGAAACGTTCTACCTGTTGGTGTCTCGCTAGGGCCGACGCGCCCCAACCGGTGACTTTGCATGCTTTACGCTGTCGTTCCGGCTGCGGGCCGCGGTGCTCGCATGGATGCCGGTTTACCCAAGCAGTATCTGCAGCTCGGGGGGCGGGCGGTCATCGAGCACGCCCTGGAGCCGCTGCTCGACTATCCCGAACTGGAGCAATTGGTCGTCGTGCTCGCGCCAGACGACCAGGATTTCGCGACACTTGGCGTAGCCGGTCATCCCTTGTTGTCGACCTGCGTTGGTGGTGCGAGTCGTGCCGATTCGGTTCTCGCTGGCCTCAATGCGCTGGACGCTGCGGATGTCGACGACTGGGTCCTCGTGCATGACGCAGCGAGACCCTGCCTGCGACCCGACGACCTGGACCGACTCGTTCGACAGGCCCGACGCAGTCCAGATGGAGGACTGTTGGCCGTGCCGGCCCGAGATACGCTCAAGCAGTCGCAGGAGGGACACGCCTCGTCGACACTGGACCGCAGTACGATCTGGCAGGCGCAGACCCCGCAGTTATTCCGGCTTGGGTTATTGCGCCAGGCGCTGGAGCAAGGAGATCGCATGCACATTACGGACGAAGCCTCGGCCATTGAATTGGCGGGTGGGCGGCCAAGGCTTGTGCAAGGCCATGGCGACAATCTCAAGGTGACCTGGTTGGATGACCTGCCGATGGCAGAAGCCTCACTACGTGCGCAGGGCCGGCTGTGATCCGGGTGGGCCATGGATATGACGTTCATCGCTTCGGCGACGGCGATCATGTCTGGCTGGGTGGCGTGCGGATTGCGCATGCCCGTGGGTTAATCGCGCATTCCGATGGGGATGTGCTGATCCATGCCCTTTGCGACGCCCTGCTGGGCGCGGTGGCCCTCGGTGACATCGGTGGATTGTTTCCGGACACCAGCGACGAGTGGGCCGGATTGTCCGGGCATCGGATGTTGCAGCTGGTTCGCACCCGCCTGGAGAGCGTCGGCTATGTCCCGGCCCAGTGTGACAGCACCCTGATTGCTCAGGCACCGCGCATTGCGCCCCATGTGCCGGCGATGCGTGCACGGATCGCTGATGGACTGGGCGTGGAAGTCGGTGCCGTCAACGTCAAGGCCACGACGACCGAGCGCCTGGGCCCCATGGGGCGAGAGGAAGGCATTGCCGCACATGCGGTTGCAGTGGTCATGCCGCTTTGATCGGGCCCGACCCGGTTTGGCGCCTGACACCCGCGCTGGGCGCCCCGCTAGGGCGTGGCCGCCTGCGGGTGACGCCTGAAGATTTTCAGGTCGACGAGCAACTGGCTTTCACGCCCGCGGGGGAGGGAGAGCACCTGATGCTTCAGGTGTGTAAGCGGAATGCCAATACCGATACGGTCGCCCGGCATTTGGCGCGGCAGGCGGGCGTGCGAGCCAAGAATGTCGGGTATTGCGGGATGAAGGACCGGCATGCGGTGACGACCCAATGGTTCAGCCTGCCGTGGCCGATCAAGCGCGACCTGCCGGATCCGGCGGCCTGGTCGGATCCCGGTCAGGGCATCCATATCCGGCAACTGGATCGTCACGACCGCAAGTTGCGCAGGGGCGCCCATGCGGCGAATCGTTTCCGGCTGGTGCTGCGCCTGGAGACGCCGCTGGATCCCACAGCCGTGGCCGAGCGTCTGGATCAGATGCGCGCATGCGGGGTGCCGAACGGCTTCGGACCTCAGCGCTTCGGGTGGGGTGGCTCCAATCTGGAGCGGTTCGAGGCGCAGGATCGGCCGACCGGAATCGTCCTGTCCGCCGCGCGCTCGGCCTTATTCAATCATGTTCTGGAGCAGCGCATTACCGATGGCAGTTGGGACCAGTTGATACCAGGGGAATGGGTTTGCCTCTCCGGCAGTCGCAGTGGCTTTCTCGCGGAGTCCGTGGACGAGACATTGCTGGCCCGGCTCAAGGCCGGCGACCTGCATCCCAGCGGACCCATGCCCGGACGAGCGGGTGATGGCCCCGCGGGGGAGGCCCTGGCTCGCGAGCAGGCCTGGCTGGCGCCGGCTTCGAAGTGGCTGGAAAAACTCGGAGTGTGTGGCGTAGATGCGCTGCGTCGGCCCTTACGTGTCATCCCGCAGCATTTACAGTGGGAACAAGAAGATAGAGACAGCCTGACGCTTTGTTTCGAGCTGCCACCTGGCAGTTTTGCAACGTCAGTTGTCGCTGAATGTATTGAAACCGATTGAAGTTTGCGCCGTGTCGTACCCAAGCCGTACACTTCGCTGATGAGCACAAAAGCGGCAGAAGTCGCGCGGGCGACGACCGAAAAGACCAGCGCTCGAACCAAGCGAGGCGGTCGCAACACCCGCGGGGCCATCTTGGATGCGGCTGAAGAATTACTTCAGCGGCGCGGATATAACGCATTCTCCTATCACCATATTGCAGTGCAGTTGGGCATTCGCAATGCCGCCATCCACTATCATTTTCCGGCGAAGGAAGACCTGGGCATCGAACTGGTGTCGCGCTTCCGGCTTCGTCTGGCGGAGTGGATCGAGGCACTTGAGGAGCGCGAGAGCGACCCTTGGCAGTTGCTGAATGCCTACTTCGAGTTCTACCTGGATTTTCTAGACGAGGATCGAAAGATCTGCTTCAGCGGCATGCTGGGGGCCGAGTTCCAGGCCATACCCGATGGCATGCGCGAAGAGACGCGTCAGACCATGGAGCAGATTCTTCACTGGTTGGTCAGTGTGCTTGAACGCGGCCGCGAAGCCGGACGTATTCAGTTCAGCGGACCGGCGGAAGCGAAGGCCGTCCATCTGGGTGCGTCGTTGCAGGGCGGCCTGCAAGTCGCGCGGGTGGCTGGACCGGAACGGTTTCACCAGCTCATCGAGCAGCTGCGACTAGAACTCCAACCCGCCAGCTAGCGCAGCATCAGGGCGTCGCTGGGTCTGAGTCGGGCGCTGGCCCGACGGTTTCCAACCTATCTCGCTTTTCTGAGCAGCACGATGGTTGCGCCCGAGCCACCTTCCTGCGGTTTGGCCGAGGCATAGCCGAGCACATCATTGCGACGCGCCAGCCAGCGCGCGACCGATGGTTTGATCACCGGCCCCGCTGCACTGGATCGCAGTCCCTTGCCGTGGATCACCTTGATGCAGCGATGTCCCCGATTCATTGCCTGGGCCAGGAACGCGTGCAGGGCGTGACGGGCCTGCTCGCGGTTGAAGCCGTGCAGGTCGATGCTGTCTTGAATGCTGAATGCGCCCCGCCGAAGCTTGCGGAAATCGCTGTCTGACAGGCCCGAGGCCCGATACAACAGGCCCTCGGCCGATTCTTCATGAGCTTCCGGGTCGCCTTCCAACGATTCGCGCAGGACGGCCTGCTCATCCAGCGCCCGTTGGCGTGGTGTGTCATCCGGCGGGGCTTGGACGGGTCGCTCGCGCGCGGTGCGATTCAGCGGCTGCACGTCGCCGTAGGCCGCATCGAGCAGCGCGCGCATGTCCTTGTCGTCCTGTGTTGTCCGGTCGGCGCTCATGGTGCGGTAAGATAACGACTTCGGCCGGCGCTCTGCACGGCCTGTACCAAACACCATGCATATCCTCGTTTCCAATGATGACGGGTGTCAGGCACCTGGCCTGATCTGTCTCGCCAATCGCTTGCGCGAATTTGCGCGTGTCACCGTGGTCGCCCCGGACCGCAATCGCAGTGGCGCCAGCAACTCACTGACCCTGCTGCGGCCGCTGCGCGTACACCAGCATGCCGACGGCACGCGCTGTGTTGATGGCACGCCCACCGACTGTGTCCATCTGGCACTCACCGGTCTGCTAGATGAGCCGCCCGACATGGTGGTGTCGGGCATTAATGCCGGTGCCAACCTGGGCGATGACGTGCTGTATTCAGGCACGGTGGCCGCCGCCATGGAAGGGCGCTTTCTCGGGTTTCCCTCCATTGCCGTGTCGACCACGGCCGTGGACCCGCAGCACTATGCAGCTGCCGCAGAAGTGGTGGTCCGATTGATCGACACGCTGCGCGAGGTGCCGTTTTCAGACAGCACGATTCTCAACGTGAATGTCCCGGATCGGCCCTTTGAAGCGCTGGAAGGCGTGGTGAATACCCGTTTGGGCAATCGCCACAAGGCGGAGCCAGTGATTGCGGACCGTGATCCCAAGGGACGCGAAATTTTCTGGATCGGCCCCACCGGGCCGGAACTGGATGCGGGCCCTGGCACCGATTTCGATGCCATTTCGCGCGGATATGCCTCGGTGACGCCCATTCAGGTGGACCTGACCCGCCACGAAGCCATTGAGCCCCTTGGGCGCTGGCTTCCAACCTTGCACGGGTAGCGCAGGTGGTTGGTCTGCGACACCCGCATGTGCGCGGGCTGGGGATGACATCCGAGCGCAATCGTAAGCGCTTGGTCGATCGGCTGATGGAAGAGGGGATTGTCGACCAGCGCGTGCTGCGTGCGATTGGGGCGGTCCAGCGCCACCGATTTGTCGATGAGGCCTTGGCCAATATGGCCTACCGCGATACCGCGTTGCCGATTGGCCACGGCCAGACGATCTCGCAGCCTCTCATCGTTGCCCGCATGACGGAAGCCTTGCTAGAAGCCGGGCCGTTCGAGCGGGTCCTCGAGGTCGGGACGGGCAGTGGCTACCAGGCGGCGGTGCTGGCCGAGATCACGGATCAGGTCCTCACTGTGGAGCGCATTCGGCCGCTTTATCAGCGCGCCGGCCGCCTGCTACGCGAGCTGGGGTACCACAATGTCCGTCTGCGGCAATCCGACGGATCCTGGGGCTGGCCACAGCTGGGGCCCTTCGAGCGCATTGTCGTGACCGCAGGCGGCAGCCAGATACCCGAGGCCTTGCGTGAGCAACTGGCCCCGGGTGGGGTTTTGGTGATTCCGGTGGGCCCATCCGGGCGCCAGGAGCTGATTCGTGTCACCCGTCAGGGCTCGGACTGGCACGAGGAATCACTGGGTCTGGTGAGCTTTGTACCGCTGGTATCCGACTAGGCCCGCGTGGGCCATCATCACGCGCGTTTCGCGCATCGACAGGGAGTCTTCAACCGCATGTTCCGACGCTTGTACGACTGGACCATGATCAAGGCCCGCCACCGCCATGCGCGCGGCTGGCTGTTCGGAACCGCCGTGGCCGAGGCGATTTTCTTTCCGATCCCGGTCGACGTATTGCTGGCTCCAATGGTCATGGCCGAGCGCGCCCAGTGGTGGCGTTTGGCGCTGCTGACGACGCTGGGTTCTGTCGTCGGGGCCTTGATCGGCTACCCCCTGGGCTACTTCCTGATCGAGGGTCTGACTCCTCTGTTGCAGGACATCGGCTACTGGGATGCCTATCTGCATGCACAGGACTGGTTTGCACGCTACGGATTCTGGGCGCTGGTCGTGGCCGGGTTTACTCCGATACCCTTTAAGGTGTTCACCATCGCGGCCGGTGCGGCGGCGATGCCGATACTGCCCTTTATTGCCGCCTGCGCGGTGGGCAGGTTCGGTCGCTTCGGGCTGGTGGCAGGCGTGGTCGCGGCGGCCGGACCGACATTCGAGCAGCGGCTGTTGCGGTACATCGACGGAATTGGGTGGGCGTGCCTGGTATTGATCGGAATTGGCTTGCTGTACTGGCGCTTGGCCTGACGCTGCTGCTGGCCGGCTGCGCGTCGGCTGTGCGTTGGGATGCGCCCGCGTCCGGTTTTGCCGGCAAGACCTACACCGTGCGTTCCGGTGACACCCTGTATTCCATCGCTTTTCGGCATCAGCTGGATTACCGGCAGCTGGCGCAGTGGAACGGTATCGGGCGGAGTTACCTGATCAAGCCAGGTCAGGTGCTCAAGCTCTACGCCAGCGGCTCAAGCCCTGCGCCGGCGTCGGGTTCGACGGTAGCCCGGTCGCCCAAGCCGCGACCCTCGTCCACTCCGCCTGCGCGGCCAGCGACAACCACACCAACGCCCAGACCCCGCCCGGCGCCGACCCCCAGGGCCTCCAAGCCTGCGCTGGGCAGTGGTCAGTGGGACTGGCCGGTGCGTGGGCCCATCCTGCGGAGTTACTCCGAGCGCTCCAAGGGCATCGATATCGGCGGGGCGGTCGGGACACCAATCCGTGCAGCGGCCGCGGGTACGGTGGTGTATGCCGGTAGCGCACTCAAGGGCTATGGCCTGCTGGTCATCATCAAGCATAGCGACGCCGAGCTCTCCGCCTATGGCCATAACCGGCGCGTACGGGTGAAGGAGGGCCAGCAGGTCGCCAAGGGTGAGACGCTCGCGGAGATGGGGCTGGGCCCGTCGAAACAACCGCTGCTGCATTTTGAGATTCGCCACAATGGCAAGCCGGTCAATCCGGTGGGGCTGCTGCCAAAGTCTTAGGGAAACACTGATCTATTCGCACCACCAAGACGGAGCCGGTTTTCCGCGAGCCCAGGCGGAGTGAGTGCCGCTTGGTCATTCCAAGCTAGTGAACGACACGAATGCGTCGGGAACGCATTCGGACGGCCGCAGGCCGGCCCGAAGGGCGAAGCGCATGGACGCGCTTCGCAACGCAGGATCGCGGGAAAACCGGCCCGTTCCGTCAGGATTGCGCCTGCAAACAGGCCAGACTGCGTTAGTCGGCGCATCCATGCGCCTCCCCCGGTGGGCCCGCCTTCGGCGGTTTCAATTCGCTCCCGGCGAATGGGTGCTCGTCGCTCATTTGGAATGACCAAACTTCGTTCCTCGCGTCTTGCCTGGCCTGTTTGCAGGCAGCAACTTGGCGGTGCGAATAGATCAGTGTTTCTCTACGGTCCGGTCGGTACTTCGGGGTAGCGCCATGGCCGCTGGCCGGTTGCTCCGCCGGGGTTGGGCTGCGGCTGGCGCCTGGTTTCCGGCAGGCGAGGCCGACATGTGGAGCGGCCGATCCCGCGCGAGGGGCGACTTCCGCTGGCATTTCGATACAATCCCCGGCCCTGCGCATCAAGCTGCTTGATGCCCACTCGACTGCCCAAAGACGAACTACGGCCGTGAAGGATCACTTCCAGCGCATCGAGCGCCTCCCTCCCTACGTCTTCAACATTGTTGGCCAGCTCAAGCAGGAGGCGCGAGCCCGCGGCGAGGACATCATTGATTTCGGCATGGGCAATCCGGATCGCCCAACGCCGCAACATATCGTCGACAAGCTCACGGAAGCCGCGCAGCGTGGCGACACGCATCGGTACTCGGTGTCGCGAGGCGTGCCGAGGCTGCGCAAGGCGATTTGCGACTGGTACCTGCGTCGCTTTGATGTGGAGTTGGATCCCGAATCCGAGGCCATCGTCACGATCGGATCCAAGGAGGGTTTGGCACATCTGGCGTTGGCCTGTTTGGGGCCCGGCGACGTGGTGCTGGTGCCTAATCCTGCGTATCCCATCCATCCTTACGGCGTCGTCATCGCCGGTGCAGATGTGCGGCACGTGCATCTGAGCAATGACACCGACGAGTTCTTCGTGGAGCTCGAGCGCGCGCTGCGCGAGTCCTGGCCGGCGCCGAAGATGATGTTGCTGAACTTTCCGGCCAACCCCACCGCCATGTGCGTGGATCTGGCGTTTTTCGAGCGTGTGGTGGAGATTGCCCGCGAGTTTGATTTGTGGATCGTTCAGGATCTGGCCTACGCGGAACTCTGCTACGACGGCTACAAAGCGCCGTCGATTCTGCAGGTGCCGGGTGCCAAGGATGTCGCGGTCGAGTCGTACTCACTGTCCAAGACCTACAACATGCCGGGCTGGCGTGTCGGTTTCATGTGCGGCAACCCGCAACTCATCGCCGCCCTGGGGCGGATGAAGTCTTATTTGGACTACGGCATGTTCACGCCCATCCAGGTGGCGGCGATTGCGGCGCTGAATGGCCCCCAGGACTGTGTGGAGGAGATACGCCAGACCTACAAGTCGCGCCGTGATGTGTTGTGCGATGGCTTGGCCAGCGCAGGGTGGGTGGTGGATCGGCCGAAGGCCACCATGTTCGTCTGGGGCCGTATTCCGGAGGAGTATCGCCATCTCGGCTCGCTGGAATTCTCCAAATTGTTGTTAACCGAGGCCAAGGTGGCGGTGTCCCCGGGCATCGGGTTTGGCCACCACGGCGACGAGTACGTCCGCTTCGGCCTGATTGAAAATGAACATCGAACACGGCAGGCGGTACGGGGTATCCGCCGACTGCTGCGTGACGGCAAGGGATCGAAGGAATGAAAGAACTGAAACTGGGCCTGCTGGGTCTGGGAACGGTGGGTGGCGGCGTGCTCACGCTGCTGGCGCGCAATGGCGAGGCCATCGCCCGGCGGGCGGGGCGACCGGTTCGCGTTGTGGCAGCCGCGGTTCGCGATGTATCCAAGCCCCGACCCGGGGCCGAAGGCGTTCACCTGAGCGAGGATATCGATGCGGTCATCGACCATCCCGACGTTGATGTCGTGCTGGAGCTCATGGGCGGGACCGATGCCGCGCGTGACGCGGTGGAACGTGCCCTGCGCGCCGGCAAGCCCGTGGTCACGGCCAACAAGGCGCTGATCGCGTTACATGGTCAGGCTTTGTTCGACCTGGCGTCCGAGGCCGGGACCACCTTGTCCTATGAGGCCGCCGTGGCAGGGGGGATTCCGTTGATCAAGGCCCTGCGCGAAGGGCTGGCCGCGAACCGTGTGCACAGCATCGCGGGCATCATCAATGGCACCTGCAATTACATTCTCACGGAGATGTCGCAGACGGGCGCTGCATTCGAGGACGTGCTGGCCGAGGCCCAGCGACTGGGCTATGCCGAGGCTGATCCGACCTTTGACGTCGGTGGCATCGATGCCGCACACAAACTGACGATCCTCGCATCCATCGCCTTTGGCATACCGCTGTCATTCGACAAAGTGACCACCGATGGAATCGGCTCCGTGACCGCCGAGGATCTGGCCTACGCCCGGGAACTGGGTTACCGCATCAAGCCGCTGGCCATCGCCCGCCGTCAGGAGCAGGGTGTGGAGTTGCGTGTGCATCCAACGCTGGTGCCGGAGAAGGATTTGCTCGCCAACGTCAACGGCGTGCTCAACGCCGTCGTGGTACGTGCCGATGCCGCGTCTCCCACCGGGTATTTCGGGCCGGGTGCGGGCGCAGAGGCCACGGCATCGGCCGTGCTGGCCGATGTGGTGGATTTGGCGCGGCGCAGCACGGGCACCGACATGCCCGCCCTGGGGCAGGCGACCGATGCCTCGGATGCCCTGGCACCACTGGCCATCGACGAAGCGGTTTGCGCACATTACTTGCGCCTGCGGGTGGCGGACACGCCGGGGGTCTTGAAATCGATTTCCGGCGTCCTGGCCGAGCACGCAATCAGCATCGAGGCCATCGTGCAGAAAGAGCTGCAAACGCCAGGCGGCACAACGACAGTCATTATTCTCACCCAGCCCGTACCTGAGCGCGTTGCCGTGGCCGCCTGCGAGCAAATGGCGGCGCTGCCGGCGATTTCCGATTCCATCCATCGCATCCGCGTGGAGCATTTTGATGACTAAGACCATTCCGCTGGGCCTGATCGACCGTTATCGGGACCGACTGCCGATTGGCGCAGACACCCCGGCTGTGACCCTGGGCGAGGGCAGCACACCGCTGATTCCGCTCAAGCGCCTGGGCCAGCCCTGTCAGGTGTACGTCAAGTTCGAAGGTCTGAATCCCACAGGCAGTTTCAAGGATCGCGGGATGACCATGGCCGTGACGCGGGCCGCCGAACTGGGCGCCCAGGCCGTAATCTGCGCGTCCACCGGCAATACCTCGGCCGCTGCCGCAGCCTATGCGGCACGGGCCGGCATGCAGGCTTTTGTGCTCATCCCGGAAGGCAAGATCGCCAGGGGCAAGCTGGCGCAGGCGGTGATGCATGGCGCACGCATCCTGCAGATTCGCGGCAATTTCGACGACGGTATGTCGCTGGTCAAGGAAGTGGCCGAGCAGCTACCGATTACCATCGTCAACTCGGTGAACCCGTATCGGCTGCAGGGCCAGAAGACGGCCGCCTTCGAGATCATCGAAGCGCTGGGGCAGGCGCCGGATGTGCACTGCCTGCCGGTCGGCAATGCCGGCAATATCACGGCCCATTGGATTGGCTACACCGAGGCCACTGGCTGCGGAACGAAAGCCTGTAGCTTCTGCGAAGGGGACTGCGGCCAACTCCAGGCCCCGATGACGGATCAGCGACCCACGATGGTGGGCTACCAGGCGAATGGCTCCGCGCCGTTTCTTCGCGGCGCTCCCGTGGCACAGCCGGATACCGTCGCGACCGCGATTCGTATCGGCAATCCCCAGAGCTGGGATGCAGCCCATATCGTGCAAGCAGAGTCCGGTGGCTGGTTCGATGAGCTCAGCGACCAGGAGATTCTGAACACCCAGCGGCGACTGGCCAGCGAGGAAGGTGTGTTCTGTGAGCCGGCGTCTGCAGCCTCCCTGGCCGGTGCGCTACGAGACATCGAATCCGGCCGGATCGCGGCGGGTAGCACGGTGGTGTGCACGCTGACCGGCCACGGATTGAAGGACCCGGATATCGCGGCGGAACATGTCGCCGGTGCCAGCGAAACCATCGACGCGACGCTCGGCGCCGTGGAGCAGGCACTGGGCGCCTCGCTGGACGCTTGAGCGAGCGTATCTGGCGAGCGCGGCCACCGGTCGACACCAGCCACCTACCGCGACATCTGCACCCGGTCGTGCGCCGGGTCTATGCCGCGCGTGGTATGCGTGTGCAGCAGGAGGCTGACCTGCGTCTGCAACATCTGCTGCGACCCGACACGCTTAGCCATCTCGAATCGGCGGCCCGCCTAGTTGCTGACAGCCTGTCTGCCGGGCATCGCATTGCCATCGCGGGTGATTTTGATGCCGATGGGGCCACGGCCAGTGCGGTCTGCGTGCGCGGCCTCAAGGCCCTGGGTGCTGCCCAGGTTCAGGCCTTTGTTCCCGACCGCTTCCGATTCGGATACGGCCTGTCGCCGGCGCTTGTGGCCGAGATGGCCGACTATGCGCCGCAGTTGTTGATCACGGTCGACAACGGTATTTCCAGTCATGCCGGTGTCGAGGCAGCCAAGCAGGCGGGGATGCGGGTGGTGGTGACCGATCATCATCTAGCGCCCGAGACACTGCCCGCCGCTGATGCCATCGTAAACCCCAATCAGCCGGGTGATCAGTTCGCCAGCAAGGCCTTGTGCGGCGTGGGCGTGGCTTTTTACCTGCTGTCGGCGGTGCGACGTGTGCTATCCGAGCGCCGGGAGCAGGAGTTGCCGAAGCTGGCGCAGTTTCTTGATCTGGTCGCGCTGGGCACCGTCGCTGATGTGGTGACGCTGGATCACAACAACCGCATTTTGATCGAGCAGGGACTGCGCCGTATCCGCGCCGGGCGGGCAGCGCCGGGCATCCTCGCGTTGCTCGATTTGGCGGGCCGGGACTACACCCGGGCCACGGCACAGGATTTGGCGTTTGCGGTGGCTCCGCGGCTCAACGCTGCGGGTCGTCTGGATGATATGAGCGTCGGTATCCGCTGCCTGCTGGCGGATGATCCGATGGAGGCGCGCGGACTCGCCGCCCAGCTGGACGCGCTGAATCGAGAACGCCGGCAGATCCAGGACAGCATGCACGCCGATGCCTTGGATGACCTTGCGTCACTGACGGTGGACAGCCCTCAGGTCGGCCTGGTGGTGACGCGTCCGGATTGGCACGAGGGCGTCGTCGGTCTGGTGGCGTCCAAGGTGAAGGAGGCCCGTCACCGGCCGGTGGTGGCCTTTGCCCCGTCAGCAGCAGACGCCGGCATGCTAAAGGGTTCGGCCCGCTCCATTCCCGGGTTTCACATGCGCGACGCGCTGGCCGAGATCGACGCCGCGACACCCGATCTGATCGACAAGTTTGGTGGCCATGCCATGGCGGCCGGCCTGAGCCTGCCTGAAGCGGCGCTGGACGCGTTCTCGCAGGCATTCGACGCCGTTGCACGCCGACATCTCAGCGAAGAGCAACTCGCCGATGTTTGGCTGACAGACGGTGAGTTGGCCGATAGCGAGCTGACCCTGGAGACGGCGACCGCATTGGAGGCTGCCGGACCCTGGGGGCAGGGATTTGAGGCGCCTCTATTCGAAGGGCGATTCCGGCTTATGGACCAGCGTGTGGTTGGCGAGCGGCACGTGAAGCTACGGCTGGCCGGGACCTCCGGGGTGGAAATCGGGGGGATTGCCTTTAATACCGAGCCCCAGCCTGGCGACGCCGTCGAGGTGCTATATCGGTTGGAGGCCAACGAGTTCCGTGGCTATATCAATCCGCAGCTTGTGATCGAGGATTGGCGTCCGGCGTAGCCGGCTGTTGATCAGGAATGCGTGCCGGTCGACTGGCTCGCTGCCTGCTGTGTTTGCAATTCGAACAGCAGCGGGGCTGGCCGCCCGACAATAAAGCCCTGGATGTAGTCAACGCCTAACTCGGTGAGCGGCGTGCGTGCGGCTGGATTGTCGACCTTGCCGGCAATGACCTTGGCCTTGAGTTCGCGTAGCACCCGGATGACCGCCTCCAGCGCCACGCGATCGACGCGCTCTCCCGCAGCTCGGTGCGACAGCGACTGATCCAGTTTGACGAAGTCAAAGCGCAGCGCCTTCAGCAGTTCGGCGCCGTCCATGCCCGAGTGGAAGTTGTCCAGCACAAAGCGGCAGCCGATGGGGCGTAGGGCCGACAGCAGCTCGTGGGTCTCTACGCGGTGACGGATCGCCGCCGATTCGTCGATTTCGAAGCAGACCCGGCTGGCGGGCAGGGCGGCCGCGTCGAACTCCTGGAGTACAAAGTCCAGGAATTTGGGGTCGCGCAGCGAGGCGGTGGACAGGTTGATGGCGAAGAACTGATCGCCATCCAGTGCGGCTTGATCCGAGACATGCTCCAGTAGCTGATGCAGCACGTAGCGGTCGATTTCGGAGGCCAGACCCGCCCGAACCGCGGCCGGCATGAACGCCGAAGGCGCAGCCCAGAATCCCTCTTCGTCCTCGAGTGAAACATGGACTTCGACCCCGGACGCCAGGCCATGGGCAAGCGGGGCGATGGTCTGCGACATCAGGTGGAACAGGCCTTGGTCCAGGCCGGTTCGCAGGCGGTCCACCCAGACGGCATCGGAATTCGAGGCGTCTGTCTGGCGCTCTTCGACACGGTAGCGCCGAATGACATTGCCCCCGACCGCCTTGGCTGACTGCACGGCGCTTTCGGCGCGTCTCAGCAACTCCATGGACGTGCCAGCACCGGGGTCGACCTTGACCAGGCCGATGCTGAATTCGGCGGCCACATTCTGTCCCTCCCACCGGAAGGGATTGCGATTGGCTGCGCGCCGCAGCACCTCGGCCTGTGCCTCGGCGGCATCCAGGGTGGCGTCACGCAGCAAGACCAGCAGCTTGTCTCCACCCAGCCGGTAGACGCGACCGGCACGGCTGATCTCGCCGGTAAACAAATGGGCTAGGTGGCGGAGCAGTTCCGAGCCTGCCTGTTCTCCGTGAGCGGCGTTGATGCGGCGCATCTGGTCGATATCGATGAGCATGACCGCATGGCGTCCACCCTCGGTGGCCTGTTCTTCGATGAGGCCGGAAATATCGTCGTCAAAGGCGGAGCGGGAGAAGAGGCCGGTGAGCGCATCGCGCGATAAATCCACCGACTGCTTGACCTCGGTGGGTCCGGATTCATTGCGCTCGTGGATGGCGACGACCGCGCCAAGCACCTCGCTGCCTCGCCCGCGCACCGGCGCGATGGTCAGAGCAACGCCTTGGCGGTTCCCTGAGGCGTCTTGCAAGACCATGTCTGCCAGCCGCAGGCGCTGACCGCCAACCAAGGCCCGGTCGACAATATCTTCGTCGTACGCCGTACCGTTGGCATGGGTGAGCTTGAGCACGCGGGTGATCGACCATCCGCGCACCTCCTGGTTGGAACGACCCACCAGCGTTTCAGCCACCGGATTCAGGTAATCGATCTCGCCTTCGCGGTTGGTGGTAATCACACCGTCGGCGATGCACTTGAGGGTCATTTCCGCGCGTTCGCGGGTGATGGCCAGGTTCTCGACCGCGCTCTTGCGCTCTCCGACTTCCAGCACCAACTGCGTATTGACGGCCTGGGCCTGTTGCGCGATTTCGCCTAGCAGACGCGAGCGCTGGTTCAGCCAGGCTGCCAGCTCGCCGACCTCGTTTCGGTCTGATTCGTCCAGAGACACGCTCAACGCTTCTTCCAGACTGTCGGTGCGCTGCAGGGCAGCGACGATCCGCCGCATCGGGTTGAGTACGCGCAGGCGGATCAGGCCGATTAGCAGGACCATCGCGATGATCACGAGGCCTACGGTCACGACCAGCGTCTGCGTCACAATATAGTTGGCCCCGGCCAGCTCCTGGCTCGCACTTTCGGCCACGATCAGCCGCCAGCCCGTTGTGCCCAGCGGGGCGAAGCGGGCAATGCTGTCCGCGCCTAGCTCCGGATCCTTGGGCAAGGCCAGGCGCTGCCAATCGGTGGCCACCTGATCGCGGGTCCACTGAACGGCTAGCAGGGATTCGGATTCCGCGCGGCCGAGATCGCGGGTGGCGTCGCGTAAGGCGGAGACATCGGTTGCCTGATACCGATCCAGGTCGATGGATTGCCGAACGCGGGCTTCCTCAGCCCGGTGAATCGCTAGCGCCAGCGGGCTCAGTCCCGGCGCTTGCTGGCTGAGTTCCGCCAGATTGGCCGCGCCGGTGGTCAGGGTGTCAATCGCGTCGGTCGCGGCCAGCAGTCGCCCGCTGGCGTCGACGAGCAGGGCATAGCCTCGATTCGTCGCCAGCGCGCTTTGCAGCATGTCGCCAAGCCGCGAGACGGCGTAGTCCACCGTCACAGCACCGGCAAAGCGCTCGCCCTGGCCAAGCGGCTGAACGCAGGTCACAACGGGACGCTGTAGCAGCAGGTCGGTGCGGCGACCGGTCCAGGCGCATTGACCTGGCCGGGCATAGCGGGCGAGCGTGAACCAGAGTTCCTGCTGGTAGGTGATGCGATCGGGCTGGTTAAAGTCGTCGCGGCGTGCAATGCCCGCATCGCTGGCGATCCAGTGGTAGCCGTCGCGCTCACGGCCAGGTGTTAAAACCCCGGCGGCTGGCCAAAGTCCCAAGCCGACCACTAGACCGTTGGTTCGGCGATACGCGCGCTCCAACAGGCCTTGGCCGAGCGCAGCCAGCGGCTCGCTCGCTGGCCGGCCATTCTGGACGGCCACGGCCAGGGGTTCGCTGATTCGCGCCGCATCGGACAGTTGCCGTGTCAGGCCGGTTGCGGTCGCCGCGGCGCGCGCCCGAGCGGCGTCTTCGGCTTCGGCCACCAGCTCGGAGCCAACCAGTTCCTCGCTTAACCAGACGGCCGCGCAGACCAGCGCAACCAGCAGCAGGCAGGCAACGGCAACCAATTGGAACTGCAGGCCCGTCCACCAGGGGTGGCGAGCACGCGTTCGAATCGAGTCTGATGTCACCTTCGCCAACGAGACCCCGCAAGTTTAAAAAAATGGCAGAACAGCCGAGTGTAGGTGGCTAACGCCCGGAATCCAATAAACTTGAGCGATGGGCGGTGTCGCCCATCAGCTTAGCGAAGAATCTCGGCAGCGATTTCGGTTGCAGCGATAAGTTGTTGAATGTCCTCAAGGCTGTTGTAGCACGCCATGGACGCGCGCACCGTGCCCGGGACGCCGAATTTCGCCATGGTTGGCATGGCGCAATGATGTCCGGTTCGAACGGCGACACCCGATTGGTCGATGAGTGTGGCCAGATCCTGTGGGTGTACGCCATCGATGACGAAGGACACGATGGGCGCCTTGTCGGCAGCGGTTCCGATGAGCCGCAGTCCCTGGATTTGCTGTAGCCCCTCGGTTGCCGCGTGCAGCAACACTTGCTCGTGGGTCAGCAGCGCCGCGTGATCCAGGGCATCAAACCACTCGATCGCGGCGGCCAGGCCGATGGCGCCTGCGATGTTGGGCGTTCCGGCCTCGAACTTGTAAGGGAGTTCGTTCCAGGTGCTGGCTTCCAGCGTGACGGTTTCAATCATCTCGCCGCCGCCGTGCCACGGCGCCAGACGATCCAGCCACTCCGTGGTTCCGATCAACGCCCCGATGCCTGTGGGGCCGTAGGCCTTATGACCAGAGAGCGCGACGAAATCCGCATTCCAGGCCTGGACGTCCATGCGCTGATGCACCGTCGCCTGTGCCGCATCAATGAGTACAGCAGCGCCGGCTGCGTGGGCGGCATCGACCAGTTGGCGGACGGGATGAATGGTGCCCAGGGCATTGGAACAGGCAGCGACCGACATCAGCTTGACGCCCTCTAACAGGGCATCAAGATCACTCAGGTCAAGCGTTCCATCTTCCGCAAGCGGAATCCAGCGCAGCGTGGCGCCAGAGCGCTGGCAGGCCAGCTGCCAGGGCACGATGTTGGAGTGGTGCTCCAGTTCTGAGATCAGCACGGCATCGCCGGGTCCGAGCTCGGTCTGGGCGAAGCACTGAGCGACCAGGTTAATCGCCTCGGTCGTGCCACGCGTCCAGACCACCTCGCGGCGATCACGTGCATTCACGAAACGGGCGAGCCGGTCGCGAGCAGATTCGTAGCGTTCGGTCGCCCGCTCGGCCAGGGTGTGCAGACCACGATGCACGTTGGCGTTGTCGTGCCTGTAGTAGTGATCCACCGCTTCCAGCACGGCCAGCGGTTTCTGCGTGGTCGCGGCATTATCGAGATAGGCCAGACGGCGACCCCGGACCTGCTGATCGAGCACGGGGAAATCCCGGCGGATCTGCTCGACATCCAAACCTGACCCGTTGGCAGCCACTGCACTCACGCGAAATCCTCCATCGCCTCGGCACCGGGGAGTCGTGAGACCAGATGGCGGCGCACGGTGTCGCGAAACACCTTCGGAACCCGCTGCAGAGCTGGCCGCACAAAGCTTTGAATCAGCAGGGCCCGGGCCGCATCGCGGGGCACGCCCCGGGTGCGCAGATAAAACTCAGCCTCGTCGTCCAGCTGACCCACAGTCGAACCGTGGGCGCAGGCGACGTCATCGGCATAAATTTCCAGTTCCGGCTTCACATTGGCCTCGGCGCCGGGGGTGAGCAGCAGACTGGCCAGCTGCTGCTCCGAATCGGTTCCGTCAGCGCCGCGCGCCACGTGGACGAGGGTGTCGAGAATGACACGTCCCCGATCCCGCGCCAGGGCGCGGCCGGTCGTCCGGCTGCTGCAGTTCGGCGCGAGGTGGTCGATGCGCAGTTGGTGATCGGCGTGGGACTTGCCACCGGCAAACAGCAGGGACTGAACGTGACAACTGGCGCGCTCGCCAACGAGCTGGGCCCGGACGTCCAGCCGGCCGGGGCGGGCACCCAGCTCGAGTAAATTGGCCGTGAGGCTGGCATCCCGGTCGATGCGCGCGTCGATGAGATCGACCTGCTTGTGGCGTTCGGAGGTGTCCTGCAATCGGGTCAGGTTCAGGTTGGCGCCGGCAGCGAGTGTCAGCGTCCAGTTCTGGGTGGACAGGGCTGTCGCCTCATGGCTAAGCGACTGCTCCAAGATGGTGGCCGTCGCGCCGGGCTCGAGCACGATGTGATGGCGCAGGTGATGCATGCTGCCGTTGGCGTTTTCGCTGGTCAGATTCACCACTTCCAGCGGCCGGGGCAGGCTGACGCCCTCGGGCACACGCAGTCGCAGCCCATGGCGCGCGAGCGCGACATTCAAGCCCGCGACGGCATGCAAGGGCTCGCCATCCGGCGGGGCGACGGACTCGGCTTCCCATTCCACGCCCGACGGCAGCTCGCCAATGCTGGAGCGCGTGATGTCGAAGATCCCGTTAATGAACACAAAACGGTCGGTGTCCGGCAGCAAGGCCACTTCCGGAACCGTGTCCTCGGACACCACTGCGGCGACCCAGGGCGTATCGGCGAGGTCGCTCAGATCCGTGTACTTCCAGGCTTCTAATCGCTTGGACGGAAAACCCTCGTGCTGCAGCTTGGCCAGCGCCTGTGTGCGCCAGCCACGCTCGTTACTTGGCCAGACGCCCGACTCGAAGACGTTTTCCAGGGTGTCGAATGCAACAGACATCAGGCTGCTTCACCCGTGACCCAGCCATAGCCCCGGGCTTCCAGCTCACGCGCCAAGTCCTCACCACCCGAACGCACGATGCGGCCTCCGGCGAGCACGTGCACGTGATCGGGTTTCACGTAATCGAGCAGGCGCTGGTAATGGGTGATGAGCACGAAAGCGCGGTCCGGCCCGCGCAAAGCGTTAATGCCATTGCTGACCAGTTTGAGCGCATCGATGTCCAGGCCGGAGTCGGTTTCGTCAAGCACGGCCAGGGCCGGCTTGAGCAGCTGCATCTGGACGATTTCATTCCGTTTTTTCTCGCCGCCAGAGAAACCCTCGTTCACCCCGCGGTGGATCATGTCAGTCGGCAGGTCCATGGATTCCATGGCCTGACGGATCTCCGCCAGAAACCCCATGGCATCGATTTCGGGTTCGCCCCGGGCGGCCCGCCAAGCATTGACCGCAGCTTTCAGGAAATAGGCGTTGGACACGCCGGGAATTTCAACCGGGTATTGAAAGCCCAGGAACAGGCCCGCGACTGCGCGCTCCTCGGGCTCCATGTCGAGCAGGTCCTGGCCGTTAAAGCGGACCGACCCCTCGGTGATCTCGTACCCGGGGCGACCGGATAGCACGCCACCCAGGGTCGACTTGCCGGACCCGTTGGGCCCCATGACAGCGTGGACTTCGCCAGCGCCGATGGTCAGGTTGATGCCGTGGAGAATGGGCTTGTCCTCGACCTGGGCATGCAGATTCTTGATTTCGAGCATGGTGTTCATCCTGTTGGCGTTGCCGCCGGTGCGGCAACGATGAAAAGTGGGCTGCGGGGGAGGGTTAACCCACCGCGCCTTCAAGCGACACGGCCAGCAGCTTGCCGGCCTCGACCGCAAACTCCATGGGCAGTTCGCGGAACACGTCTTTGCAGAACCCGTTGACGATCATCGAGACGGCGTCTTCTTCCGACAGCCCACGTGAACGGCAGTAGAAGAGTTGATCTTCACCAATACGCGAGGTTGTCGCCTCGTGTTCGAGGACGGCGCCGGGGTGTCGCACTTCCGTGTACGGGAAGGTGTGGGCGCCGCAGTTGGGCCCGATCAGCAGCGAGTCGCACTGCGTGTGGTTGCGGGCGCCTTCGGCCTTGGGGCTGATCCGCACCAGTCCGCGGTAGGACTGATCGGACTGGCCGGCGGCGATGCCCTTGGAGACGATGGTCGAGCGCGTGTGCTTGCCCAGGTGAATCATCTTGGTGCCGGTATCGGCCTGCTGATGATTATTCGTCACGGCCACGCTGTAGAACTCGCCGATGGAGTGATCGCCACGCAGCACGCAGGACGGATACTTCCAGGTGATGGCGGAACCGGTTTCGACCTGTGTCCAAGAGATGTGTGAGTGCTTACCGCGGCAATCCCCACGCTTGGTCACGAAGTTGTAAATGCCGCCACGCCCGTCCTCGTCACCGGGGTACCAGTTCTGGACGGTGGAGTACTTGATCTTGGCGTTGTCCAGCGCCACGAGTTCAACCACGGCGGCATGCAGTTGGTTTTCATCACGCTGGGGGGCGGTGCAACCCTCCAGATAGGACACCTGACTGCCTTCCTCGGCAATGATCAGGGTGCGCTCGAACTGGCCGGTGTTCAGCTCGTTAATCCTGAAGTAGGTCGACAGTTCCATCGGGCACTTCACACCCTTGGGAATGTAGACAAAGCTGCCATCGGTGAAGACGGCCGCATTGAGTCCGGCAAAGAAGTTGTCGCGGGCCGGCACCACGGTTCCGAGGTACTTGCGGACCAGTTCGGGGTGCTCCTGCACGGCCTCGGAGATCGAGCAGAAGATCACGCCCGCATCGGCTAGCTTCTCGCGGAATGTCGTGTGGACCGACACGCTATCGAAGACGTAGTCCATGGCCACGCCGGCCAGGCGCTTCTGTTCTTCCAGCGGAATGCCCAGCTTCTCGTAGGTTTCGAGTAGCTTGGGGTCGACCTCGTCCAGCGACTTGGGCATGTCGGCCATGGACTTGGGGGCCGAATAGTAAGAGATCGACTGGTAGTCGATGTCCGGAATGTCCAGATGCGCCCACTGGGGTTCAAAGCGTTCCTTCCAGACCTTGAATGCGTTCAGGCGCCATTCCAGCAGCCATTCCGGCTCATTCTTCTTGGCCGAGATGAAGCGGATCACTTCTTCATCCAGACCCGGGGGCAGGGTGTCCGACTCCAGATCGGTGACGAACCCAGCCTCATACTTGCGGGTCTTGATCCAGTCGCGCAGTTCTTCAGTGCTGGTCGCCATATCAAGCTCTTGTCATACGTTGAATCGAATCGGCCGGCACGGTGACCGGGGCGGGCGGCGCAAAGCGACGGGCCAAGGCGGCAATCCGCCCTGACCCTGGAGAGGCCATGTCGGCCAACGACACCTGTTCCAATGCCATGCGCACGGCGCGGTTAATCAAGTGCCAGTTGCTACGGGCACCACAGGACTGCTCGATCTCGCAGCGATGGTCGTGGATCGAGCACTCGGTTAAAGCGATCGGGCCTTCGATGGCTTCGATGATGGCGGTGACCGAGATATCGGCTGCCGGGCGGGCCAGCGCGTAGCCGCCATGGGCTCCACGTTCCGACTGCACCAGGCCGGCGCGCGCGAGGTCTTTCAAGACCTTGCGTGCCGCATCCACCGGCAGGTTCGCGGCGGCCGCCAAATCGGTTGCGCTGCGCCGACAATCGCTTTGCGCCAGCGTGGTCATGATGACCGTGCCGTAATCAGTCAGTTTGGATAGCCGTAGCAAGGACCGACACTCCTTCTTGGAAAGAGGACTTAATTGGTCCTAATTGTAGGCGCCATGCAGGGGATCCTCAAGCTGGGTCGGGCATTCGAACAACCACGCGGCCGGCCGGCGCCGACTCGCATCCATGCATTCGGGGTGGATAGACTGGTGGCATGACAACAACCACCGCATCCTCGACTCCAGCCAGCCCGTCTTTCGATGTGCCCGATCCGTACGTCGAGGTCCGGCGGGTGGGTGAGGCCGATATCGATCGACTCGGACACACGAACAATGTGGTGTATCTCGGATGGCTGGAGGCAGTGGCCTGGGCGCATTCCGAAGCACTCGGTCTGGACTGGGCGCTGTACCAACGCATTAATGCGGCGTTCGTGGCGCGTCGCCATACGTTGGATTATTTGCGCGCCACCCATGTGGGCGACGAATTGCACATTGCGACGTGGATTGCAGCCAACCCGGGGCGTGCGACCATGGACCGGGCGTATCAGATTATTCGGGCCGCAGATGGCGTGACCGTGCTACGCGGCACAACGCAATGGGCCTGCGTGGATCTGCAAACCGGACGCCCGCGGCGCATGCCTCCAGAATTCGCTCAGGGCTTCAAGGCCGTTGCGACACAGGACCCGGACTAAGGCGAAACGGCGTCCGTGCCGGCGACCAGGCGCGTCAGAAACCGATCGAATAACTGCTCGATGAGCGGCAGGGCGTCGATCAGGCGATGACTGTCTTGAACCAGGTGCAATTCGGCTTGGTGCGTTTGCGCAAAGCGAATGGCCGACGCGGGCGGGATGATGTCGTCCTGCCAGCCATGGACCACGGCGCTGTGTCTGGGGATGCCGCTGGGTTCCTCGTCGAAACCCGGGTAGTAAAGCGCAGGGGCCAGCAGAAACAAGCCATTCGGTTGCAGGGCCTCACAGGCATGAGCGCTGACATAGCCCCCCATGGATGAGCCGCAAAGCACCAGCTGCTGCGCGCGCGGAGCCAGCGCACGTAGCTGGTCGACGCGGGCCTGGGGGTCTTGCGTGTGCCGGTAGTCGGGGCTCTCGACAGCGAAATGGTGCTGGCGTGCAACCTCGGCCAGGGCTTGAATCTTGGTGCCCCAGGGGCCGCTTTCCATGCCGTGAGCAAAGACGACGAGACGGTCCGTAGGCTTGGGTACTGTTGGCATGGCTCGAAGTTTGGGCTGGGATGCAGTCTAATCAGGCTGTCATGGCGAGAACGAAGGCACAACGCAATCCCGAGCGGCTCGATATCCGTATGAGCTTTACCGTGCGGTACGGCGAGGAGCCGGACGACCAGCTGGTGGTCATGAATGAGCGACCGCTGAAGCTTGTGGGCAGCGTGTTCCGTTATCGCGACAAGATCATGCAGACGTTGGCATCGACCTTGGTCAAGGTGGCCTTGCTTCAGCCCAAGGTTGCCAAGCGTGTGGTCGGTACGACACGCAAGGCAGGTCGGCGAGGGGCGCGTCGCACGCCGTCCGAGCGTCGTCGCTAGTCCCACCGCAGACGGAGGGCACTGACGCCAACCGCTGCACTGCTGTTTTCAGAATTCGGAAATGCAGGTCCCATGCGTTACCTCTACTACCTGAACTGCGCCATGATGGCGCTCTCGGCCGTGCTAACCGTCGTGCTGGCCGTGGTTTGTCTGATCTACGTGCTGTACCTCGGACGTGAGCCCCAGTTACAGCAGGAACTGCGGCTGCTGTTCGTGACCACGGGCTTGTTCGGTGTCATGACCGCCGGTGGCGTGGTTGCCGTGCTCGGCCAGCACCGCGGTCGGCCCTGGCACTGGGGCGGTTTGCTGATCTGGTCGGGCACTCTGGCCTTGACGCTAAGTCTGTTTGCGCCGGCCTGACATTGGACACGGTACTGATTCATCGAGCGCGTCAGTGGCGCGCGATCCCTGCCATCCTGGCGGCATTGATCTGGTTGGTCCTGTCACTGCAGGCAGCGCTGTGGGGCGCCGTACTGCTGGTGCCGGTTGCACTGTTGCTGGTCACGGGCAGTACCAGTGCCTGGCTCCACGCAGGTGACAGCCGGCCGCATCAGCTCATGGCCATTGGAAGCGTGCTGGGGGTGGTGTTGCTGCCGTTTGCGGGCTGGGCACTGGGGTGGTGGGCCTGGCTGCTTGCCGGGCTAGCTGTGGGGATCCTGCTGAGCTCCGGGTGGCTGGCGACGGTGGAGCAGCTACGCCCGGCGGGGGTTCCGAATCCGCCGGCCAGCATCGCGCTGTCGGCTAAGGTGGCATTGGATAACGCCTTGCTGGGCTATTTCGTAGGCACGGCCCAGATTCCCGGTCCCGGCAATGCCCATCGCATCGCCCGTGAAATGATCGACGCTGATGCCCTGATGCGGGCGCGGGGATGGATCACCAATCCGGCCCAGTTTCACCGGGCACCGCCGCTGCCCTCGGATGTGAGCAGCCGGCAACGCAGGGTGATGGGGCAATCCTTTGTGCATTTACGCTGGACCAGCGGGTTTCAGCCGCATGCGGGGCTACCGGCCGCCGCTCGCTACATGGCGCATGACGGCCCCCGGCACATGCATGCCTGGATGCTGCAGCATGATGATGGACCCAGGCCTTGGTTGATTGCGATCCACGGGTATCGGATGGGAGTGCCGGGCATCGATTTGTCGCTGTTCTCGCCCCGGTGGTTGCACGAGCGTCTGGGACTGAACGTGCTGCTGCCGGTGCTGCCGCTACATGGACCACGTCGCATCGGCCGGCGGAGCGGCGATGGTTATCTCGGCGGCGAGTTTCTTGATCTGGTCCATGCACAAACCCAGGCACTGCATGATCTCAGGGCTTCGGTACACTGGCTCAAGCAGGTGCAGCAGGCCGAGCGCATCGCGGTGCTGGGCTACAGCCTCGGTGGTTACAACGCTTCGCTACTGGCGACCTACGAGGCCGAGCTGGACTGCGTGATTGCCGGGATCCCGCTTGCCGACGCCGCTGACGTGCTCTGGCGACATTTTCCCGTGTTGCCCAGGCGATCCATCGAAGCGCTGGGTGTGACCGAAGCCATGATGCGGGGTGTGATGCATCCACTGTCTCCGCTGGCTAGACCGTCGATGATTCGCTCGGACCGCTGCGCGGTGTTCGGTGCGGTTGCGGATCAGCTCGTGCCGCCGGCTCAGGTGCAACGGCTGGCCGCACACTGGGGACTGGACGCACCGACGTGGTACCGCGGGTCGCACCTGAGCGTGCGCCGCGAGGCGCTCGCCCGGTACGCAGTGGAGCGCGCATTGCTGGCGGCAGGAATGGTTGATCGGGAAGACACCGCGCCTCGGCCGCTGATCGGATAGAATCCGGCGAAATTCGTCGGAACCCGACATGACTCAAATCGTGATTTCCGGGACGGGGCTCTACACCCCGCCTGAATCGATCAGCAACGAAGAACTGGTCGAGTGCTTCAACATCTGGGCGACGCGGTATAACACCGAACATGCCGAGGCGATTGCTGCTGGCAAGGTGGAACCCAAACCCCTCTCCAACGCGGAATTCATCGTCAAAGCCTCTGGCATCCGCAGTCGGCATGTCCTGGATAAGAAGGGCATCCTCGACCCTGAGATCATGCGGCCGCAGCTGCCCACCCGCGGCAATGATGAACCCTCGCAGATGTGCGAGATGGCCGTGGCCGCCGCGCGTGAGGCCCTGGCCGAGGCGGGCCGTGAACCAGCAGATGTCGACGCCGTGCTGTGCGCCGCGTCCAACATGCAGCGCTCATACCCCGCGGTCGCCGTGGAGATTCAGCACTATCTCGGCTGCGGTGGTTATGCCTATGACATGAACGTGGCCTGTGCCTCGGCCACCTTCGGCATTCAGGCTGCCGTGGACGCGCTGAGTGCCGGACACGCTCGCTGTGTGCTGATGGTGAATCCCGAGATTTGTTCAGGCCACCTGAATTTCCGTGATCGCGATAGCCACTTCATTTTCGGGGACGCCTGCACCGCGGTGGTGCTGGAGCGCGCGGATGATGCGCGCGATGGCGGCTTCGAGGTGATCGGCACCCGTCTCAAGACCCATTTTTCCAGCAATATCCGTAACAACGCGGGCTTTCTGAATCGGGCAGAGATCACGCCGCGCTCCGCAGATGACCGGCTGTTCATCCAGGAGGGGCGACGTGTGTTCAAGGACGTCGTGCCGATGGTGGTGGAACTGATCGGCTCGCATCTTGGCGCGCATGATCTGGCCCCTGCCGAAGTGCGACGGTTCTGGTTGCACCAAGCCAATCTCAACATGAATCAGCTGATCAGCAAGCGCTTGCTGGGTCGTGAGCCCAGTGATCAGGAAGCGCCGGTCGTGCTGGATGAGTACGCCAACACCAGCTCCGCTGGTTCTGTCATCGCTTTCCATAAATACAAGAGCGGCCTGGCTGCAGGCGACGTGGCCGTGCTCTGCGCGTTTGGCGCGGGCTACTCGGCCGGTTCCGTCATTCTGCGACAGCGCTAAGGCGCTCGTCGCTGGCGCACCGATTCTGGTGCCCAACCACCCACAGAATTTCCATGCGCAATACCTCCACGCAAGTTAAGTATCTTCGGGATTACCAGGCTCCGCTGTTCCTGGTCGATCAAACGCAATTGCATTTCGACATCCGCGACGGCGAAACGCTGGTGACGGCCACCCTAGAACTGGCGCGCTCAACGCCCGGTACCCAGGAGGCGCTAACGCTGGATGGCGATGATCTGACGCTGCTCTCATTGGTGGTCGATGGTCAGCCCTGGACCGACTACGAGGTTGGCGAGGGCGGTTTGGTGGTCAACGGATTGCCGGATCGATGCCAATTAACCACCCAGGTTCGTATCCACCCCGAGCAGAACACGGCGCTGGAGGGGCTCTACGCCTGCGGTCCTTACCTGGTGACCCAGTGTGAGGCCACCGGGTTTCGGCGCATCACCTATTTCCCGGATCGTCCCGATGTGTTGTCGCGTTATCGCGTGACCATCGAGGCGGATGCATCGCGTTACCCGACGCTTCTGTCCAACGGTAACTGCATCGAGTCCCGGTCACTGGATGGCGGTCGCCATGAGGCTGTCTGGGAAGATCCGCATCCCAAGCCTTGCTACCTGTTTGCACTGGTGGCCGGTGCGTTCGAACAGCTGACAGGTGAATACACCACCACGTCCGGACGCCAGGTCTCGCTGGAGCTTTACGCCGACCAAGGTCAGGGCCAGCGCTTGGGCTTTGCGCTCGAGTCGCTAATCGAATCCATGCGCTGGGACGAGATTCACTACGGCCGTGAATACGACCTGGACCGTTATCTCATTGTCGCGGCCGGCGCGTTCAACATGGGGGCGATGGAGAACAAGGGCCTCAACATCTTCAATACGAGCTGCTTGCTCGCCGACCCCGATACCGCCACCGATGCCGGCTATCGCGTGGTGCGTGATGTGATTGCCCATGAGTACTTCCATAACTGGACCGGCAATCGGATCACCTGTCGTGATTGGTTCCAGCTCAGTCTCAAGGAGGGCTTGACGGTCTTCCGCGAACAACAGTTCTCGGAGACCGTGAACGACCCCGCCGTGGCGCGCGTCGAACAGGTGCGCGGATTGCGGGCCTTCCAATTTCCGGAAGATGCCGGTCCGATGGCGCATCCGGTGCGTCCCGAGTCCTACGTCGAGATGAACAACTTCTACACCGCGACGGTGTATGAGAAGGGCTCGGAGGTGATCCGCATGATGCGGACCCTGGTCGGCGAGGCGGGTTTCCGCCGCGGCATGGATGTTTATTTCGACCGTCATGATGGCCAAGCCGTCACGATCGAAGATTTCGTCGCGGCCATTGAGGCCGGCAGCGGAGCTGATTTATCCGCCTTCCGCATCTGGTATGCCCAGGCAGGTACGCCGCTCGTGCAGGTGCGGGATCAGTGGGATGCATCGACAGGCACCTACCGACTGACGCTGAATCAGCAGTTGGCGGCCACGCGCGGCCAGCCCGATAAGAAGCCCGCACCGATACCGCTAAGCGTCGCCTTGTTCGATCAATCGGGTGGGCGGGTCAGCAGCCCAGCCCAGTCCGAACTACGTCAAACCGACGACGGTGTCATCGTGCTCGATCGGCCCAATGCCCAGGTGCAATGGACCGGTCTGGCCGAGCGGCCGGTGCTGTCCGTGCTCCGTGGTTTTTCCGCGCCGGTTCGACTGCATTTCGAACAGCCTGACGCGGATCTCGCCTTGTTGATGCGCGCCGAAGACGATGCGTTTGCGCGTTGGGAGGCCGGCCAGCGGTTGATTCACGCTGCGTTTGCCGATGTGCTCAAGGGTGATGATGCTCGCGGCAAGGCACGCCTGTCGGCGTTCTGCCAGGCCGTGGCCGCGACAGACCCCGAGGCTCCCATCGTGGGCGAATGGCTGGATATTCCGAGCACGATCGAGTTCACGGACGGGCTGGAACGGGTTGATGTGGATGCGGTGCTGGTCGCCGACAACGTCGTGCGACGCACCGTGGCCGAAGGCCTGCGGGAACAACTGGAAGCGTGGTATCTCGCCGCTGAGACGGAACGCCCCTATCGGTTTGACGCGCAGCAGGCCCATCGTCGGCGTCGGCGCGCTGCCTGCCTGCAGTTGATGGCACAGGTCGACGCCGACAAGGCTGTTGCCCTGGCCAGCGACCTGCTCGCCACCGCGGATAATCTCACCGACCGGATGGCGGCGCTGGCCGCCGTGAACGATCTGGACCGCCCGGAGCGGGCCCAGCTATTCCAGGCCTTTGCCGACCGTTGGGCGGATGAGGCCTTGGCCATGGACAAGTGGTTCCAATTGCAGGCGGTTTCAGCGGTCCAAGGTCTACCGGCAGGTATTGCCGAGCTGGCCCAGCGTCCGGATTACGATCGTGGCGTGCCGAATCGCGTACGGGCGTTGTTCGGCGCATTCGGGCAGCGGCATTTTGCCGGACTGCATCGTGGCAACGGTGAGGGCTATCGCTTGCTCGCCGACGAAGTGCTGACCATGGACGCTCTCAATCCGCAGGTCGCTTCCCGGTTGGTGCGTCCGCTGACGCAGCTGACGCGTATTGAGGGCGAGCGCGCGCGCTTGATGCGGACCGAGCTTGAGCGGATTGCCGCCAAGCAGGATTTGTCGGCCGACGTCAGAGAGATTGTTTCGGCGGCGCTGTGAGGCGATCGCGGCGTTTGCCTGTTGTGATGGGTTTGCTTGGCACGGGATCATGACACTGTCACAGTTTCGTCATCTCATCGCCATAGTGTTTCCGCGCCGTGAGCGCGGGGGGAGTGCGTGATCGGTGACCACCCGTTCAGCAAAAGCGCCACTCATGCAAGGCAAGCACATTCTCGTCGTTGAGGACGAAGCCCCGATTCGGGACATGGTTCGGTTCGCGCTGGAGCGCAAGGGGCTCAGCGTGGCCGAGGCTGCCGACGTCCAGGAGGCGCGGTTGGCGATGGCCAGCCGGCGACCCGATCTGCTGCTACTCGACTGGATGCTGCCCGGTGTGTCGGGGATCGAATTCGCACGTGAGATTCGCGCGGATAGCAACTTGCGCGATCTGCCGATCATCATGCTGACGGCTCGCGCCGAAGAAGAGGACAAGGTCCGTGGCCTGAATACAGGCAGCGACGACTACATGGCCAAGCCATTCTCCACCTCGGAGCTACTGGCACGTATTCAGGCCGTGTTGCGGCGGGCCCTGCCGGGCGGCGTCGATGAGCGTATCGAGGTTCAGGGCTTGGAGGTCGACACCGCCAGCCAGCGCGTGACGGCAAATGGTGAAGCCGTGAAGCTCGGCCCCACCGAGTACCGGTTACTGAATTTCTTCGTCAGCAACCCCGAGCGGGTCTACACCCGAGAACAGGTTCTTGACCGGGTGTGGGGCCAGAACGTCTACGTTGAGGAACGCACCGTGGATGTGCATATCCGCCGTCTGCGCAAGGCGTTGACGCCGTTCGGTTTCGCCGATTACATCCAGACGGTCCGCGGGACCGGTTACCGCTTCTCGACCAAGGTGTGACTGCCGATCTTGCATGGCAGGGAGAACTGCGGCGCATCGCCTTATGGTCTGCGCTGGGTCTGGTCGTCGGTACGTGGACAGATTCGGTTGCCTGGGGACTGTGCGCGGCCGCGTTACCGTACGCGTTCTGGCACACCGTTCAGGCCTATCGGCTGAATAAATGGCTGGCGGGCGGCCGCCTCAGTGAGATTCCCGAAGCCACCGGGCTATGGGGGTCTATCTTCGAGGGCATTTACAGCCTCAAGCGGCGCAATCGCAAACGCAAGCGTCGGCTTGCGGCCATTGTCTCGGAGTTCCAGGCATCGACCGCTGCATTGCCCGATGCGGCCGTCGTGATCAATCGCGATGAGGAGATTGTCTGGTTCAATCAGGCGGCCAGCCGCCTGCTGGGTTTCGGAACCCAGCGGGATGTCGGCCAGCGCATCGGCTTTCTGTTGCGCAGCCCCGACTTCAACCGCTATATCGAGTCGGGTGACTACGACAGCGGTGTGGAAATTGCCGCGCCGAACAACGAGGACGTCACCCTGAATGTGCGCATCGTGCCTTATGGCAACCAGCAGCGACTGCTCATCGCGCGCGATGTATCGCACCTGCATCGCCTGGAACAGACCCGGCGTGATTTTGTCGCCAATGCCTCCCATGAACTGCGCACGCCACTGACGGTCTTGTCCGGTTATCTGGACATGATGGAGCAGGAAGGTGAGGGCGAGCTCGACGGCTGGCGGACGCCAATCCTCGAAATGCGCAGTCAGGCCCATCGCATGCAGCGCATCATCACCGATCTGCTCAAGCTGGCACGGCTGGAAACCAAGACCCTGGACGTCGGCCTGGAACCGGTGGATATCGCCGATGTCGTCCGTGAGCTGGAGGATGAGGCGCGGGAGTTGTCGCAGGGCCGGCACCGGCTCGATTTTTCCGCCGAGCCTGGCGTATTCGTGACAGGGCGGCGTAGCGAGCTGTACAGCTGCTTGTCGAATCTGGTGTTCAATGCCTTGCAGTACACGCCGGAAGGCGGTGCAATCACCGTGCGCTGGTGGCGCGATGAGCGCGGTGCGCATTTCAGTGTCCGGGACACGGGTATCGGCGTGTCTAGCAAGGATTTGCCGCGATTGACCGAGCGCTTCTACCGGGTCGATGTGGCGCGCTCGCGGGAGACCGGTGGCACGGGCCTGGGGCTGGCAATCGTCAAGCACGCCCTGGAGCGCCACCAGGGAGAACTGGAAATCGAAAGCGAGGAGGGCCAGGGCAGTTGTTTCACCTGTCACTTTCCGCTGGAACGCCTGCAGGACAAAGCGGCCTGACTGTCACAAAACTGTCACACACGCTTCATAGCCTTCACACGCCTCGCGACTAGCCTCATGGCTGGTACACGCATCAACCCCCTAGGACATTCCCATGAAATTCAGACATTGCCTGGTCGCCTTCAGCGCGGCCGTCGCGCTGCCACTGTCGGTTCAAGCCGCCGGCGTAGATGAAGATCTTCCGACCTATCAGAAAGCCCAGGGTGTCGCTGGCAACCTGTCCAGCGTGGGCTCGGATACGCTCGCTAACCTGATGACGCTGTGGACCGAGGAGTTCAAGCGGCTGTACCCGAACGTCAATATCCAGGTCCAGGCCGCGGGCTCATCAACCGCACCGCCGGCCCTGACCGAGGGGACGGCCAACCTGGGTCCGATGAGTCGTCGTATGAAAGACGGCGAGATCGAGGCGTTTGAGCGCAAGTTCGGCTACAAGCCGACGCCGGTGGGTGTGGCTATCGATGCCCTGGCCCTGTTCGTCAACAAGGACAACCCGATCGAAGGCATGTCACTGCCGCAGGTCGACGCCGTGTTCTCCTCCACGCTCAAGTGCGGGGCCGATACCGCTGTGGATCGCTGGGGACAGCTTGGGTTGACAGGCGCTTGGACGGACCGCCCGATCCAGCTCTACGGCCGTAATTCCGTGTCCGGAACGTATGGTTATTTCAAGAAGGTCGCGCTTTGCAAAGGCGACTATCGCAATAACGTGAACGAGCAGCCGGGCTCGGCCTCCGTCGTGCAGTCCGTCGCCACCGGCCTGAACGCCATCGGGTACTCGGGTACGGGCTACGTGACCTCCGGCGTGCGCGCGCTGCCCCTGTCGAAGAAAGCGGGCGGCAAGCTCTATGCGCCGACCCCGGACAACGCCATTGCCGGCAAGTATCCGCTTGCCCGCGTGCTCTACGTCTACGTCAACAAGCACCCCAACAAGCCGATGTCGCCGTTGGAGGTGGAGTTTCTGAGCATGGTGCTCTCGAAGGTTGGGCAGGAAGTTGTGCTCAAGGACGGGTATATTCCGCTGCCTGCGGCCCAGGCTGCGAAGGAACTGGCCAAGGTCAAATAGACCAGCCGGCAAGTTCGTGCGAGACCTGGCGGGAGGCTCTGATGGGGTCTCCCGCTTTCTTTTGACAGGGGAGCCGCAGGTTCCGACAAGACACTGGGAGTACGGTAGTGATTAAGATCATCAAGGGAATGGCGCTGGCGGCCTGTGCCACCGGTTTGATTGCGCAGCCCGCGCTGGCGGATACGGTCTCGACCAAGGGCGGTATCAAGGTCAAGTCAGACGATGGCAGCTTTGTTGGGGAGTTTGGTGGCCGGCTGATGCTGGATGCCGCTGTCTTCGACAACGATACCGCCGATAACGCGAGTGGCACCGAGTTCCGTCGCCTCCGGCTGCACTCAAAGGGCAAGATTCACGGGCTCGGCTACAAGATCGAAGTTGATTTTGCGGATGGTGATACCGTGACCAAGGACGCCTACCTGCAGATGGCAGTCGCAGGCGGTAAGCTCACCATCGGTCAGTTCAAGCAGTATTTCACGATGGAGAACCTGACCAGCTCCCGCTATACGACGTTTATGGAGCGCTCTTATCTGACCAGCTTCTCACCGTCGTATCAGGTGGGTGTTGGCTACTGGGGTCATTACAACGCACTGGGCTTTGGCATCTCTGCATTCAATGCCTATCAGGATGAAGATGCAGATGGTGGCAGCGGCACCACGGAAGGCGTCGGCGGATCGGCCCGCGTGATTTTCTCGCCTTCACTGAGCGAGGACGTCACCTTGCACGTGGGCGGTTCGGCGCTCGTCACCGGCGGCATCGAAGGTCGTAACCGCGTTCGTGTACGGGCGGCCGGCCATCTCTCTGATGCGTCCCGTCCGGATATCGTCAACATCAACACCGGAGAGCGGTCCGAGTCGACGATTTTTGCGCTTGAGTTCGCGAGTATCGCGGGTCCGCTGTCGGTGCAGGCCGAATACCTGGGCGGCACTTTCGAAACCGAAACGGTCGAGCAGGATGTCGCAGCGTTTTACGCCACCACCAGCTACTTCCTGACAGGAGAGTCGCGTCCATTCAACGCCAAGACCGGTAAGTTTGGTCGCGTAAAACCGCGCAAGCCTCATGGTGCGTATGAGATCGCTGCCCGGTACGACTACGTGGAAAACGACAGCAATGACTTCGAAGTGGAGTCGGTCACGCTGGGCCTGAATTGGTACATGAACCCGCAGGTTCGCTTCATGCTGAACTACATCGCGGCCGATGTGGCAGAAGGCAGTGACGAGCCGAATGCGGTTACCGCACGGATGCAATTCGACTTCTAGTCGATTGCATTGCAGTCTGACGCCGGCCTGGTCGATTCGATCAGGTCAGCGTTCGGTTTTATCGTCCTGCCCGTCGCGACATCGGCCACGGGCAGGGCGAGCCGGGTAGTCATCCGACTGTCACCGGTGCTGATTAGACTTCGAGCATGGAACAGACATCCCGAGGCAAGCATCCAGGGCTGGACAAGGACGATCGCGCCGGTAGCGACCGCCTGATCCAGTGGCGCTACTTCAAGGACCGCATGGCCACGGTGGCCGTCGGGATCGGCGGAATCGGCGTGTTGGTCGCCATCTTGCTGATCTTCTTCTATCTCGCCTGGGTGGTCTTGCCACTGTTCGCGCCCGCGTCCATGGACAAGGTCGCCGAATATGCTGATCCGATCGGCGAGCCTGCCTTGCTGTTATCCGTCGAGGAGCAGGCCGAGGTGGCCACGCATGTTGGCACCGATGGCCGGGTCCGTTATTTCGACGTGCTCACCGGCGAGCTGCGCGGAGAGTCACGCATCCCGATTCCCGAAGGCGCGTCAATCGCATCCTTCGACCAGATTGACTCGAACCGCGGCGTGTTCGGCTTGCTGCTGGATAATGGCGGCCTGGTGGTCGTCAAAGAAGTCCATCAGATTCGATTTGATGACCAGGGGCGCCGAGTCGTCTCCAGCCTTGATTTTCCCTACGGTGAGGAGCCGATCGAGACGGGCCTGGGTGAGGTGCGGTCGCTAGATGTCCGCGTCAGTCCCGAGTCGCTGCTCATCGCCGCGGCCATGCCGGATGGTCGCATCGAACTCGTCCGCTATGTCCAGGAAGTGGGGCTGTTTGGTGGCAGCGGTGAGTTGACTGCAGATGAGCAGGCGACGCTGCGCCTGGATTTGCCGCCTGATCAGCGCATCGAGCGACTGCTGCTAGATCCCGCCGAGAACTGGCTACACGTCCTCACCGATGCGGGCGAGGTGGTCACCACGAACATCCGTCGCCTGGATCGTCCGGAACGTCTCGGACCCGTGACGGTGGCGGGCGACGGTGCTCACGTCGTCGATGCGCGGTACCTCAACGGAGGCATCTCGCTGCTGGTGACGACGTCCGACGGTCGCATTACGCAGCTCTTCCCCGTGCGCGACGAAGGCGCGGGCTGGCGCTTGCAGAAAGTGCGCGAGTTCGAGGCACCGGGCGAGGCCATGGTGTCGGCGCTGGATATTGAGCAACGGCGCCGAGGCTTTGTCGCGGCAGACGCCGAGGGTCGAGTGGCGATCTATTACGCGACCTCACACCGGCAATTGCTCAATGAGGCCGTGATGGACGGCCCCATCGCCGACATTGCACTGGCCCCGAGAGCCGATCGTCTGCTCGTGACGAGCCGGGACGGGCAGGTGTCGGTGTACGACGTCCACAACGAACACCCGGAAGTGTCCTTGAGTTCGCTGTGGGGCAAGGTCTGGTACGAGAGCTACCCCGAGCCCGATTACGTCTGGCAGTCCTCGTCGGCCACCAGCGATTTTGAACCCAAGTTCAGTTTGATGCCGCTGTCGTTTGGAACGCTTAAAGCCGCGTTCTACGCCATGCTGTTCGCCATGCCGCTGGCAATATGTGGCGCGATCTACACGGCGTATTTCATGTCGCCCGAGTTGCGTCAAATCGTTAAGCCCACCATCGAGATCATGGAGGCCTTGCCCACGGTGATTCTGGGCTTTCTCGCGGGGTTGTGGCTGGCGCCGGTGCTTGAACTGAATATGCCCGGGGCTTTTCTGCTGATTTTGATGTTGCCGCTGGCGATTCCGCTGTCGGGCTTCCTGTGGACACGGTTTCCGGCATCGATTCGGCATCGTGTCCCCGACGGCTGGGTGCCCGCGCTGCTGATTCCTGTGGTCGTGTTCATCGGCTGGCTGGCCTTCGCGCTATCGCGCCCGGTCGAGGCGGCGTTGTTTGGTGGCAGCATGCCGTTGTGGCTGAATAACGAGATGGGTATTACCTACGACCAGCGCAATGCCTTGGTCGTGGGCTTGGCGATGGGCTTCGCCGTCATCCCGACGATTTTCTCCATTGCTGAGGACGCGGTGTTCTCGGTTCCCAAGCAGCTGTCGCAGGGCTCGCTGGCGTTGGGGGCCACACCCTGGCAGACCCTGGTCCGGGTGGTGTTGCCAACCGCGAGCCCCGGCATGTTTTCTGCGGTCATGATTGGTATGGGCCGCGCCGTGGGCGAGACGATGATCGTGCTGATGGCCACCGGCAATACGCCGATTATGGACATGAGCATCTTCCAGGGCATGCGGACGCTGTCGGCGAATATCGCCGTCGAGATGCCGGAGTCCGAGGTGGGCAGTACGCACTTCCGACTGTTGTTCCTGTCGGGCTTGGTGCTGTTCCTGTTCACATTCTTCTTCAACACGCTGGCGGAAGTCGTTCGTCAGCGGCTCCGCCGTAAGTACAGCACGCTATGAGCCAGCAGAAGTCGATTACCCGCACGCGCGCCGGCAGCTTTTCCGAGTGGTATGCCTCCGGGCAGCCCTGGGTCTGGTTTACCGGTGGTGCAGTGGCCTTGTCCGGACTCATGGTGGTGGGGCTGCTGGCGCTCATCGCCATTCGCGGTCTCGGTCACTTCTGGCCCGCTCCGATCATCGAGGCGGTGTATGTCGAACCGGGAGAGGCGCCGAGACCACTGATCGCACAGCTGGGCTACAGCGAAACGGTGAGCACGGCGCGGTTGCAATCTGCCGGGATACCGGTGGACGGCGATCAGGAGTTCTACGAACGGCGGCTGGTCAAGGTCGCCAATCGTGATGTTTACGGCGCAGATTTCCGCTATTTACTGGACGACTGGATTCAGCAGCGGACGACTCCTGAAACGCTGAGCGTGTTCGAACGGCTGGAGTGGGGTGATCTTTACGGCTATCTGATTTCGGTCAGCGAGCATGGCGAGCCGATTGCTGGCGAGGGGGATGACCTCTGGTCCGTGTTCAAGACGCGGCATGCGCGTGCGCGCGACCTGTACCACCAGATCGAACACATCCAGGAAGGCGCCATCGGCTCGGTCAACTACGAGTTAGAGCAGCTGCGTCTACGCGAGCGACGACTCGAACTGGAAAACAGGGTAACGGATGAGGCCCTGGCGCGTATTCAGCAGGAGCGGGACACACTCAACGCCGAATACCGGGCGTTGCAGCAGGAGCTGGATGCCCTGAACGCGGCGATCGAGCGTGACAGCATTACCGTGCGGGTGCAGAACGAACAAACCGTCACCGTGTCACTGGCCGAAGTCGTACGGGGTTATCGGCCCAATGCGATGAGCCTGCTGGGCAAGCTCCGGTTCTACTTCGCCAAGATCTGGGAGTTCGTCAGCGACGATCCACGAGAAGCCAATACCGAGGGCGGTGTGTTTCCGGCCATTTTCGGGACGGTGCTGATGGTGATGCTGATGTCCGTTTTCGTGACACCCTTCGGCGTGGTCGCCGCGCTGTATCTGCGCGAATACGCCAAGCAGGGTGTGGTGACACGGGTGATTCGCATCGCGGTCAACAACCTGGCCGGCGTGCCCTCCATCGTCTACGGCGTGTTCGGACTCGGGTTTTTTGTCTACGCCCTGGGCGGCTCCATCGACCAACTCTTTTTCCCGGCGGCGCTCCCGTCGCCGACCTTCGGCACGGGCGGTATCTTCTGGGCATCGTTGACCCTGGCGCTGCTGACCTTGCCGGTGGTGATCGTGTCCACGGAAGAGGGGCTGGCGCGCATTCCGCGCTCGCTTCGTGAGGCCAGCCTGGCCCTGGGAGCCACCAAGGCAGAGACGCTTTGGAAGATCGTTCTGCCCATGTCCAGCCCGGCCATGATGACAGGTCTGATTCTGGCGATCGCGCGGGCTGCAGGAGAGGTCGCGCCGTTGATGCTGGTCGGTGTGGTGAAGTTGGCGCCGTCACTGCCGCTGGATGGCAACTTCCCCTACCTGCATCTGGATCGCAAGTTCATGCATCTGGGCTTTCACATCTACGACGTTGGTTTCCAAAGCCCGAACGTCGAAGCCGCGCGGCCGCTGGTCTACGCCACCGCGTTGTTACTAGTCCTGGTGATCGTCATACTCAATCTCGCCGCCGTTCGAATTCGCAACCGGTTGCGTGAACGTTACCGGGCTCTGGAGCACTAAATATCATGGAGCAACCCATGCGAAGCAAAGACAAGGATGCCTACATCGAGAATCTCGACGTGAGCGAGATCGGTGCGCGTCCCGTCGCTGCGTCTGCCGCCGACACGGCCATGTCGGTACATGATCTGAACCTGTACTACGGGGAGAAGCAGGCGCTCAAGAACATCAACCTCGACATCAAGAAGGGAGAGGTCACCGCGTTCATCGGGCCCAGTGGCTGCGGCAAGTCGACATTGCTGCGCTGCTTTAACCGGATGAACGACCTGGTCGATACGGTGCGCATCACCGGCGAGATTCGATTGGGCGACAAGAACATCTTCGATAAGGACGTCGACGTGGCACGCCTGCGCCGTCAGGTCGGCATGGTGTTCCAGAAGCCGAATCCGTTCCCCAAGTCGATTTACGAGAACGTGGCCTACGGCCTCCGTCTGGCGGGCGTCAAGAAAAAGCGCGTCCTCGATGAAACGGTGGAGTGGGCACTCAAGGGCGCGGCGCTCTGGGATGAGGTCAAGGACCGGCTCAATGAATCGGCATTGGGCATGTCCGGTGGTCAGCAGCAACGCCTGGTGATTGCACGATCCATCGCCATCCAGCCCGACGTGTTGCTGCTGGACGAGCCCTGTTCAGCGCTGGACCCCATCTCGACGTTGAAAGTCGAGGAGCTGATCGCCGAGCTGAAAAAAGACTTCACGATTCTGATCGTGACGCACAATATGCAGCAGGCGGCCCGTGTGTCGGATTACACCGCCTTTATGTATCTCGGTGAGATGGTCGAGTTTGGAGATACCGACCAGCTATTCACGAACCCGAGCAAGAAACAAACAGAAGACTACATTACGGGACGTTACGGCTAGTCAACGTCTCTGGAGACCCCATGAGCAACGCAGATCTGCATCTTTCCAGCCATATTTCTAAGCAGTTCAATGCCGAACTGGACGATATCCGGCAACGGGTCTTGACCATGGGCGGGCTGGTGGAGCAGCAGGTCTCGGAGGCCGTACGTGCGCTGACCGAGGCCGATGGGGAACTGGGTCAGCAGGTGGCCAATCGCGATTACAAGGTCAATGCCATGGAAGTCGGCATTGATGAGGAGTGCATTCGCGTGCTTGCGCGTCGGCAGCCGGCCGCCACGGACCTGCGCCTGATCATGGCGGTGGTCAAAACCATTACCGATCTGGAGCGGATCGGCGACGAGGCCGAGAAGATCGGCCGTATGGCAGCCAGCCTGGCAGCCAACCCCACGCCGGCGGGTTCGCTGTCTCCGGTGGAGACCATGGGGCGGCGGGTGTCCAGCATGGTGCACCGCGTACTCGATGCCTTCGCCCGTCTGGATGCGGAGGATGCCCTGGAGATCGCCAAGGAAGATCGCAAGGTCGACTCCGAGTATGACGCGATCTCCCGCCAGTGTCTGACCTTCATGCTGGAAGATCCACGCACCATCCGGCCGGTGATGGACTTGCAGTGGGCCGCCCGTGCACTTGAACGCATTGGCGACCATGCCAGCAATATCGGCGAGTACGTGATCTATCTGATTCAGGGCAAGGATGTGCGCCATACCAGCCTGGCTCAGATGGAAGCCGAGTTGGAAGCCCGGAACGGCTAGTTTCAAACGCTGATCGGCGTCTCGATCACATCGCCGTGGCCCCGCGATATGGCGTCGTGCGGGCGGGGTGGTCTGCTATGCTTTCGCTGGTTTTCTAGACAACACTTCGCGATTTGATGCGCCAACGATTGCTTGTCGCCGGGCTGGTTGTGCTGTGCCTGGCAGCGTCCGCACTGGCGCTCTACACCATGCGACTGGACGTGGAGTTGCGTGCGCGCTTCGACGGCGTGCGTTGGGCGCTTCCGGCCCAGATCTACGCGGCTCCGCTGGAACTCTACGCGGGCAAACGTTTGACGCCGCAGGATGTCGTGCACGAGTTGCGGCGTCTGGGCTACCGAAGCCGCGCCGACGCGCAACGCGCCGGTACCTACGCCGTGGTCGGCGACCGCATCCGTATCGCCTCCAGAGGATTCCAGTTCTGGGATGGGGCGGAGCCCGAACGATTGGTGGACATCAGCTTCGGTGACGGCGGCATCCGCGCGATCCAGACTGCTGCGGGTGGATCCGTGCCGATCATGCGGCTGGACCCCATGCTCATCGGCAGCATCTTCCCCAAGCACGGAGAAGATCGGGTGTTGGTCCGGCTGGATGATGTGCCGCCGCTGTTGGTGCAAACCCTGATTGCGGTCGAGGACGGTGACTTCTACCGCCATTACGGCATCGATTGGAGCGGCATCGCCCGCGCAGCATGGGCCAACCTGCAGGCCGGCGGTGTGGTGCAGGGCGGGAGCACGATCACCCAGCAGCTCATCAAGAATTTTTTCCTCAGCAGCGAGCGCACCTGGGTGCGCAAGGCCAAAGAAGCCCTAATGGCCATTCTGTTGGAGATCCACTACAGCAAGGACGAGATTTTCGAGGCCTATTTGAACGAGGTGTACCTCGGTCAGGATGGGCCGCGTGCAGTTCATGGCTTTGGCCTCGCCAGCGGCTTTTATTTTGGCAAGCCGCTAGGAGAGCTGCTGCCTGAGGAAATCGCGCTGATGGTGGGTCTGGTCAAGGGCCCTTCGTACTACAACCCGCGTCGGAACCCCGAGCGTTCGCTGGCCCGGCGCAATCTGGTCCTCGACCGCATGGCCGCTGATGGTTTGATTTCGGCCGAGGAGTCCGAGGCTGCCAAGGCAGCCGGTCTGGGGGTGCGGCCACGTGGCGACCGTGGAACCTCACAGTATCCCGCTTACGTTGATCTGGTGCGTCGCCAGCTCCAGGCGCAGTACCGCGAAGAAGACCTGACGAGCGAGGGGCTGCGCATCTTCACGGCCTTTGACCCGCGGGTGCAGGCTGCGGCAGAGCGGGCCGTGCTTGCCGGGCTGGATGCCATCGAGCAGGGGCGGGGGATCGAATCCGGTTCGCTGGAGGCGGCCGCGGTCGTGACCTCGGTGGAAACAGGCGAGATTCTGGCGCTGGTGGGTGGTCGCCAGGCCGGGTATGCCGGTTTCAACCGCGCCCTGGACGCCAAGCGTCCGATCGGGTCTCTGGCCAAGCCGTTGGTTTATTTAGCCGCTTTATCGCACCCGGCGTCGTACCGCCTGACCACGCTGCTGCCCGACGCGCCGGTGCGACTGGACATGCCCAACGGCAGTGTCTGGATGCCTGAGAATTACGACCGGGAGCTACACGGCGACGTCCCGCTGTTCGAGGCCTTGTCCAAGAGCTACAACCTCGCCACCGTGCAGCTGGCGCTGCAAGTGGGCATGGAGGATGTGGCGCGTCAGTACGTGTTGCTGGGGGATGATCACAAGCCCGCCCCCCTGCCGTCGCTGGCGCTGGGTGCGGTGGAACGGTCCCCCCTGGAGGTCGCCCAGCTGTACAACTCGCTGGGCGCCGGCGGGTTCGTCACACCGCTGCAGGCGATTCGAGACGTACAGGACCGGGACGGTCAGCCGCTGGAGCGGTTCGCACGGCGTCTGCGTGGCGGGCCGGATGTCGATGCCGTAGGGCTCGTGCAGTGGGCAATGAATCGGGTGATGATTGATGGCACGGCGCGCAGCGCCCAGCGGTACCTACGGTCCACGACGCTGGCCGGCAAGACCGGTACCACGGATGAATTAAGGGATAGCTGGTTTGCCGGCTTTGGTGGGGATGTCCAGGCCACGGTCTGGGTGGGGCGTGATGACAACAAGCCGGCGCAACTCACCGGCGCATCAGGCGCCCTGCAGCTGTGGTCGCGGATGATGGCGGCACTGGACCCGCGGCCGGTGGACTTGTTTGCCACGGGCCAAGCCGAACCGATCTGGGTGGTGCCGCAACAGGATGCCCTGGCCGACACACAATGTGAGGATCGGCTGCTGGTACCGTATCTACCGGGTTCGGCCCCCGACACCTGGGCCAGTTGTGCGGCTGCGGCCGAGCCGGATACCGGATTTTGGGAGCGATTGTTCGGACCATGAAGTCTTTTTATCTCGTCGGCCTGCTGACTTGTTTGCTCAGCGCCTGCGGCAGCCTGCGCCAACAAGGCCAGCGCGAGCCCGTCTGGCCGTATCCGGAGCCACCGGTTGTTGAAGACAGCCGGTCAGAGCGTGAACCGCAGCGGCAGAGCCCGCCCTGGACGCGCCCGAGCGAACCGGAGCCCTCGCCGGAAATCAACGACTGGCCTGAAGCGACCCCGATTCCAGAGCCTTCGGCTCCTGAATTTTCTGGCCCCCGAAACCTACGGGATGTCGCCGGCCCGGCGGCAATTGCGCTCGCAGATCAGGCTGCCACGCAACGCGCACAGGGAGATTTGCAGGGCGCAGCCGCGCAGTTGGAGCGTGCACTGCGCATCGAACCCCGGAATCCGTTTCTCTGGTTGTTGCTGGGGCAGATTCACCTCGAGCAGTCCGATACGGAGCAGGCCCGGCAGATGGCCCGTCGAGCGCGCTCCCTGGCGTCGGGCAATCCCTACGTCACAGGTCCGGCGTGGCGCATCGCTGAAGCGGCCTGGCGGGCTGAGGGCCATACCGATCAGGCCGATCAGGCTGCCCGGTCAGCGGAGCAGGCGGAGCGATCCCAGACGTGACCGGCCCGGCACGACCCCAGCGGCAGGGCGGGCTCACGTGAGTGATGTGACACGGGCCTTCGATTCCAACGGCCCGCTGGCTCAGGCATTTCCGGGCTACCAGCCGCGGGATCAGCAGACCGCCATGGCCGAGTCCGTGGCTCGCGCCATCGAAACACGCGTCCCGCTGGTGGTCGAAGCCGCGACCGGAACCGGGAAAACGCTGGCGTATCTGGTGCCGGCGCTGCTCAGCGGCCAGCGCACGCTGATCTCGACCGGGACCAAAGCCCTGCAAGATCAGCTTTTCGAACGCGATCTTCCCGCAGCACGGGACGCGCTGGCGCTGGGCGGACGTATCGCGCGACTGAAGGGGCGATCCAATTATCTGTGTCTGTACCGTATGGAACAGGCGCTGGATGACGGCAGTCTGTCCGCCTTTGTTCGCCGTGATGTCCAGCGCGTGCGGCGCTGGGCCGGGCGGACGCGCGACGGTGATCTGGCCGGGGTCGAAGGGCTGAATGATGATTCGCCGGCCCGGGTGCATGTGTCTTCAACAGCGGATAACTGCTTGGGCCAGCGATGTCCCCGCTACGACGACTGCTGGGTGATGGATGCCCGGCGTAAAGCGCAGGCGGCCGATGTGGTGGTGGTGAATCACCACCTGCTGTTTGCCGACCTGGCGCTGAAAGACACCGGGTTTGCCGAGCTGCTACCAGGCGCCGATATCGTCATTGTGGACGAGGCCCATCAGATTCCCGATGTCGCCGGGCAGTTTTTCGGTTATGCCTTATCAGCCCGCCAGTTACGTGAGCTGGTGGGCGATGCTCAGCGCGAGGCCGAGGAGGTTGGGGCCGGCGCGACGGACTTCATTGACGCACTGCATGCCTTATCGGATCAGGTGGATCAGCTATACCGTGAGCTACCTCGTATTGGAGGGCGGCAGGCCTGGGATGCCGTTTTTGACGGTGTGGCCGCACAAACCGCCCTGCGTGAGCTGGACGAGGCACTGGTGGCCGTACAGTCCCAGTTGCGTCTGGTTGAAGAGGCCAGTGATGGACTGACCACCTGTGCCCAGCGTTGCGATGTGTTGGTCACCCGCCTGCACGCCATCAGCGGGGATCAGGAGCCGGACCACGTGCGCTGGGCTGAGGTCAGCCGTAGCAACTTCGCGCTGCGTTGTACGCCACTGGTCATCGCAGACCGCTTCCAGGCCAGTCGTGAGCGCGAGCCGGCTGCCTGGGTGTTCTCCTCCGCAACGCTGGCAGTCGATGGACGTTTTGACCATTTCAAGCGGGAGATCGGCGCCGATACGGCCGCCGAGGCCGCGTTTGACAGCCCCTTTGATTTCGCAAAGCAGGCCAGGCTTTACCTGCCTGCCATGCCAGACCCCCGATCGCCGGACTATCGCGCGGCCGTTGCCGACGCTGCCGTCGAATTGATTGAAGCCAGCGCCGGCGGCGCATTCTTGCTCTGCACCAGCCACGCCGCAGTTCGCGAATACGGAGAGTGGTTGGCGCAGCGCTCGAACCTCACCGTGCTACAGCAAGGTCAGGGCCCAAAGAATCGACTGCTTGAGCAGTTCCGTGACGATGGCAATGCCGTGCTCGTCGGCACCCAGTCGTTCTGGGAGGGTGTGGATGTGCCCGGCCGGGCGCTGCGACTGGTCATGATCGACCGTCTACCGTTCATGTCGCCGAGTGATCCGCTGCTAAAAGCGCGGGTGGAGTGGCTCAAATCGCAAGGTCTGGAACCCTTTCGGGACTATCAAATCCCGCATGCGGCCATGACCCTCAAACAAGGGGCGGGGCGGCTCATCCGCGGCGCGAGTGATCGCGGTGTGCTGGTGATCTTTGACGCGCGCATTCATCGCACAGGCTATGGGCGGTCGTTTCTCAACAGCCTGCCCCCGTTTCCCGTCGAGCGGGAGCGCGCACCCATCCTCGCGTTTCTTCGAGAGGTTTCGGCATGAACCTGCTGGCCATTGATACCTCCACCGAAGCGTGTTCGGCCGCGGCGCTGATCGACGGTGCGTGGGCCGAGCGCGCCGAGACCATCGGCCGTGGGCATACCGACCGGCTCATGCCCATGGTCCAGGACGTCCTGTCTGATTTGCGGGCGTCGGTCTCCGATCTTGAGCTGATCGTTGTCGGGCGTGGCCCCGGGGCCTTCACGGGCATCCGCATCGGTGTGGCCTGCGCGCAGGGCTTGGCCCAGGGGCTGGCCTGTCCGGTGGCCCCCGTGTCGAGCTTGGCTGCGATGGCTTGGCAGGCGGGTCGAGACCAGGCCCCTTGCGATGTGGCGGTGGCGATCGACGCACGGGCGGGGGGTGTTTATTTCGCCTGTTACCGAGTGCAATGCGATGCGCTGCCTGAACAACGGGTCGCCGAGCGCGTCTGTGCGCCGGAAGCGGTGCCGGCCCTGAATTCCGAGCGGGTTCGAACGGCCGGAACGGGCTGGGGCCGGCATCCAGAGCTGTTACGCAGCGCCGTGGGCTGCCCGCTACAGGACAGTGGGGTCCAGCTGCCTACGGCGCGGGCCATGGCCGAGCTTGCTTTGCTCGGCAGCCCGACGGTGGCCCCGGCGGAATTGGAGCCGACTTACCTGCGCGATCAGGTCGTCCATCAGACAAGAACGACAGAACGTTAATCACACCACGGGAGACGCCCATGCTCTATGCCCTCGGAGACGACCAGCCGGAACTGATCGGAGATGGTCACTACATCGCGGACAACGCCACTGTCATCGGCCGCGTGCGTCTGCACGAGCAAAGCAGCGTCTGGTTTAACGCGGTCATACGCGGGGACTGTGATCTCATCACGGTGGGCGCGCGCTCGAACATTCAGGACGCTGCCGTGTTGCACACCGATAGTGGCATCCCGTTAACCGTGGGCGAGGACGTGACGGTGGGCCATCAGGTCATGCTGCACGGATGCACCATCGGCGATGGCTCACTGATTGGCATTAATTCTGTGATTCTCAACGGTGCCGTCATCGGCAAGCACTGCATCATCGGCGCCAACGCATTGATTCCGGAAGGCAAGCAGATTCCGGATTACTCACTGGTCATGGGTTCGCCGGGCAAGGTCGTGCGCGAATTGGACGAGAAAACGGCCAAGATGCTCAAGGCATCCGCCACGCACTACGTGCAGAATGCCGCGCGCTTTGCCCGAGACCTCAAGCCGCTGACCTAGCCACCCAGGTCGACCAGGCCCTTGGGCGTTGCCAGTTCGATCAGCCGGCACTGAGCGTGGGGCAGGGTTTCAGGCCAGTCCGTCACGTCCAGGGCGCAGCGCATCCAGCTACAGGTTGGCAGCGGCGGTAGCTCGATGGGCACAAGCGCGGCGGCAAGCTCGCTGATCCCCTCGTTGTGCCCCACAACCCAGAGGTCGTCGCCGCGGCCATGGTGATGAATCATCGACCAGATCGTCTGCGGTGGCGCCAGGTACAACGCGGCCTGGTAGTCAATCTGATCCGCCGGCAGACCGAGTTGAAGCAGCAGTCCTCTTGCCGTGGTGGCGGCGCGGACGGCCGGGCTCGATAGCACCTGGTCTGGCATCGGGTGGCGGGCCGACCAGCGCGCCGCCATGGCGGGCAGATCGCGCCGGCCGCGTGCATTGAGCGTGCGGTCGAAATCTGGGAGCCCGGGTTCGTTCCAGTCGGATTTGCCGTGCCGAATGAGGGTTAGAGTCTTCATGAGCGCACGTAGACGTCGTAGCGAACGCGGTTGGATTTGAGGATGAACGAAGGCTTCCGGTCCAGCAGTGTCGGCGCCTTTGGTGATCGCTTGATGACGACGCGTCTGCCGGTGTGTTCCCATGCCAGCTGGGCCAGCTCCCGCGCATCAGGGTCACCGTCGGTGAGATGTCGCAGTGCTTCCATGGGCGCCTTGGCCAGGGCTTTCTGCCCGGGTGGGGCATACATGGGATCGAGGTAGATCACGTCGAAGGGCGGCTGGGTCTGCTGCATTAATGCGCGACTGTCACCGGCGGAGACCGTCATGCGGGCCGCGACCGCGCAGATTGCGGGATCGTCCAGGGCCTGGGCATGGGCGGCCACCAGCGCATCGGCCAGTGGTGGCAGTCGCTCGCTGAGCATGACCTTGGCCCCCAGTGCGGCCAGCACAAACGCATCACGCCCGTAGCCGGCCGTCGCATCGAGAATCCGCAGCGAGTCGATGCGCCCCAGACCACAGGCGCGCGCAAGCGGCTGACGACGGCCACCGCGAATGCGGCGGCGCATCTCATCGCCTGTCCAGCGTACGGGGGCGATGCTTAGCGTCTGATCCACTGAGGCGGCCATAAAAAAGCACGCGAAGGCGAGTGCCTTCGCGTGCCGTTGCGACCCGAGGGGATTAGTTGCCGAGCTGACTGGCGTCGAACATCGACGACAGCTTCTGCGCCAGCATCAGATCACCTTCCAGCTGCAGCTTGCCGGTCATGAACGCGGTCATGCCGTTGAGTTCGCCGGTCATCAGTGCGATGAAATCGTCATCGTCCAGCGTCAGCGTGACATCAGCATTGTCGCTGACACCGTCGTGCACGGTGAGGGTGCCGTTGTCGATCACGCAATACTTGGGCGCGCTGACCTTGTACTGCACGGTCGCGGACAGATCTCCGGCTTCTTCGCCATTGAATGCCGCCGGCATGTTCTTGAACACCGTCTCCATATCCATCGCTTGGTCTCCTGGTTGCCATCCGTGGATGGCCGAAAAAAGTTGAGGCTGCATGCTACCTGCGGGCTTGTCATGGTGGCAACGCGACGATGACAAGGGGGTATAGTGACGCGCTAGGCACAGACCCAAAATGTCGATGCGAATGAAACAACTCCTTGAGCAGTGGCAAAGCGATGCGGCTGCTCCGCGAGCTGCGAAAGTCTATGAGATCCGCCTGCCGCTGTTCGATGCAGCCAAGATTGCGGCGCTGAGTGAATTATTCCCCGGCCGAAGCGAAGAGCAGATACTGACCGATTTGTTATCTGCGGCGCTCGACCAGATCGAGGCCGAGTTTCCCTACGAGCGAGGGCCGGTGGCGGAGGTCGACGAGGAGGGTGACCCGATCTACGCCGATGCGGGCCTGACCCCGCGTTATCGCGCGCTGATCGACCAGCATGTGGAACGGCTCAAGAACAGTGACTCTGAAGGTGGCGGTGGCTGACGCGGCCATCCGACCCGTGCCCGACCCACTGGTGCGCGTACGCCGCGCGTTGGCCTCGACCAGCGCCATGCCACCGCGTCCGGTGACGCGGCTGGACCTGCCGCTGGGCATCGATCGCATTCTCGGTCCTCATTGGCAGAAATCCTTGCGCCCGGCCGCCGTGCTGGTCGGCATTCTTGATCGCAGCGATGGCCCCCATGTGCTGCTGACCCAGCGGTCAGAGCGGTTGCGGGACCACGCCGGGCAGATCAGCTTTCCGGGTGGCCGTATCGAGGACGGGGATGCCACGACGGCGCATGCGGCCTTGCGTGAAGCCGATGAGGAAATCGGGCTGAACCCGCAGGCCTCGGAGGTCATTGGCTACCTGGACGATTACCCGACCGTGACGCGGTTTTGCGTGACGCCCGTGGTCGCGCAGGTCGACGGCACGGCCAGCTATGAACCCGATGGGGTGGAGGTGGACGCCGTGTTCGAAGTCCCGCTGATCCATGTGCTGGATTTGTCCAGATACCGCCGCAAGTCGGTGGGGCGCATGGGCGTCGAGATTCCCTACTACGAGCTCATGTGGCAGGACTGGCGCATCTGGGGCGCCACCGCCGGCATGTTGCATAACCTGGCCACTCGCGTCGCCGAATCCCATGCTTGACCCATTGGCGCGCGCCGCCCAATTGCAGCACCGCGCGGCTGCCAAAGGCTTTGACTGGCCCGATGCCGAGGGTGTGTGGGACAAGGTGCGCGAGGAACTCGATGAGCTGGCCGCCGCTGGGGACGCGAGCCACCGCAGTGAAGAGCTGGGTGACCTGCTGTTTGCCGTCGTCAATCTGGCGCGGCATCTGAAAATCGAGCCCACCGAGGCCCTGTTGGCCGCCAACGCGAAGTTCGAGCGTCGCTTCGCCCATGTCGAACAGGTGATGGCGGAGGCCGGCCGGCCGATGAACGCCGAACATCTGGACGAAATGGATGCGGCCTGGGAGGCCGCCAAGCAGTTGGAGCGATCAGCCGGCTAGGACGGCCTACGTGCCCTGATCGGCGAGGCCCTATCCCGCAAGTCGACGGATGGCGCCTGCCTGGACCGGAGGCGGCCTGGCTGGGCGCGGCTCCGGCACGAAGCAGACGGTCTTTGGACCGGGGCTGAGGTGGTCGCCCGGTTATGAAACTGGGGCGGTGTCTGCCTAGCGCGAACCTCGTTCGTCATAGAGTTTTCGTCCGGGCTGCACGCGATCACGCGCCTCGGAGCGAGCCAGGGCTTTGCGCTCGACCTGGAGATGCGCATAGGCATTCTCGGGTTGAGCTTCATAGGGCACGCCGTTGATGTAGACCACGCCCGTGCCCTGCATCCAATCCGTTGCCCACAGGTAGTAGAGGTCCCCGGGCCGGCCCGGGTCGCCGACGACATGCACGCCATCGTTACGTGAACTGAAATACAGGTACGAGCCCGGCTCGAAACTCACGGCAACCCAGTCGTTACCCACGCCCACGGCAATGCCCGGGGTGCCGGCCTCGATCAGAATCTCATCGACCACCCGCGCGTTGCGCTCCAGCAGAATGCCCCGTCCGATGCTGCGATTGCCGGACTCGACAATCCGGCGCAGGTGGATGTCATCGGAGACGTAGTACTGCAGCGCGCGCAGCTCGCGGTCGCTGAGCTGATAGCCGTCTCGCAGATACTCGCCAAATGCCAGCCGGTTCACCCCGGATGTGCTGGCGCAGGCCGTCAGGCCGATGGTGACCGCGAGCAGAATGAACGACGCGCAACGCATGAAACCCCCAGAGGGCACTGTCCCCGAATGTGCGGGAAGAATAACAGCGTCCGCCTTGCTTGCCTTCTTCCTGGCAGGCTGCTTGAATCCTCGGCACATCGGATGTGTCACGACCGTCGGGGGCGATCCGCCTCGCAGTGGTTGCGCCGATCAAATGGCGGTTTGAAGAAGTCGGCGCACGTGCGCGTTCACGAATGAGAGGAGTCACCATGCGGGCATTGCTATCTGGAATCGGGCTGACCGGCTATTTTTTGCTGTGCTTGGCCCTGTTCCTGGTCTGGGCGCCGCGGTTTTTCTATCTCAATTTGCCGACCGCCCCGGAGTTCACGCTGGAGTACGTCACCGTCAGCGGTTTGGCGTTCGCCGTGTTCCTGATCTCCGTCATTGCCGCGCAGGCCGTCATGCCGAAGTTCTCCGCATGGTTGGTCCTGCAGGTTGTCATTGTTGGTCTGAGTTTCTGGTTCTGTCTCTACGCCTTTGACTTCCCGCCTCAGGCCGAATTGTTCGCATTCATCCATGTGGTGACCTGCGGGCTGTTCCTATTCATGAACCTGCGTAGCTACCACCGTCTGTCCAAGGACGAAGACGACTGACCGGCTCAGCCGCAGCGTCTTAGCCCACCTCGTAAGGATTGCTCGTGCCCACCATCGAACGCAGTCGTGATGACTATCGCTACTGGTATCCCATTCAGATTCGTTGGGGCGATATGGATGCGCTGGGGCATGTGAACAATGCGCGCTATTTCACCTTTTCCGAGTCTGCGCGGCTGGCGTATCGGGATGACAATTTCCCGCGTCAGGCGTTGCCCGATTCGCAGGATTTAATCCTGGCGCGCACAAGCTGCGATTTTGTCGAGCAGTTGAAGTACCCCGATGACTTGGACGCCGGCTGTCGTATCGCAAAGCTCGGGCGTAGCAGCCTGGTGTTTGAGGTCGGGATGTTTCGCCGGAATTCCGAGCGCCTGGTGGCCGTGACCGAGGCGGTGACCGTCTGGTTTGACTACGCCGCGCAGCAGACCACTGCCATTCCTGATGTGCTGCGCGACGCGTTATTGGCCTACGAGCCGGGGCTTGGGGCGTAGCGAAGCTGCACCGGAGCCGCCGGGTCTCAGATTCGAAGCGCGGACAGCTCCCGACAGGTGGCGCCGTGCGCCCAATAGGTTTCGAATTGGCTGAGCAGCTCCGCCGTCCGGCCAGGGTCGTCCGGCCTGTGGACTGCGGCATCATCGCCTGCGTTGGGTCGCAGCAAAAAGGCTGACCGGTCGGCCAGAATCCACTCCTCACGCAGGGAGTCCGCAGGTGCTGTCGCGGCGCGTATGCTGACCCGGCTTGGGATCAGCCGGGCCAGTTCCACCAGCCGATGCGCGCCATCGGCCAGCACGCGCTGGGGTTCGCGGACCAGAATCCGGACCCGGTTACGTGCGTGGCCGAGCGCCAGGGCGCGTAGCAGGTCGTGCAGACCTACGGTGCCGTAGCGCCGGGGTTCCAGCACCGACGAAAAGATCGCCAGTTCATGCTGTGCCTGGGCGGCGATGTGCAGGATGCCGCCTGTCAGGTCCAGCGGTGGCGCCGTGTCGTTCACTGCCGGTCGCTCCTTACCGCGTCGCTCCGAGCGCCGCTAGCACGCCAGGGCCTGTTCCGCAGCGTTACCGATGTACGAGGCAGGCGTCATGGCGAGCAGGCGTGCCTTGACAGCCTGCGGCAGTGCCAGACCTTCGATGAACTCGGCCATCCGTGCCTGATCGACCCGCTGGCCGCGAGTCAGCTGCTTGAGCTGTTCGTAAGGCTTCTCAATGCCGTGTCGACGCATGACGGTCTGGATGGCCTCGCCGAGCACCTCCCAGTTGCCGTCGAGATCAGCGCCCATGGCTGCGGGGTTGGCCTCGAGTTTGCCAATGCCACGATTCAGCGACTGCAGCGAGATCATTACATGGCCCAGACCCACACCCAGATTGCGCAGGGTGGTGGAATCGGAGAGGTCGCGCTGCCAGCGCGAGATGGGCAGCTTTTCTGCCAGATGCGTCATGACCGAGTTCGCCACGCCCAGGTTGCCTTCCGCATTTTCGAAGTCGATGGGGTTGACCTTATGCGGCATGGTTGAAGAGCCGACTTCGGTCTCGACCATGCGTTGCTTGAAATAGCCCAGCGCGATGTAGCCCCAGATATCGCGGGCGAAGTCAATCAGGATGGTGTTGGCCCGAGCAACGGCATTGAAGTACTCGGCAATGTAATCATGCGGTTCGATCTGCGTGGTGGCGGGTGCCGGCGCAATGTCCAGCTCGGCCAGCACGGAGGCCGACAGCTTCGGCCAGTCCACCTCGGGGTAGGCCGCCATGTGTGCGTTGAAGTTGCCAACGGCTCCGTTGATCTTGCCCTGGATCACGACGGCGGCCAGCGTGTCGCGCTGACGGCGCAGGCGATGGACGAATACCGCGATTTCCTTGCCCAGCGTGGTCGGTGAGGCCGGTTGGCCATGGGTGCGCGACAGCATGGGCTGGTGTGCCAGGGTATGGGCCATTTCGCGCAGACGTTCGATGAGTGCATCGAACTGCGGTAGCAGAAAGCGCGAGCGCGCATCGTTGAGCATTTGCGCGTGGGCCAGGTTGTTGATGTCTTCGGACGTGCAAGCGAAGTGCAGAAACTCCGAAACTGCGGCCAGTTCGGGCTTCGGCGCGAAGCGCTCCTTGAGGAAGTACTCGATCGCTTTGACATCGTGATTGGTCGTGTCTTCGATGGTCTTAACGCGTTGCGCGGCCTGCAGATCAAAGCCAGCGTCAATTTCATCCAGCGCGGCATTGGCTTCTTCGGAGAACGCAGGCACCTCTTCGATCTCCGGGTGGGCGGCCAGTGCGCGCAGCCACGCGATCTCCACCCGCATCCGGTATCGCATCAATCCGTACTCGGAGAAGATCTCGCGGAGGTCCCAGGTCTTGTCAGCGTAGCGGCCATCAATCGGGGACAGTGCGGACAGCGATGTGAGCTTCATGCGGCGTGCGGGGGCGGAAAATGGCCGCGTATTCTAACTCCACTCGTCAGGAACCGTTTTGCAGCGCTTTCGTCACCCGGGAGCAAGCGTTTACTGTGGACTCGACGCATCCACCGCCTTGGGCCGGGCGGACACAGCGGCGCGTGTCCATGGAGCCATCCGTCGAACAACGGATGATGCCCGGCTACAGGCTGAAGAAACGAGGGACGCCGCTCATGACGGGTACACGAATCGAACGCGACAGCCTGGGTGAACTCAAGGTTCCCAAAGACGCCCTATGGGGGGCTCAAACGCAGCGAGCTGTCGAAAACTTTCCGATTAGCCATCGCCGGATGCCGCGGTTGATGATCCGGTCACTGGGCCTGATCAAGGCCGCTGCTGCACGGGCCAATGCGCAGCTCGGGTTGCTGGACCAGGTCCAGGCACAGGCCATCGTCGTCGCGGCCGAGCAAGTGGCCAGCGGACAGGTGGATGAGCAGTTCCCGGTGGACATCTTCCAGACGGGTTCGGGCACGTCCAGCAACATGAACGCTAACGAGGTCATTGCCAGTCTGTGCGCGCAGCGGGGTGTCCAAGTGCATCCGAACGATCACGTCAACATGAGCCAATCCTCCAATGACGTGATCCCCACGGCCATTCACCTGGCCTGTGCGCTGGGCTGTTCCGAGCAGCTCATGCCGGGCGTGCGGCGGCTGATCGACACCATTGAGGCGCGTGCCGAAGAACTCGATGAGGTGGCCAAGACCGGACGGACCCATTTGATGGACGCCATGCCGGTGACGTTTGGTCAGGAACTCCGCGCGTGGTCCTCGCAGCTGGACGCTGGGTTGGATCGCCTGGTCGATGCCCGAAAGCGACTGCATGCGCTGCCGCAGGGGGGGACGGCCGTGGGTTCGGGAATCAACGCCCATCATGAATTCGGCTCCCTGTTCGCCGAGCATGTGTCGGCGCTGTCGGGTTTGACGTTCTCGCGGGCGCTCGATCATTTTGCGGCTCAGGCCGCACTCGATACGCTAGTCGAAACGTCCAGCCATCTCCGTACGCTGGCGATCACCTACACCAAAATCGCGAACGATTTGCGCTGGATGAACTCCGGCCCGCTGGCAGGCCTGGGAGAGATCGAATTGCCGACGCTGCAACCGGGTTCATCCATCATGCCGGGCAAGGTTAATCCGGTGGTCCCGGAGGCCGTCGCGATGGTGGCCGCGCAGGTCATAGGCAATGACGCGACCGTGGCCGCGGCCGGGCAGTCGGGCAATTTTCAGCTCAATGTCATGCTGCCGGTGGTGGCCAGCAATCTGGTGGAGTCCATCGAGATTCTGGCGGGCGCGGCCCGTGTGCTGGCTGACAAGGCGATTAGCGGTTTTTCGGTGCGCGAGGACCAGGTGGCTGCCGCGTTGTCGCGCAATCCCATTTTGGTCACCGCACTGAACCGCGAGATTGGCTATGACCTGGGTTCCAAAATTGCCAAGGAAGCCTATCGCAGCGGCCGACCGGTGATTGAGGTGGCGCAGGAATTAACCGATTTGAGCGAGGCGCGCCTGCGCGAGCTGCTGGATCCCATGACCCTGACCCGGGGCGGTCTGCCCGGCGCCTGATTCACGCGCATAAAAAACGCCGCGACCAGATGGTCGCGGCGCTGGTTTTTCAGCTGGCAAGCCTCGGCTCAATTAGCGGGTCAGGGACACCGACTCCGGCTTGGTAACGGCGATTTGCGCATCGGCCGCCGCGTTGAGTGTGCCGGACAGGCTCAGAATGTTGTCGTAGCGCAGGACCACGTCGTTCGATTTCTCGGCAACGAAGATGGCCGCGCCGTCAAAGGCCACGTCCACGGGGTTCCCGAGCTGGGTCTGGTCGCCCATGATCTGGACGGTGACGTTGACGTTGCCACTAGCGCTAGACGCGTTGTCGATGACGAAGATCTGGCCGTCCTCGGCGCTGGCCGCATCACCCACATCGGTCAGGATCAGCTGGTCCGACTCGGCCACATGCACGATGCCGTGCAGGTTCACCGAGATTTGCGCCCCCCCGGAGGCCGGCAGAATCGTCCGGCTGACCATGGCTCCGGCGTCGCCGCGGGCACTGGCGGCGAAGTCGTCATAGACCAGAACGGCACCATCGGTGGCGGCGACGAATAGTCGGTCGTTAGCCGGGTCGTAGTCCAGGTCCCAAATGGAGGCGCTGCCTACATCGGTGACGGTGAACACGGGCGCAGAATCGCCATCCGCCTCCAGGCCATAGGCGCTGATGGCCGGGGTGCCGTTGTCGGCGACCAGCATCAGACCCAGCGACTGCACGAGCTCGATTCCTTTCGGGGCGTTCAGCTCGCTGGTGGCGCCCGCGACCAGTCGGTCGGTACTGGGAACATCCGCAGCGGTGCCCGCGCGTGCGCCCACACGGTTGGCCACCAGGACGCCCGTATTGGCAGCGCCAGCCGAGCCATTGTCATAGGTCACGTAGGCATGGCCCCGGGTGTCGACTGCAATGCTTTCGAGCTGGCGTGCCGGGGTGCCCAGCATGCCGCCGGCGCTGGCGTCCAGCGCGCCGATCTCAGCCGACAAATCGGTTTCCAGCAAAAGGATCTGGCCCGTATCTCCGGTGCCGCCGGGGAAGGGGCTCTCCGGGGGTGTCGGATTGGTCGAGACAACGACGGCCGTCACGCTGTCGGGGGCATTGATGTCAGAGCTGTCCGCCGGCAGGTTCTCGCTGCGCATCAGCAGCGCCACGGATTCCGGCTTGGTCTGACCCCGCACGTACGAGGGTGGAACATTGCCGTTTGCCGACGTCACGTCATTGAAAGTCAGCACCAGGTCATTGGCTTTTTCAGCCACAATCGCGGTGCGGCCGGTCAGCACGAGGTCGACAGGGTTACCCAGCCGGGTGCGGCTGCCGACAATGCGGGCATCCGCGGTAATGCCTCCATCGACGCTGCCGTCATCCGTGAGCGTAAAGATCTGGCCATCATCGGCCACCGAGGCATCACCCACGTCGGTGACGACGAGCTGGCTGCCCACCTTGGCCAAGCCGTGGAAGTTGACCGACAGCTGTGTGCCTTCGCCATCAATCGGAAAAATGCTGCGGTCCGGCCCGGCCGTCGGATCGCTGGCAAACTCGTCGAAGATGGCGACGGTGCCGTCGACCAACGCGGCATACAGACGGTCGGACTCGGCGTCGTAGGTGACGTCCCAGGGGGCTGCGGCGGTGGTGATGGCAGCCAGTTCGACGGCGCCGTCACCGGCTGTTGTCGAAAACAGTTTGATGTCGCCGGCGGCATTGTCAGCAACCACAACGCGGCCGATGGCGTCGATGACCACGATGCCCTTGCCGGCAAACCCACCGGTCAGGCCGCCCGCGCCATCCAGTTGGCGGTCGAAGCCCGCGGTGTAGGCGCTGCCATCAGCGCGCGATGCAAAGTTTGCAAACACACGCAGCCCGGTAAACGTCGCGTTATCGCCTGCCTGAAACAGCGTGCCGGTGCTGTCAAAGGCGATGCCCTCGTTGGAGCCGGACGTGAAGCTGCCGGATCGCGAATTCAGATTCGGCGCAAAGACATCAACGGTGCCTTCGGAATCAGCCACATTATTGGCAACGACCACCGACACATTGGGCGGCTGCTGGCCATCATCGGAGTCGCTGCAGCCCGCGGCCAGCAAGGCCAGCGAGCCAGCGACTAAACATTTGGGGAGAATAGGGGTCTTCATAGGTGCCTCCATGCGGGGGTTGGATGCGACTGGGAATCATTTCCCATTCAAACAAATTGACCAACGGGTCTCAACAAAACGAGCTAGACCTGTTGATTCCTTGGGGAGTAGAGAATGTTCAATAGCTTTCGTCCGATGATGGCAATCGGAGGCATCATCGCGTTCGCTGCGCTGGGTTTTGCGTTGGTGTTGCAGTACGCGTTTGGTTTGGAACCCTGCCCGATGTGTGTGTTCCAGCGTGTGGCGATGATCGCCGTGGGGCTGATCATGCTGGCGGCCGCCCTCCATGGGCCGTCCAGCCGGCTCGGGCAGGGGATTTATGCGGGGCTGGCCGCCCTGGCCGCGGGTTCGGGCATCGCCATCGCGGGCCGTCACGTCTGGCTACAGAACTTGCCGGAGGATCAGGTCCCGGCCTGTGGTCCGTCGCTGGACTACATGATGGATGTCATGCCGGCCTGGGATGTGATCCGCACCGTGCTGTCCGGTGACGGCAACTGCGCGATTATTGATGCCAGTTTTCTAGGGGTTTCACTGCCGGGTTGGACACTGCTGGGCTTCGTTGCGTTGGCGATCTGGGGCATCATCGCAGCCTGTCTTCCCATTCGTAGTACAGGAACCGCGCCATGAGCCACCCCGTTACTGATCTTTGCGACGCCCATAGCGACAAGATTCAGGTCGCAGAACCGATGTTTGCCGATTTTGGCGGCGAGATGGCGTTCTCTGGTCGCATTCATACGCTCAAGTGCTTCGAGGACAACAGCTTCGTCCGTAGCGAACTGGAGCAGCCGGGTGAGGGGCGCGTTTTGGTGGTCGACGGCGGTGGGTCCATGCGCTGCGCATTGCTGGGCGGAAATCTTGCCAAGCTGGCTGAAGACAACCACTGGGCCGGCGTGGTCGTTTACGGTTGCGTGCGCGATGTCGAGGAGATTGAGGCCTGTGCCGTCGGTGTGAAGGCCCTGGCGGCGCATCCGCTCAAAAGCCGCAAGCAGAACATCGGTGAACTGGGCCTGTCGGTCCGGTTCGCGGGCGTCGAGTTTCGAGAGGGTGATTATCTCTATGCAGACGCCGACGGCATGATCACCGCGACGCAGGCGCTAGAACTCTAGTCAATTCAATCGCTTGGGTTGCGGTCTTTAGTGGTGGTTGATTGCTGCGCTGCGGCATTCGCGGGTGCTCGGTATACTTTTCGGATCGCTCGCCCCTCCACGCTGGCCGCGTTGTTGTGCCGGACATGGCCCCCCTGTCTGCAACCAGGTCACTGAAGACGACATGACGGAAACGGTTACGACGGTTGGTAATGCCGACATTCTCGGACGGCTCGAACCCGGGTTTGAGCGCGTCCTGACGGAGGAGGCCGTCGCGTTTACCAGTCGTCTGGTCCGTCAGTTCAGGCCGACGCTGCAAGCCTGCTTGTCGACCCGTGCTGCCAAACAGGCACTGTTCGACCGGGGAGTGCGACCCGACTTTCTGCCCGATACCCAGCACATTCGCGATGGGCGCTGGACGATTCGCGGCGTGCCGGCCGATCTGCAGGATCGACGCGTCGAGATCACCGGTCCGGTGGAGCGCAAGACGGTGATTAATGCGCTGAATGCGCCGGTGCAGTGCTACATGGCTGATTTCGAGGACAGCCTGGCGCCCACATGGCAGGCAGTGATCCAGGGGCAGGTCAATCTCATGGATGCCGTGGCCGGCACCATCGAATTTCATGACACCGGCACCGGTAAGCACTACGCGCTGATTGACAAGCCGGCGACGCTAATCGTCCGACCCCGTGGCTGGCATTTGCTCGAAAAACACATCCTGGTGGATGGTGCACCGGCGCCTGCGGCCATCGTCGATTTCGCGCTGTACTTTTTTCACAACGCGCGGACGCTGATCAATCGTGGTTCGGGGCCTTATTTCTACCTGCCCAAGCTCGAATCCCACCTGGAGGCGCGGCTGTGGAATGACCTGTTCATTGCCGCCCAGGACGTGCTGGGCATTAACCGCGGCAGCATCAAGGCCACGGTGCTCATCGAGACGCTGCCCGCTGCATTCGAGATGGACGAAATCCTCTACGAGCTGCGCGATCATGTGGTTGGTCTCAACTGCGGGCGCTGGGATTACATCTTCAGCATGATCAAGACCTTGAAGCTGCAGCCTGGGCGGGTCATGGCAGATCGTTTCGCGGTGGACATGACGCAGCACTGCATGGATAGCTACTCCAAGCTGCTCTGCCAGACCTGTCATAAACGAGGTGCGCTGGCCCTGGGTGGGATGTCGCCCTTGATTCCCGTAAAGAATGACCCGGCGGCCAACGAGAAGGCCTTCGGGCGTGTCCGCGCGGACAAGCAGCGCGAACTGGACAACGGCCATGACGGCGCCTGGGTGGCGCATCCTGGATTGGCCCCCGTGGTTCGTGAGGTGTTTGATGCGGGCTTAGACTCGGCCAACCAGCTTGCGCGTCCGCTCGACTGGGTGGTGTCCGCCGATGACTTGTTGTGCCAGCCCGAGGGGCCGATCACCGAGGCGGGTCTACGGAACAACGTCAGCGTGGCCATCCAGTACATCGAGGCCTGGATGACCGGCCGCGGCTGCGTACCGCTGTACAACCTGATGGAAGATGCCGCTACGGCTGAAATTTCGAGAGCCCAGGTCTGGCAGTGGATCCACCACCCCGAGGGGCGCTTGGACGATGGCCGCGAGGTCACGATCGAGCTCTTCGAGCAGGTGCTGGCTGAAGAGATGGACATCATCCGCATGGAGGTGGGCGACGAACGCTTCGCATCGGGCCGATTTTCCGAAGCCCGGGATCTGCTGTTCCAGCTCTGTGTGGCCGAGGAATTGGAAAACTTTCTGACCGTGCCGGCCTACGAACGGCTGGCATAGGCAGGCGGTTGCCGCCCCGACTGGATGGCCGCGACTAGTCGAGCTCGCTGGCGACCTTGGCGATGAGCCCCCGCAGCCACTGATGCGCCGGGTTGTGTTGCAACAATGAACTCCACGCCATCTTCAGCTCGGTCTCGGGGATTTCGAACGGCGGGGGCAGGATCAACACATCGGGGTTGTCCTGCTGGAGCTTGGCTGACTTGCTGGGCAGGGTAATCACCAGGTCATCCATCTCGGCCAGCTGCATCGCCGCTTGATAATGGCGGGTGTAGACGCGAATCTTGCGGCGCTTGCCCAGGCGGGCGAGGGCATCATCCACCCAGCCGAGCTGCTGCATGGTTCCGGGCTCGACGCCCACGCCAATGCCCATACCGGTCTTGCTCACCCAGACATGGCTGGCTTCCAGGTAGCTCTCCAGGTCGAAATGGTCGCGAATCGGGTTGTCCCGGCTGATCATGCAGGAGAAGCTGTCTCGCCAGATCGTCTGATGGTGAAACGACTGCGGTACTTCATCGAAGCGGTTGATGACCAGGTCCACCTTGCCGCCCTCCACATCGCTGTAGCTCACATCGCTAGGCGTCAGGATGTCGAGGGTGATGTTGGGTGCCGTGTTGTGCATGGCCCGCAGCAGCGGGGGGAGCAGCGTGCATTCGCTGTAGTCACTCACCGACAGCCGGAAGACGCGACGTGCGGTGGCCGGGTCGAAGCCCTTGTCCGGTTCGACGGCCAACTCCACATCGGCCACGATTTTCCTGACCAGTGGTTGCAGGGCACGGGCGCGCTCGGTTGGGGCCATGCCGTCTTTGGTTCGGATCAGCAGGGGGTCATTGAACAGTTCCCGCAGACGTCGCAGGCCGTTGCTCATCGCAGGCTGGCTGATGCCCATGCTCTCTGCTGCCTGGGTCACGCTGCAGGTTTGCAGCAAGACATCCAGATAAACCAACAGATTCAGGTCGATATGCTTGAGGTTCATGCGGGTCTGCCGAAGCACTGACTCGGCCGTCCGGTGGCATCGCCGGGACGGCTGCCTGTGGGCGCTTCATGCATTCATTGTGTGAATAGTGAGAATAATAGCCATTTATTAGAATTATTATCCGAGGGCCGCTAGAATGCGCCCGCATTACAGGAGCCCGGCCCTCGATTTCTGACTTGTGGCTCTTGGCTTTCGATCATTCAACAGGTGTTCAATATGTCACAGTACAAGGACGAAATCGCCGCCATTCAGCGCGTTAAGGACGCTGCGGGCAGCCCTTGGGACGAGATCAATGCTGAGTCTGCCGCTCGCATGCGCATCCAGAACCGGTTCAAGACGGGCCTGGAAATCGCCCAGTACACGGCCGACATCATGCGCCGCGACATGGCCGAGTTCGACAAGGACAAGACCAAGTACACCCAGTCGCTGGGTTGCTGGCACGGTTTCGTCGGTCAGCAGAAGCTGATCTCCATCAAGAAGCACTTCGGCACCACCGACAAGAAATATCTGTACCTGTCGGGCTGGATGGTTGCTGCGCTGCGTTCCGAGTTCGGACCGCTGCCCGACCAGTCCATGCATGAGAAGACCGCTGTAGCTTCGCTGGTGGAAGAGCTGTACACCTTCCTGCGCCAGGCTGATGCCCGTGAGCTCGGCATGCTGTTCCGCGAGCTGGACAAGGCCCGCGAAGCCGGTGATGCCGCCAAGGAAGCCGAGATCCAGGACGCCATCGACAACTACGAAACCCATGTCGTGCCGATTATTGCCGACATCGATGCAGGCTTTGGTAACGCCGAGGCGACCTACCTGCTGGCCAAGCAGATGATCGAAGCCGGCGCCTGTGCGCTGCAGATCGAGAACCAGGTGGCCGACGAGAAGCAGTGTGGTCACCAGGACGGTAAGGTCACCGTGCCGCACGAAGACTTCCACGCCAAGATTCGCGCCCTGCGGTATGCATTCCTCGAGCTGGGCATCGACAACGGGATCATCGTTGCGCGCACCGACTCCGAAGGTGCTGGCCTGACCAAGGAAATTGCCGTGGTCAACGAGCCGGGCGACCAGGGTGACCGTTACAACTCCTACCTCGACTGCGAAGAGATCGACGTCTCCGAAATGGCCGAAGGGGATGTCTGCATCAACCGTGACGGCAAGCTGCTGCGTCCGAAGCGTCTGGCATCTGGTCTGTACCAGTTCCGTGAAGGCACCGGTCCTGAGCGTTGCGTGTTCGATAGCGTGGAAGCCCTGCGTGCCGGCGCCGACCTGATCTGGATCGAAACCGCCACCCCCAGCGTTGCCGACATCAAGGCGATGATGGACGGCGTACGCAAGGAGATCCCGGACGCCAAGCTGGTCTACAACAACAGCCCGTCGTTCAACTGGACCCTGAACTTCCGCAAGCAGGCCTACGACCGCTGGGTCGAGGAAGGCAAGGATGTGTCCGGGTACGATCGCGACGATCTGATGAACGCCAAGTACGACGATTCGGAACTGGCGGCCGATGCAGATGCCAAGGTGCGTAGCTTCCAGGAAGACTGCTCGCGCGAAGCGAACATTTTCCACCACCTGATCACGCTGCCGACCTACCACACCACGGCACTCTCGGTGGACAACCTGGCCAAGGAATACTTCGGCGACCAGGGCATGCTGGGCTACGTGGCCGGCGTGCAGCGCAAGGAAATCCGCCAGGGCATCGCCTGTGTGAAGCACCAGAACATGTCGGGTTCCGACATCGGTGACGATCACAAGGAATACTTCGCTGGTGACCGGGCCCTGAAGGCCGGCGGTGCGAAGAACACCTCGAACCAGTTCAACTGATCCGAGAGCCTTGAATGCCCGGGTGCGTTCTGCGCCGGGGCATCCTTGAGTAGAAGAGGCGGCTCCTGATGGGGCCGCCTTTTTTTTTGAACGGAGCGCCCATCAACCATGTCTGATCCCATCCGGCCCCCTGAGCACCTCAATGACGGCCAGGCCCTGCTCGGCGAGCGTGGCTTTACCACCGGTCACCGGTGGTATCACGGCACCTCGTCAGCCCTGGTGGATCCGATTCTGCATGCCGGTCTGAAACGATCCGGTGATCGCGAGATGCAGGCGGCGACCGAGAAGACCATGGCCACGATCGGCAACAGCTACCAGGCTACAACCGAACCGGTTTACCTGACGCCGAGTAAGGCGCTTGCCTATTACTGGGCGCTGCAAACGGTCCGCAGGCGTCGGCTTCGATTTGGCAGCGATGAGCAGCCCGCCGTGCTGTCGGTGACCCTGCCGGACGATCTTAATGGGCAGGTCAAGCCCGATGTCGGTGCGGCCACCCTGTTGCTGGTCGGCGAAGGTGAGGCGTACATGGCTTACGTTGCTCGTATCTACCAGGATTGCGGCCTGGCTGGTCCAGACATCGACCTCATGAAGGCCAACCGCCTCGAGTACCTGCAAACCCTGGGTATGGCGTATATCGACTCGGATATCGATGCCGCCCATCTAGCCCCTGTGCGAGACGACGCCTGAGTACAGGCAGGACGCCTCAAACACTGCATGCGCGGCCACCGTTGGCGCTAAGATTCCGTCACGATCCCTTGCTAACGGGCGTGACGCCATGGTTCTGAGCGGATTCATTCTGCTTGCCGCATTGTGCTGTAGCCTGGTCGCCGGGCTGTTGTTCGCATTTGCAGTGGTCATCATGCCCGGTTTGAGGACGCTGGATGACGCTGCATACATCCATGCCTTTCAGGCGGTGGATGGCGTGATCCAGAACAATCACCCGATCTTTGGTCTGGTGTGGTTGGGGTCGGTGCTGTCGCTTGTGGCAAGCGCGGTGTTGGCGGCGCTTGGGCCCGCAACGGACGCTGCGCCGTGGGTGATGGCAGCAGGCCTGCTGTACATTCTTGGCGTGCAATGGCCCACGCTACGCATCCATATTCCTTTGAATAATGCGTTGCAGGCAGTGGACACGCACCGCCTCAGTCCCGCTGCCTTGCTGGTTGCCCGGCGCAATTTCGAGCCGGTCTGGAATCGCTGGAATCGGAGGCGTACGGTGGCCGCGATAGGCAGGGTGCTGTTGTTGTTGGTGGCGCTGACGCTGCGCTAGAGACTCATTCACTGACACCAGCCACCCAGCGAGGCCTGTCGACCGCAAGCGGCGGACGGCGTGCTGCGATGACGAGACGGACCAGGAGGGGCGATGACAGCAGGCGAATTCATGGCGACACCGCTGCAGGCCCTTGACCAGGCCAGTGATGTCCCTTGGTATTTTGTTGTCCTGCCGCCGGAGGTGAGCGCGACGTTGCCCAGGCGTGGTCGATTGACCGCTGCGGTCTGGATCAACGATGAACGATTCGACATCTTGCTGGAACCGGATGGCCGCAAGAGTCACTGGATGCGCATCGAACCCGCCATGCTCCAGGCCGCCCGAGCTGAACCGGGTGTGCCGGCCCGGTTTCGTGTCGCCCAGCTGGAGACGCAGCCAGAGCCTGAGGTTCCGGATGATTTGATCGCGGCCTTGTCGACGCAGGCCGCCGCCCAACAGACCTGGGCGTCCACGACCACACTGGCCCGAGTGGACTGGATTCATTGGCTGACTTCAGCCAAACAGGCCAGTACGCGGGCCAAGCGTGTGCGTGACGCCTGTGAAATGCTTGCAGACGGTAAGAAGCGTGTTTGTTGTTTCGACCCGTCTGGCTTCTACAGCAAGGCCTTCAAGGCGCCGGAAGCCAAGCCCCGTCATGCCGGCGACTAAGCGCGGCCCGGAATGTGCGTGCACAACCGCTTTGACGGGTGATCAACCAAGATGACCAGCACACCTGGTCCAGCCGCTCCGGTGACCGACCCGGTGCTCCACAGCAACACAGAGCTGGGCATCTCCGCTGCCATTGCCTTCGATGACTTCACCAAGCCCGAATTGCTGACCCAGTGGCTAACGGCTGCTGCCAATGTAGATCGCGGTGTTGGCGGTCGGTACGAACTGTTCTGGATGCCAGATGATCCGAAGAACAACAGCACCATGGGCTGTAAAATCACGGCCTGGGCACCGGGCGAGCTCCTGGCGTTCCACTGGAAGAGTCCGGCGCAGTTCAAGGCCTTCGCGAATGTGGTGGATCCGTTGACCCATGTGGTCGTGACATTCATCGCACATGATCGGGGCTGCCGCGTGCATCTGGTGCATAGTGGTTGGCGCAGTTCCCCGGAATGGGACCAGGCGCGCCTCTGGCAGGCGCGGGCGTGGTCGGTGGCCTTCGACCAATGGCGGAGTTTGCTGTCGGCGGAGACCTGAGTGATGCCGACGTAAACGCTGATCCGATGCCACCGCGCATGCCGGGCATTGCACCCAAACAGCAGGCCGCTATGCTTGCCGGCGCCTACCGTTCTTCCGGCAGGATGTGTCCCGGTAATTCACGAGTACCTCTTCAAACCCCATGCTCAAAATTCTCTGTACGGCGGCAGTCGGCTTCGCTTTGCCGCTGGTTGGTCTTGCCAATGATCACCCGGCCCAGGCGGCATTGCTTGGCATGTCTGAGCTGGAACGCAAAGCAGCCTTTTCACGGGTGCTGGTGACCAGTGATCAGGCTTGCGGCGGCGGGGTCCAGACGCTCATCGACGCCAAGCGGTTTGACCTCAATAACAACGCATACTGGTATCTGCGTTGCGCAGGTGGCGAGCAGTACGAGGTCTATATTCGTCCGGATGCCACCGGCAGCACGCATATCACGCGTTGCAGCGTGCTGGCTCAGTACGGACTGAGCTGCCCAGCGGCGCTGTCGGATGACTGACGTTATGAAGGCGTCGGCGGCTTGGACCATCATGCTCGTTGCAGCGTGTACGCTGGCGATGGCGCCGGCCGTGGCGGCCCCACAAAACAGCCTCACGCGGCTGCATTGGCTGAGCGGTTGCTGGCAATCGGATGGCGCGGAACGGGGCACGGTCGAGATATGGAGCAAACCCGCCGGCGGTAGCCTGCTGGGCTTGTCCCGCACCGTTCGCGAGGGGCAGATGACCGCACACGAGTACATGCGAATTGCGATCGATGCGGACGGCGTTGTCCACTACATCGCAGAGCCAGCCGGCCAGCCGGCGACGGCGTTCCGACTCGATCATCTTGATGATCGCGAGGTCGTCTTCGACAATCCGGAACATGATTTTCCCCAACGCATTACCTATATGAACGAGGGTGTCCGGCAAGTCATCGCGGTGCTGGAAGGCGCGACCAGCGTTGGTGAGAAACGCATTGAGATACCTATGACCCGGATTAGCTGTCAGTAGTCAGATGTCACGCCGTGGCATCGCGGCGATTGCGTTGTGACCGCTATGCTGTGCACACAGCAATAACAGGCATCCGTGCCTGATCAGGGGAGTGCATATGCAGGACATGTTGCAGGCTTGGCAGCAGGCTGGGGCCACGCTGACGCTGCCAGGCAGCGGGCTGCAGGTTTATTACCGGGATATCGGTGACGCAGGCGCAGCGCCGGCGGACACGGCGTTGTTAATGCACGGATTTCCGGAATCTTCCTTCTCGTACCACAAGGTAGTTGATGGCCTCGGCGCGCGCTTCAAGCGCGTGGTTCTGCTGGATCTCATCGGCTACGGATTCAGCGACAAGCCCAGCGCGGATCGTTTTGGCTACTCGCTGATGGAGCAGGCTGATGTGGCCCTTGCCGTCTGGCTGCACCTGGGCCTGCGCGGTGGTCACCTGATTGCCCACGATATGGGGGATAGCGTGTCCACCGAGCTGGTGGCCCGGGCCGTTGCAGGGATGCTGCCGGCGGGGTTTGATGCCGGGTTTCAAAGCGTCACCTTCACCAACGGCAGTATGGTGCTTGGCTTGGCCAAGCTGCGGGTGACCCAACGCCTGCTGCTCACGCGTTTCGGGCCATCGATGACCCGACTGGTTAACAAGAAGACCTTTGTTCAGCAGGTGCGCAGTGCGCACGGCACCGACGCATTGTCGGACGAAGATATCGATTTGATGTGGGCGGCCAACTGCCTGCAGGATGGCCATCGCAAGTCCTACCTCACCATCCGTTATCTGTTTGACCGACGTCGCTTCGAAGCCGCACGGTGGCTGCCGGCGCTCGCAGCCACGCAAATCCCCATCCATCTGTGCTGGGGGGACGCCGACGCGGTGGCTCGGGTGGAAATGGCGCATCACCTCAAACAACAGGTCTGTACATCGGCGGCGCTAACACTGATGCCGGGGGTCGGACATTTTTGTCAGATCAGCGACCCCGATAGCTGGTTGCAGGCCGTGCTGGGCTACTACGACTAAATCCTGACCGCAGGCTGTCCGGTTTGAGCACGGGTTTCCGTATGAAGACCTGAAGGAAGCGGGCATGGGGCCGCTTCACATCGACGGTCTAGGGGACAGGGTATGAGTGGAGATCGGGGATTGCTCGCGGCGGTGGCCGCTGTTGTTGTGGGGATGGCCACCTGGTCGGGATCGGTGCTGGCCGACGAACCCTGGCAACTGGGTGTGCAGTGGTCACTGTCCTTTGGGGGCGAGCGGGCGGGCGTTCAGCAGTTGGACGCCGGCACCGCACTCCGCGTCCCAGTGCTGATCGAGAACTGGGCAGGGGAGCAGGCCTCACCGTATAGCGGCCTGCAATTTCGAAGTGACTCGGGCTGGCGACCTGCGCTGGCCGGTGTGGCCTGGCAGCCGTTACGGCCCCAGGGTCTGTCCGCGGAAACGGACAGCGACGAAGACGGCCGATCCGGCATCTGGATTGGCCTGGCCATCACTGGGGGCGTACTGGCCGCGCTTGCCTTGGGCGGCAACTCGGTGGAGGTCAACGGCGGTTCGGTGGACGCGCGAAGCGGTTCCGGTAACGGTGCCACGGACGAGAACACCTGCGTCGGGCCTAACCTGGATAACCCCGAGCATTACGACACGGATTGCATCGACGGCTAACCGCGGGTTCTGCCATCGACAGGGAGGTCGGTACAGCATGCGCACAGTCCCGGAAATGATCGACGATATTCTTCGCCGTGAGGGCGGATTCGTAGACCACCCGGCCGATCGGGGCGGGCCCACCAAGTTCGGCGTCACGCAAAAGACCTTGTCGGCCTACATCGGACGCGTCGCCTTGCGCCGCGAGGTCGAGGGCCTGAGCGAGGAGGTCGCGCGGGATATCTACGAGCGCAATTATTTTTATGGGCCGCGCATCGACCGCTTGCCCGCGCCGGTCCAGTCCTTTGTATTCGACTGTGCGGTTAACCACGGGCCGAGGCAGGCTGTGAAGTTCGTGCAGCGCGTCTGCAATCATGCTCGCTACCAACCGCTGTTGTCCGAGGATGGTGCCATGGGTCCGAATACACGAAAGGCAGCGGAGTGGGCGCAAGCCATCATGGGCGATGTGTTTCTGCTGGCCCTCATCGAAGAGCGCAAGAACTTCTACCACCTGATCGTCGCGGCCCGTCCATCGCAGCAGGTCTTTCTAACCGGTTGGCTCAACCGCGCGGCAGAATTCGAAGAGGCCGTGGCGTGATGGGCTGGTGGACAGCCCTTGGTGACTTGCTGCGCGGTGGAAAGGATGTCGCCGAGGTCTTCGTCGAGAACCGGGAAAACCGCGGAGCGCGTCAGCATGAACAGTGGCTGGCCGACCTGGACCGGGACCGCGCGGCATTGCAGCAGTTTGCTGCCGAGTTCCACGCTCGACAGAACCGCACCGCGTGGGATGCCTTTGTCGACGGCCTGAATCGTTTGCCGCGCCCGCTGCTCACCCTCGCGATCATCGGTTTCTTCGTGCTGGCACCGCTGGACCCAGCGCGCTTTCTCCTGATCGCCCAGGCCTATGAACTCATCCCAGCAGGTTACTGGGCGCTGTTGAGTGTGATGATTGGGTTCTACTTCGGAGGGCGCATGCAGCTCAAGGCTCAGGACATGGCCGTGAGAAAAGATGCGGTGCGGGCCGCGCGGGAGCTGGTGACCATGCGCAAGGCGTTTCGGGCGCTGGAACCGGAGGACGAATCCACCGAGTCCAGGATCTTTGACACCGCCATTGAGGCCGGCGCCAAGCCTCCGGAAAATGAAGTCATCAAGCGCTGGCTTGCACGGGAGGCGTCGGCGTCGGGTAACTCGTCCAAGTCTTGATGACACCATGCTTTGGCTGCTTGCAGGTACCCTGAAACCGGTTCTCAAGGCCGTCGCGGCTCGTGTTGCCGTCACCTCATGCGGACAACGCTGCTGGGAGACCGTTTCCACGTGAAGGCCCCGGTCTGCAAGGCGCTCTGCTGACGCCCGCCTGGCATCGTTTTCTGCGGTTTATCTGTGGTCATGCCCGCGTTCGGTTTCTGGTCGAGTCGTCGTGTGGCAGCCGCACAGGCCGTGACGGATGTCTAATCGTTCTGGCCTTGCCGCTGGTAGGGTCGAAGCGCCACGTTAACCGGTTGCCCGCGGTGAACGGCGTAATCTGTGCTTAGATCGTGGTCATACGGCGCGGGCAGGGAGCAGTCGCGTCTGACTTCGTCATTCTCCGTTAGACTTGCCGCCGGGGAACCGAGAGACCAACACGAGTGATTACCGTAATGATCGTCGATGACCACCGGCTGGTCCGGGCTGGTATTCGGCGAGTGCTCGATGAGCAAAATGACATCGAAGTCGTCGCGGAGGCCTCCTCCGGCGAGGATGCGATTAACTTCGCCCGCGACCTGCAGCCGCAGGTTGTGCTGATGGATATCAACATGCCGGGTATTGGTGGCCTGGAGGCCACGCGACGGATTATCCAGCGATCGCCGGATATCAAGGTGGTGGGCGTCTCCATGCACTTGGACGAGCCGTACCCCAGCCGGTTGTTGTCGGCCGGTGCCTCGGGCTATATCAGCAAGGACTCGGCCGCGGAGGAGGTTGTTACCGCGATTCGCCGCGTGCATCAGGGTGGGCATTACATCGCGCCGCTGGTCGCCGGCAATCTCGCTGCAGCCCTGATCAAGGGCCAGAACGAGTCACCATTCGACACCCTATCTCACCGCGAGATGCAGGTCATGAACCTGGTGACACAGGGTCACAGCACCCAAGCGATTTCGGATCGGCTCTGTCTGTCGCCCAAGACCGTGAGTACGTATCGCTACCGACTGTTCGAGAAGCTCGGCGTTCATAACGATGTCGAATTGACGCGCTTGGCCATGCGCTACGGGTTGCTGGAGGATGGCGTCGCCGCGAGCTAGACCGCGCCTGGTGTCTTGTCATGGCTGAATCCTTTCACCCTGACTGTGCGCGGTGCGACCGGCTGGTTGCCTTCCGTACACAGTCACGCATCGACCACCCCGGCTACTTTGGGCGCGCCGTGCCCAGCTTCGGGCCGGCAGGCGCGCCCCTGCTAATCGTAGGGCTTGCACCGGGGATGCACGGCGCCAATGCCACTGGCCGGCCCTTCACAGGCGACTACGCAGGCATTCTGCTGTACCAGACGCTGTTTGATCTGGGACTCGCCAGTTCGCCGGTCTCGGAGCATGCCGAAGATGGGCTGAGGCTGATCGGTTGCCGCATCACCAACGCCGTGCGCTGCGTGCCCCCGCAGAACAAGCCGGTGGGGTCAGAGATCGACAATTGCCGACCCTATCTGGTCGAAGAGCTGGAGGCCGTGCCGCCGGGTGGCGTCTTGCTGGCACTGGGCAAGATTGCGCACGACCAGGTGATCCGTGCCCTGGGGCTGCGTGTGGCCGCCTACAAGTTTGCGCATGAGGCCGTGCATGCCTTGCCCAGCGGGCTACAGCTGGTCGACTCGTACCACTGTAGCCGCTACAACACGAACACGCGGCGGCTAACGCCCGCCATGTTCGAATCGGTGATGCGGCGTGCCCGCGATCTGCGTCCCGGCGAGTAGGCCAGCAGCATTCGTATACTGCGCGGCCAAATCCGCCTCGCAAATGCGCCGCCTTGAGTGAGTCCAGCTTCAATCCCAAACGATTTGTCAGCGGCCTGACCAGCCGTCCGGGCGTTTACCAGATGCTCGGCAGCGATGGCGAAGTGCTTTACGTCGGTAAGGCCAAGAATCTCAAGAAGCGGGTCGCCAGCTACTTCCTACGGGCTTCGGGGTCGACGCGTATCGAGTCGATGGTGGATCAAATCCATGACATTGCGATTCATGTCACGGACACCGAGAACCAGGCGTTATTGTTGGAAAGCAGCCTGATCAAGCGACACCGGCCGCGCTACAACATCGTTTTTCGGGATGACAAGAGCTACCCCTATCTGGTCATCACAGGGGATCACGCCTATCCCCGCATCCGTTTTCATCGCGGTAGCCGCAAGAAGCCACATCGGTACTTCGGGCCCTATCCGAATGCCGGTTCGGTGCGGCGAACGCTGGACTCGTTACAAAAGCTGTTCCAACTCCGCCCCTGTTCGGACAGCTTCTTTGCCAACCGCTCCCGACCCTGTCTGCAGCATCAGATCAAACGCTGTTCCGCACCCTGCGTGCAGGCCATTACAGAGGACGCCTATGCCGATGATGTGGCTGATGCCGTCCGTTTGTTGGAAGGCAAGAGCGAAGTGTTGGTGCGCAAGCTCACGCAACGGATGGAGGCAGCATCCGAGGCGCTGGACTTCGAACGGGCCGCGCGGTATCGAGATCAGATTGCTGCATTGCGGACCATTCAGGGGCCCCGCGACGCCGCGGGTTCGGTCGAAGATGCGGATTTTGTCGTCTTGGAACAGCGCGCCGGACTGACCGCGGTGGGCGTCGGGACCATTCGAAATAGTCAGCACCTGGGATATCGCAGCTTTTTCCCCAAGGGCGCGACCGATGCCGATCGGGGCGAGGTGTTAACCGCCTTTTTGGGCCAGTACTACGCCGAGCGTCCGCCGCCGCGTGAGATCGTGGTCACGGATCAACCGGAGGAAGCCGAGCTGCTGCAGCAGGCGCTGGGTGCGGCCTCGGGCCGACGGGTCCAGATCAAGCACCAGGTGCGGGGTACGCGGGCGCGGGTGCTGCGGACCGCCCGGGACAGCCTGCAGGAGGCCATTGCCGCAAGGCTGCTCCAGGGCGAGGCCCTGGGGCGGCGCTACCAGGCCCTGGGTGAGCTGCTGGGCCTGGATGAAACGCCCGGCCGGCTGGAGTGCTTCGATATCAGCCACACGCGTGGCGAATCACCGGTGGCCTCCTGCGTGGTGTTTGATGAAGACGGGCCGCTGAAAGCCGCCTACCGACGGTTCAACATGAAGGACGTGACGCCCGGGGATGACTACGCAGCCATTCGCCAGGCGGTCCTGCGCCGCTTTCGTCGCCTCAAGGAGGGCGAGGCCCCGGTGCCGGATGTGCTGCTTATCGATGGAGGCAAGGGGCAGCTGGCACAGGCCGTCGAGGCGGTGGAAGAGGCCGGTGTCACGGGCGTCACGATTATCAGCGTCGCCAAGGGCGCGGACCGGCGTGTGGGGTTGGAGCAAATCTTCCGCCCCGATGTGCCCACTGCGATGCGCCCACCCCCGGATGACCCTGGGCTGCATTTGATTCAGCAGATTCGGGATGAGGCGCACCGATTCGCCATCGAGGGGCATCGAGGGCAACGGAACAAGGCTCGCAAGCAGTCCGTGCTGGAGGAGATCGAGGGGCTGGGCCCACGTCGGCGACAGGCGCTACTACGCAGTTTTGGCGGTTTGCAGCGGGTGGAACGCGCCGGCGTGGATGAGCTGGCGCGGGTGGAGGGTATCTCCCGCAAGTTGGCGCAGCGCATCTACGATCGCTTCCATTCCTGACGGCGCAGATGCTCGCCGTTGTGGGCAATCCGTCCGCTCGCGCTTCCGATGCAGCCTGCGCGCACGCATAATGCACCGGTGCCTTTGAATCTCCCCATGCTGCTGACCCTGATGCGGGTACTGGCGATTCCTTTCGTCGTGCTTGCGTTTTACTGGCCGACCCCCTGGGCGGGGCCGATTGCCGCCAGCCTGTTTTTACTGGCTGCAATCACCGACTGGTTCGATGGATGGCTGGCCCGGCGATGGAATCAGACGTCGGCGTTTGGCGCGTTCCTCGATCCGGTGGCCGATAAGCTCATCGTGGCGACCTCGCTGGTGATTCTGCTGAGCCAGGACGCAAGCATCATGTTGAGCGTTCTGGTTGCGGTCATCATCGGGCGGGAGATCACGGTCTCGGCGCTACGCGAGTGGATGGCCGAGATCGGTGCCCGCGCCTCGGTGGCGGTGTCGTGGGTGGGGAAGGTGAAGACCAGCTTTCAGATGACGGCAATCGTGCTGATGCTGTGGGGTATGCCGCTGGGGCCCATTCCGGTTTATGAGCTGGGATACGGCCTGTTGTTTGTCGCGGCAGGGCTGACATTGTGGTCCATGGCCATGTACTTGCGTGCTGCCTGGCCGGTGCTTTCGGAGCACTCGGATCAAAAGGCTTGACACTGTCTGTCGTCGCCCTAGAATACGCGCCTCTCGCGGGAATAGCTCAGTTGGTAGAGCGCAACCTTGCCAAGGTTGAGGTCGCCGGTTCGAACCCGGTTTCCCGCTCCAGATACCGCAGTTTGTGGGCAGTGCCGGCCACGATCTGCAACGGTGCCTCGGCCGGCTCGCCGTCCGGGGCATTTGTTTTTTCAGGCCGGTGTTCAAGTCGGCTAAACTGGAAATCTCGACGTGGTTGGTCGGGATGGTCACCAAAGGCTGGGTGGCAGAGTGGTGATGCAGCGGATTGCAAATCCGTGTACGTCGGTTCGATTCCGGCCCTAGCCTCCAATCTTGTACGCGCAAGCGCCCGGATGGCGGAACTGGTAGACGCAAGGGACTTAAAATCCCTCGAAGGTGACTTCGTGCCGGTTCGATTCCGGCTCCGGGCACCATTCCCCCGGGTCGCAGCTAATGCACCTGGATTCAAACGCTCCCCGTCTTATGCTCCAGCTTGACGACGTTGTTCTGCGTCGCGGCCGGAAGCCATTAATCGGCCCGCTGAGCGCGAGCTGTTCAGGCGGGACGGTCACGCATCTTCGTGGCCCCAACGGTGTCGGCAAAACCACGTTGATTCACGCGCTGGTCGGTTTGCGAGAACCTGACGGCGGTACGATTCGATGGCAGGGGGAAGACGTCTTTGATCGACCCGAATCGCTCCGCCGGTCGCTTTGCTTTATCGCGCACGACGCCAGCGGTAGCGGGGCGTTAACAGCCGTCGAGTCGCTACGGTTCGTATTGGCTTTGAACAACGAACCCGTGGAGCAGGCGGCCGATGCGCTACGTCAGACCGGACTGCGCGGGCGCAGCTTGATGCAGCCTGTCCGCACGCTGTCTGCCGGTCAGCAGCGCCGGGTGGCGTTGGCTCGACTCGTGGTGACCAAGGCACAGCTCTGGGTGTTGGATGAGCCGCTTAATGCCCTGGACGATGCCTCGCGCAGCCTGCTTTGTCAGCGATTCGCCGATCATGCGGCTGCCGGCGGCATCGTCGTGGTGACCTCACACCAGCCATTGCCGATTGATGCACGCTGCATCGATCTGTTGTCCGCCTAGTCCCGTGAACCTCTGGATCGCCGTTTGGTCACGGGAGTGGCAGTTGCTGTTCCGGCAATTGCAGGATCTGCTTCAACCCTTGGTGTACTTCGCCATGGTCGTGATGATCGTGCCGCTGGGGACAGACCCCTCGGCCGACGTGTTGGCACGATTAGCGCCGGCAGTGGTCTGGATGGCCGTGGTGCTGGCCGTCGTGCTGTCCTTGGACCGCTTATTTCGAGATGACGCCCGTGACGGCACGCTGGCGGTGCTGCTCACTGCACCGACGCCGCTGTGGTGGGTGCTGCTGGCCAAGCTATTGGCGCATTGGCTGGGACTGGGTCTGCTGCTGACGATGGCGGCGCCGCTGGCCGGTGCGGCATACGGTCTTGCCGCGCCTGCGGTGGGTGTGCTGTTGCTCACCGTGCTGGCCGGATCGCTGGGACTCATGGCCCTGGGCATGGTTGCCGGTGCACTGACGGTGGGGGTGCGTAATGGCGGCGTGTTAGTCGCCATCATCCTGTTGCCGTTGTACGTGCCGTTGCTGGTCTTTGGTGCCGGTGCGGTCGGCGCTGTGCAGTCGGGGTTTGAGGGCGGCGGTCCGGTATACTTCGTGGCCGCCTTGTCGGTGCTGTACGCCACGTTGGCGCCGCCCCTTGCAGCCGTTGCGCTGCGACTGAGTTACGACTAATCACATGTGGACCTGGTTTCACCGTCTGGCCTCTCCGCCCACGTTCTACCGCTGGGGCGGTACGCTTCAGTGGATATTTGGCGTGCTTGCAGTGCTGCTCATCGTGGTCGGCACCTACGGCGGCTTGGTATTGGCCCCGGCCGACTATCAGCAGGGCGATGCGTTTCGCATCATCTATGTTCATGTGCCCAGCGCCTGGCTCTCGCTATTCGTGTACACCAGCATGGCCGTCGCCGGCGGTGTGGCGCTGATCTGGCGGATGAAATTAGCAGAGCTCTATGTGATCGCCGCCGCCCCGCTGGGCGCCGCGTTTACGGCGCTGGCCCTGGTGACCGGCATGCTTTGGGGCGAGCCGATGTGGGGCACGTACTGGGTTTGGGACGCGCGCTTGACCAGTGAACTGGTGTTGCTGTTTCTCTACCTGGGCGTGATTGCCCTGGCAGCCGCCTTCGAAGATCCGCGGCGTGGTGCGCGCGCGGCCGCCGTGTTGGCGTTGATCGGGGTCGTCAATGTCCCGATCATCCATTACTCGGTGGAGTGGTGGAACAGCCTGCATCAGGGCGCAACCGTGACCAAGTTCGATTCGCCATCAATTACCGGTGACATGCTGTGGCCACTGCTGGTCAACGCACTCGGATTCATGTGCTATTTCGCCTGTCTGCAGTGCGTTCGAATGCGAGCGCTGATCCTGTCACGCGAGCGTGATGCCCGCTGGGTACGCGAGGCCGTGGCATGAGCGAATCCTTCTGGAGCATGGGTGGGTATGCCGTGTATGTCTGGTCGTCCTTTGGCCTGACCGGACTGGTGCTGCTGGGCGGCGCGGCGTGGAGTGCCGCAGACCTGGCGCGGCAGCGCCGAGACATCCGATTGGAACGAGAGTACGACGATGACGCGTAGACAACGTCGCATGTTGGCGGTCGGCGCCCTGGTGGTGGGCACCGGGACAGCCGTTGCCCTGGCCCTGGTCGCCTTCCAGAGCAACCTGATTTATTTCTACAGCCCGTCTGAGGTGCTGAGCGGCGAGCTGCCTCCCCAAGCACGGATTCGTCTGGGGGGGATCGTTGAAACCGGGAGCGTCGAGCGTTCGGCCACCGATACGACGGTGAGTTTCCGACTGGCCGACTGCGAACAGGCGGTCACTGTGCGCTACTCGGGGATTCTTCCCGATCTGTTCCGCGAGGGGCAGGGGATCGTCGCCATTGGTACCTACGACCCCGACAGCGGCTTTCACGCTGAAGAAGTGCTGGCCAAGCATGACGAGAACTACATGCCTCCTGAACTGGTGGATTCGTTGAAGGACAAGGCTGGAACCAGCTGCATGCCGGCGGTGGACGCATGATTCCGGAGCTGGGTCATTTTGCACTGTGCCTGGCTGCGGGCCTGTCGCTGATGCAATGCGTGGCCCCGCTGGCCGGTGTGGCCGCCAAGCGAGAGCGGTGGCAGGCCATGGCGTGGCCGCTGTCGGTGGGGCAGGTGGTGTTCACGATTGTGGCCTACCTCGCGCTGACCTGGTCGTTCATCGACATCGATTTTTCCGTGCGTTACGTGGCGACCAACGCCCACACGGAATTGCCGCTGTTCTACCGGATCTCCGCTGTCTGGGGCGGCCATGAGGGCTCGTTGCTGCTTTGGGTGCTCATGCTGGGCGCATGGACCTTGTTGGTGGCCGGTCTGAATAAGAGCCTGCCCCGTGACGTCGGTGCATCCGTGCTGGGCGTAATGGGCGCCATTTCCTTTGCATTTCTGCTGTTTACGCTACTGACTTCAAACCCGTTCGAGCGTTTGTTTCCGGTGCCCGCCGAAGGTCAGGATCTCAACCCACTGCTGCAAGACCCCGGGCTGATCATCCATCCACCGATGCTGTACATGGGCTACGTCGGCTTTTCGGTGGCGTTTGCCTTCGCGGTCGCGGCGCTGATCAGCGGCCGCCTCGATGCGGCCTGGGCACGTTGGACCCGGCCCTGGACCACGCTGGCATGGAGCTTTCTGACTGTCGGCATCCTGCTCGGGTCCTGGTGGGCGTACAACGAGTTGGGCTGGGGAGGATGGTGGTTCTGGGACCCGGTTGAGAACGCCTCGTTCATGCCCTGGTTGGTTGGCACGGCGTTGATTCACTCGCTCGCGGTGACCGAGAAACGCGGGCTGTTCAAGGCCTGGACGGTGCTGCTCGCCATCTCGGCGTTTGCCCTGTCGTTGCTGGGGACCTTCCTCGTACGGTCGGGTGTGCTGGTGTCGGTGCATGCCTTCGCAACCGACCCGTCTCGTGGCGTGTTCGTGCTGATGATTTTCGCGTTCTTCGTGGGCGGAGCGCTGCTGCTGTTCGCGCTACGGGCTGCGCGGTTTCAGGTGCGCCAGCGCATGACGCTGTTCTCGCGAGAGGGCTTGCTGCTGCTGAACAACGTGTTTCTGTCGGTGGCGGCGCTGGCCGTGCTGCTCGGTACCTTGTACCCGCTGTTCGTCGACGCCATGGGTATGGGCAAACTCTCGGTGGGGCCCCCTTATTTTGATGCCGTGTTCGCGCCGCTGACGCTGCCACTGGTCGTGCTCGTGGCCTTTGCCATGCCGGTGATGTGGAAGCGTGGACAGTGGTCACGGGTTCGCGAGCAGCTGTGGTTGCCCCTGGTGGCAGCGGTTGTGGTGACGGCGATTGTGGCCGTCGCCGGCGTGCGTGGCCTGGGCGTGTCCGCTGCCATCTTGATGGCGGTGTGGTGCATTGCCGGGGCACTGGCGGAGCCGGTCCGCGTATTGCGGCGGCGTAGTCGGGTTAAGCTGTCGCGATCGCAATGGGGAATGACGCTGGCGCACTGCGGTCTGGGTGTCTTTGTTCTGGGTGTGGCCCTGGTCAACCACGGCTCGATCGAGCGCGATGTGCGTCTGGCGCCGGGTGAAACCGTGGAGTTTTCGGGTTATCTCTTCCAGTTTGGCGGCGTATCCCGTCAGGAAGGCCCGAATTTTCACGCGGATGTTGGCCTGGTCGACATCATGCGAGACGGGCGTCTGGTCGCCACCCTGGAGCCCGAGAAGCGCTACTACCGCATGGGCGGCAATCCGATGACGGAGGCCGCCATCGATATCAGTCCACTGCGTGACCTGTATGTCTCACTTGGCGAGCCCGTACAGGACGGCGCATGGATTCTGCGCCTTTATGTCAAACCACTGATCCGCTGGATCTGGTTGGGGTCGCTGATGATGGCTTTGGGCGGGGCGCTTGCAGCCTCGGATCGCCGCTACCGGCTCAAGTCCAGAGCGCCGGTGTCGGTGGCATCGGCGTCGTCGGCGCAGGCATGAGTCGCTGGTTTCTGCTGGCGCCCGTTCTGGTCGTCGGTCTGCTCATCGTCGTGTTTGCCGTCGGCCTGCGACTGGATCCAAGCCGCGTGCCGTCCCCGCTAATCGATCAGCCGGCGCCTGCGTTCTCCTTACCCAGCTTGCGCGCCCCGGATCAAGTGGTGACCAGCGATCGATTGCGCGGGCAGGTGACGGTGGTCAACGTGTTCGCAAGCTGGTGTGTTCCCTGTCGCCTGGAACATCCGCTTTGGATGGAATGGGCCCAGACGTCGGATGTGCCGGTGATCGGACTGAACTACAAGGATGCGCCGCGTGACGCCCTGGCTTGGCTGGCGCGTCACGGCGACCCTTACGCCGTTATTGCCAGCGACCTGAGTGGGGATGTCGGCATCGACTGGGGTGTTTACGGCGTGCCCGAAACCTTCGTGATCGACGCGGATGGCCGGATTCGGCATAAGCACATCGGTCCATTGGACCCATCAACCATGGAGCGGGACTTCCGTCCGATCGTCGAACAATTGCTGCGAGAAGCGTCCTGATGATTCGCAAGGTACTCGGGTTTTATCTGTTGGCCTGTTCAGTCGTCTGGGCGGCGCCTGAAGGACTGACCAACGAGGAGTTGGTTCGTTATCACGACTTGCTGGAAGAGCTGCGGTGTCTGGTCTGTCAGAACCAGAATCTGGCCGAGTCGAACGCCTCGCTGGCAAACGACCTGAAGCGTCAGGTCGAGGACATGATCCGCGCTGGCCAGACTGACGAGCAGATCAAAACCTACTTGCAGGCGCGGTACGGCGATTTCGTGCTCTATCGTCCGCCGTTCAAACCCACGACCTGGGTGCTGTGGATCAGCCCCTTTGTGGTCCTGATAGTTGTCCTGCTGATCGCCTGGTTGACCCTGCGCAAACGGCAGGCGACCCAGACCAGAACCGACGCCGTGGACCGCGACGCGCTTAAGCGCCTACTGGATAACGAATGAAAACCACCCTGATTGTCGCCTTCGTCCTGTTGACGGTGGTCGCCATGCTGTTTCCCGCCCTGGCGCTGCGTCGGCCGGGCGCAGGGCGCCGCAGTCGCCAGCAGGATAATGTCGACGCGTTTCGCAGCCGCAAGGCCGAGTTGGAAGCCGATCTGGCCGCGGGCCGCCTGACCGACACGGACTTCGAGCAGCTGGAAGCCGATGCCGCGGCCGAACTGTTGCAGGATGCCCAGGCAGAAGAGGGCACCGCGCGGCCCGGTGGACGATGGATGTCTTTGGTGGCCATCGCCGTCGTGCCTGTCGTCGCAGCCGGGCTTTATCTGGCCGGCGGCGGCCTGCCGCCCACCACCCATGCCGAGCAGATGCAGGGGCTGGTCGCGCAGTTGGAACAGCGGGTTCAGGCCGCACCTGAAGACCAGGAAGCGCGTCGCATGCTTGCCAGGGTGTACATGGGGTCTGAGCGCTACCAGCAGGCGGCGCAGCTCTACCGCCAGATCAACGAGCAAACCGGGGGGCGGGATGTGGCGACCCTGGTGGCCGAAGGTGAAGCACTGGGCATGGCGAGGGGGCAGGACTGGCTGGGCCGCCCGGCGACCCTGTTCGATGCTGCCCTGGCGCTGGAGCCGAACAATATCCGGGCCCTCTGGTATGGCAGTCTGGCCGCGGCCCAGGGCGGCGAGACCAACAAGGCGCTGCTGCGCCTGCAACGGTTGGATCGTCAACCGCTGGAGGAACCGCTGCAGTCGGCGGTTCGGCGCGCGGTGGTTGCCATGGGGGGTGTGCCGGCTGACGCCGAAGCAGCAACGGCCCAGGCCGGCGAGCAGGGCACGGTCATTCAGGTCGAGATCGCGCTGTCCGACGCGCTAGCCGCGCAGCTGCCCGACGAGTTTGCCCTGTTCGTATTCGCCAAACAGATCGATGGCCCACCGATGCCGCTGGCCGCCCAGCGACTCGGTACAACCACGTTTCCACGGGCTGTCACACTCAGTCGCGACAATGCCATGGTCGATGGGCTGACGCTGGACACGGCCGATGTCTGGGAGGTCTCGGCACGCATTTCGCAAGCGGGAGAGGCCCGCGCATCGGCCGGTGACCTACAAGGTTCGATTCGCGTCGAACGCGACGATCTCGGTACCGTGCAGCGGCTCATCATCGATGAGCGTGTGGGCCCCACCAGTGGATGAGGGGTCGCTGGTCGGATTTCAGGCGTTACGCTAGCCTGTAAGGCCACACGTCGCACCGATGCGGTGCGACGACTCACCGAGTCAGGGCAGTTTGCTACGCGCGACTGTCGCAGTGTGGCCAGGCCACCACTGCGCGAACAATGACAACGTTCAACTAAAAAGGATAATCATGCGACTACGCAAAGCGGTCTTTCCTGTGGCGGGTTTGGGCACCCGGTTTCTTCCGGCGACCAAGGCAAATGCCAAGGAAATGCTTCCGATCGTTGACAAGCCGCTCATCCAGTACGCGGTGAAGGAAGCCGTCTCGGCAGGTGCCGAGGAACTGGTTTTCATTACCAGCAATAACAAGAACTCGATTCTCGATCATTTCGACAAGTCCTACGAGCTGGAAAAGCAGCTGGAGGAGAAGGGTAAGACTGCCCTGCTGCAGGAGGTGCGCGACATCCTGCCGCCTGGCATCACCTGTGTGTACATCCGTCAGCCTGAAGCCCGCGGCCTGGGCCACGCCATTTCCTGCGCCTGGACAGCGGTGGGCGATGAAGATTTCGCCGTCATTCTTGCCGACGACCTGATCGACGGAAAGCTGCGTCCCGCGCTGGCGCAGATGCAGCGTGTTTATCAGGAGTACGGCACCAGCGTTATTGCCGTGCAGCGCGTTCCCAAGGATGAGGTGCACAAGTACGGCATCGTCGAGGTTGAGCCGGTCGGACCTGGCCTGGGCGAGATTCGCGGCATTGTTGAGAAGCCGGATCCGGACAAGGCGCCGTCGAATCTGGCCGTGGTCGGTCGTTACATTCTGACCCCGCGCATCTTCAAGCTGCTGGAGTCAACCGAGCCGGGCGCCGGTGGAGAGATTCAGCTCACCGATGCCATCAGTGCCATGATTCAGGAACAGACGGTGTTGGCCTACGAGTTTGAAGGCAAGCGCTATGACTGCGGCAGTAAGCTGGGTTACCTGCAAGCCAATGTGGAATTGGGTCTGAAGCATCCGGACCTGGCCGATGAATTCCGCGAGTATCTGGGCGAGCTGACCGCCAGCTGGCCGCGCGACGAGAAAAAGTCTGCCTAGGAAGCTGCAGCCCTAGGGACGCACGGATCTTTCGCGCCGCCCAGTTGCTGCCTGCAATCAGGCTAGGCAAGTCGCGCGACGCGAAGTCTGGTCATTCCAGATGGACGACGAGAACGGCCCCGCGAGGGGCCGTTTTCGTATCTGCGTGCGCGAATGCTGCGCCAGTCGGTGTGCGAATGCGGGCCGCGCAGCAGGTCCAAGGCAGTCGCAAGCCACTGGTGTAACAGGGAATTTTGTTGGTATTCAGGGGGTTGTGTCATTGCTCGGCATGATGCGCGGCCATCGACTTCGGAGTCGCTAACCGGTTGGGTGGGTTCTGTTCGACTGCGCTCGTATACTTTCGCGATCCATACCGGGCAGGGGTCGAAATGACCGGCGAAAAGCTGCGACGTTTTCTCGAATCGTCTCCCATTTCTGGAGGCAACGGCGCCTGGGTCGAAGCCATGTACGAACAGTACCTGGCCGATCCGGACGCGGTAGAAGCCAGTTGGCGCGATTACTTCAAGCAAATGGAGGCGGGTAGTCAGCGGCACGATGTCGCCCATAGCCCGATCCAGCAATCCTTCGCCGAGTTGGCGCGGGCCAAGCCGGTGGTCAGCGTGGGCAAGGGCGGTGGCCTGTCTGCCCAGGCCGCGGCCAAGCAGTCATCGGTGCTGCGGCTCATCAACTATTACCGTGTACGCGGTCACCAGGCTGCAAAGCTCGATCCACTCGGTCTGGCCAACCCGCCGGCCGTGCCGGATCTGGATCCGGCCTTCCACGGTCTCGGCAGCTCGGACATGGAATCCGAGTTCGATACCGGCTCGTTGGCAACCTCGGATCGGCTCAAACTGCGCGAGATCATCGATGTCGTGCGGCGCGTGTATACGGAGTCGATTGGCGCCGAATACATGTACATCACCGAGACCCAGCAGAAACGCTGGATTCAGCGACGACTCGAAGGCTCGGTCGACGAGTCCCGGCTGACGGCCGATGAACAGCGCGAGGTGCTCAAGCAGCTCACGGCGGCCGAAGGCATCGAACGCTATATGCACACCCGCTACGTCGGGCAGAAGCGCTTCTCGCTGGAGGGCGGTGATTCGCTCATTCCGGCGCTGGATGAGCTGATTCGCCGGGCGTCGGCGCATAGTGTCGAGGAAGTGGTGATCGGCATGGCCCACCGCGGCCGCCTTAATGTGCTGGTCAACATTCTCGGTAAATCACCCAAGGATTTGTTCGACGAATTCGAAGGCAAGATCACGGCGGAAGATCTGCGGTTCTCGGGTGATGTGAAGTACCACAAGGGCTTTTCGAACGACATCGAGATCGACGGCCGTCGCGTTCATCTGGTGCTGGCGTTCAACCCGTCCCACCTGGAAATCGTGAACCCGGTGGTCGAGGGGTCGGTGAAAAGCCGCCAGCACCGCCGTGGGGACGAGACCGGTAGCTCGATTCTGCCCGTCCTGATTCACGGGGACGCAGCCTTCGCCGGCCAGGGTGTGGTCATGGAAACCCTGCAGCTATCGCAGGCCAAGGGTTATGCGACTGGCGGCACGGTGCATTTCATCGTCAACAACCAGGTCGGCTTTACGACCAACAATCCGATTGAGGTTGAGCAGCGCGAGCACGCACGGACATCGCTGTACTCCACCGACATCGCCAAGATGCTCGAAGCGCCGGTGTTTCATGTCAACGCCGATGATCCTGAAGCCGTGGTGTTCGTGACACGGCTGGCAATGGATTTCCGCGCCGAGTTTCACAAGGACGTGATCATCGATCTGGTCTGTTATCGCCGTCATGGCCATAACGAGGCGGACGAGCCGGCCGTGACGCAGCCGAAGATGTATGAGCTGATCAAGTCTCATCCCACCACGCGTGCGCTCTATGCAGAGCGGCTGAAGAATGCTGGTGTGATTGAGTCCAGCGATGCCGACCAGCTGAATGAGGACTACCGCAACGGTTTGGACCAGGGTGAGAACATCGCCCGGACCACATTGGGCATGGTGGGCAACCAATACACGGTGGACTGGAGCCGTTACGTCAATGGCAGCTGGGATGCCCATGCCGACACGTCGATGTCGGCCGAGCAGATGAAGCGACTCGCCGAAACCCTGCTCGACGTGCCCGAGGGCTTCGCGCTGCATAACCGTGTCGAACGCATCATGAAGGACCGCCGCAAGATGGCGGCCGGTGGTCTCCCCATCGACTGGGGCTTTGCCGAGACCATGGCCTACGCCGGCCTCATCGATGACGGTTTCCAGGTCCGACTCAGCGGCCAGGACTCCGGTCGTGGCACGTTCTTTCACCGTCAGTGCCGGTTGCTGAACCAGAAGGACGGCAGCGTCCATGTGCCCCTCAAACGCATTGGTGAGCCGCAGGACTTCATCATTAATGACACCTTGCTGTCCGAAGAGGGCGTGCTGGGCTTCGAGTACGGCTATGCCACCGCTCAACCTGAAACACTGGTGATCTGGGAGGCTCAATTCGGCGATTTTGCCAATGGGGCTCAGGTCGTTGTCGATCAGTTCATCGCCTCCGGTCATGCCAAGTGGGGGCGCGTCTGTGGGCTGACGATGCTGCTGCCGCATGGTTACGAAGGCCAGGGGCCAGAGCATTCCTCGGCTCGTCTCGAGCGGTACCTCCAGTTATGTGCGGCCAACAACATGCAGGTGTGTGTGCCGTCGACGCCGAGTCAGTTCTTCCACATGCTGCGTCGTCAGCTCAAGCGGGACTATCGCTTGCCACTGATCGTGATGACGCCCAAGAGTCTTCTGCGTCACAAGCAGTCGGTCTCCACGCTGGAAGATCTGCAGCAGGGTCGTTTCGAAACCATTATTGACGACCAGGGCATCGAAGATGACAGCAAGGTCCGTCGCATCGTGCTCTGCAGCGGCAAGGTCTACTTCGACCTCTACCAAATGCGCGAAGACCTGGATTTAAGCCAGGATGTGGCGCTGGTTCGAATCGAGCAGCTGTATCCCTTCCCAAGGGCGGAGTACAAGGCGGTCCTGGCGCGCTACCCCAATGCCAAGGACGTTGTCTGGTGTCAGGAAGAGCCGGAGAACCAGGGGGCCTGGTACCAGATCAAGCATCGTCTGCTGAATTCTCTGGGCGAGCAGCATGTCATGTTGTACGCCACCCGCGCGGGCTCACCCTCAACTGCGACCGGCTACCACAAGGTCCATGTCCAGGAGCAGGAAGAGTTGGTGCGCAAGGCACTCGAATCTGGCAATCGAACACGCGGCGAGTAATCAAGCAACCGGATAGGGCGTTCACGCCTATGGAATCTGATTGGAGACGGAATGAGTATTGAAGTCAAAGTGCCGGCATTGCCGGAGTCGGTGACCGAAGCCACCGTGGCTGTTTGGAACAAAAAGCCAGGTGATCGTGTCTCGCGAGACGAGAACATCTGCGAACTGGAAACCGACAAGGTCATGCTGGAAGTGCCTGCCGTGGCCGATGGCGTGCTCAAGGAAATCAAGGCCGAGGAGGGCGCCACCGTCGGTTCGGGTGACATCATCGCCGTGCTGGAGGAAGGTGCCGGCGGCGGAGATGCCGATGCCGGAGACGGGTCGGCGGATAGCGATGACGCCGAAGGCGACAGCAACAAGGCAGATGCGGATGATCGCGACACGCCGCCACTGAGCCCCGCGGTTCGCAAGTTGGTGGCCGAGCACGACCTGGACCCCAGCAAGATCGAGGGAACTGGCAAGGGTGGCCGCATCGTCAAGAGCGATGTCGAGGACTATCTGGCCAAGCAATCGGACGACCAGTCAGCGTCGAAATCCGACGACGGCGGATCGAAGAGCGAATCCAAACCCGCACCCAAGTCAGACCCCGTGAGCGTGCCCAGTGGCGACCGCGTCGAGCAGCGTGTGCCGATGACGCGTATCCGCAAGCGCATCGCCGAGCGCCTGGTTGAGGCCCAGCAAACGGCCGCCATGCTGACGACCTTCAACGAGGTCGATTTGCAGGCCGTTATGGATCTGCGGGCACGCTACAAGGACAACTTCGTCAAGTCCTACGACATCAAGCTGGGCTTCATGTCCTTTTTCGTGAAGGCCGCAGTTGAAGCGCTGAAGCGCTATCCCATCGTCAACGCTTCGATTGACGATGATGATGTGGTGTATCACGGCTACTACGACATCGGGATCGCCGTGTCGACCGAGCGCGGGCTGGTCGTGCCGATTCTTCGGGACGCCGAGTCCATGAGCTTTGCCGAAATCGAGCAGGCCATTGCCAACTACGGCAAGAAGGCGCGCGAGGGCAAGATCACCATGGACGACCTGCAGGGTGGGACGTTCTCCATTACCAATGGCGGCATCTTCGGTTCCATGCTCTCCACGCCGATTCTTAATCCGCCGCAATCGGCGATTTTGGGTATGCACGGGATCATCGAACGCCCGATCGCCGTTAACGGTGAGGTGGTGATCCGGCCGATGATGTATCTGGCGCTGTCATACGATCACCGCCTTATCGACGGCAAGGATGCGGTCATGTTCCTGCGTACCATCAAAGAAACGCTGGAAGATCCGGGTCGTCTGCTACTTCAGATCTAATCTGCGATACGTGTTCAACACATTGAATCGCAAACACAAATCAAACGAGATGGTTACGCAATGAGCAAGGATTTCGACGTCATCGTCATCGGCGGTGGTCCCGCCGGCTATGTCGCGGCCATTCGCGCTGCGCAGCTGGGCATGAAGACCGCCTGCGTGGATAACTGGCTGAACCGGGACGGCAACCAGGCTTTTGGTGGGACCTGTCTGAATGCGGGCTGTATTCCTTCCAAAGCCTTGTTGGAATCGTCGGAGTTGTATCACCGCGCCCAGCACGAATTTGACAAGCACGGCATCGCCGCCGGGAAGATCAAGCTGGACCTGGAGGCCATGCATGCCCGTAAGTCCGGCATTTGCAAGCAGATGAACGGCGGCGTGCAGGCGCTGTTCAAGTCCAACGGTGTGGAAGGCATTGCCGGTACCGGCACCGTGCTGGGGTCCGGCAAGGTCAAGGTCACGCCCGTGGACAAGGGCGACAGCAAGGAACTGAGCTGCGAGCACATCATCATCGCCAGCGGCAGCTCGCCCGTGGAGCTCAAGATTGCGCCGTTCGACGGTGATCGCATTGTTGATTCCTGGGGTGCATTGGAATTCTCCGAAGTACCGAAACGCCTGGGCATCATCGGTGCCGGGGTGATCGGTGTGGAACTGGGCAGTGTCTGGTCACGTCTGGGTGCCGAGGTCGTGCTGCTGGAGGCAATGGACCAATTCATTCCGGTGGCCGATCAGCAGATTGCCAAAGAAGCCGCTCGCCACTTCAAGAAACAGGGTCTGGATATCCGTCTCGGTGCCCGCGTGCTGGGTGCCAAGGCGCAGAAGACGCAGGTGAAAGTCGAGTATCAGACGGGTGACGACAAGCACAGCGAAACCTTTGACCGGTTGGTCGTGGCCGTCGGGCGCCGTCCGAATACCGATGACCTGTTCTCCAAGGATTCCGGCCTCGCCCTGGACGACAAGGGCTTCGTCAAGGTGGACGAGAACTACCGCACCAACCTGCCCAACGTCTACGCCGTGGGTGATGTCATCGGTGGCTTGATGCTGGCGCACAAGGGTTCGGAAGAGGGCGTGGCCTGTGCCGAGCTCATCGCCGGACAGAAGCCGCAGGTGAACTACGACACCATTCCGTCGGTCATCTACACCGCACCCGAGTTGGCTTGGGTGGGCAAGACCGAGGAGCAATTGAAGTCGGAGGGCGTCGAATACAATGTGGGCACCTTCCCATTTTCGGCCAATGGACGGTCCAAGGCGCTGGAAATGTCGGTGGGCACGGTCAAGATGATCGCCGATGCCAAAACCGACCGAATCCTGGGTGTGCATATGGTCGGACCCTACGTTTCGGAGCTGGTGGCCGAGGCGGTGGTCGCCATGGAGTTTGGTGCAACCGCCGAGGATATCGCCCTGACCATGCACGCCCACCCGACCTTGTCGGAAGCCGTCCACGAAGCGGCGCTGTCCGTGCACGGACACGCCATTCACGCAATCAACAAAAAGCGACGCTAAATGATGCGCAAGACCCTATTGACGCTGGCCCTCCTGGCGCCAGGTATCGGCTTTGCCGGCCAGGCCCTGGATCTCAACTTGTCTGGCGACGCCATCCAGGGTGAGTTTTCGTCCGATACGGGCGTACTCCCCAATAGCGATGGTGTGTTCTCGATCGGCGGTTTGTATGCCGATGATGACAAGTCGGACTTCACCATGGGCCATGTGGGCCTGCTGGTGACCGGTGATGCCGGGGCGCGCAATGCGCTGGTCAATGCAGGGCTCGGTGTGCGCCTGGTCGGACTCGATGTCAACGGCGGGGATGCCACTGGCGGTGCCATTTCCCTGGGCGCTGAGTTCGATGCGCGACTGCCAGCCTATAACCGGATCGGCGTCGGTGCTTACCTGTACTACGCGCCGGATGTCTCCGCTTTTGGCGATATCGACAAGTATCTGGAGTACGCGGCCAACCTGAACTACGAACTGATCCGCAACGCCTTCGTGTATGTGGGTGCGCGCCAGGTTCGGCTGGGGTTTGATCCGGGTAGCGAAGTGAGTGTGGATACCGGTGCCCATGCCGGGTTCAATCTGAAGTTCTAGGAATCGCAAGACATGGCAGGTCATTCCAAATGGGCGAATATCCAGCACCGCAAGGGCGCCCAGGATAAGAAGCGCGGCAAGCTCTTCACCAAGCTGGCAAAAGAGATCACGGTGGCGACCCGCATGGGTGGCCCGGATCCGGATTCCAATCCACGCCTGCGGCTGGCGATCGACAAGGCCAAGGGTCAGTCACTCCCCAAGGACAACATCGAGCGCGCCATCAAGCGTGGCTCCGGTGCCATGGAAGGAGACGACTACGAGGAAATCCGTTATGAAGGCTACGGTCCCAATGGCGTGGCCGTCATGGTGGACTGCCTGAGTGATAACCGGAATCGCACGGTGTCGGATGTGCGTCATGCCTTTACCAAGCATGGCGGTAATCTCGGCTCGGATGGCTCGGTGGCCTATCTGTTCAATCGCTCGGGTGTGATCGTCTTCAGTGAGGGAGACGAGGCGCTGGAGGAACAGGTCATGGACATTGCCCTGGAAGCCGGGGCCGAGGACATCACGACCAACGAGGATGGCTCCATCGAAGTCCTGACCCCGCCGGATGCCTACGAGACTGTCCGCGACGCCCTGAAGGCGGCGGGCCTGGAACCGGCCCATTCGGATATCACGATGCTGGCGACGACCAGCGTCGCCCTGGATTCGGAGCAGGCCGAGACGCTGACCCGGCTGATCGATGCGTTGGATGATCTGGATGATGTCCAGGACGTCTATTCCAACGCAGAGTATCCCGATACCGAGGCAGCCTGAGCTGGGCCAGCCGATCCGCATCCTGGGAATCGACCCCGGATCGCGTTATACGGGCTGGGGTGTGGTCGATGTGCAGGGGCAGCGGCAGGCGCCCGTGGCCTGGGGCTGTATTCGATTGGGCGATGCGCCGTTCGACCAGCGGGTCCGGCGCATTTTTGAAGAGGTACAGGGGCTGATCCGCGACCACGGTCCGGCCGAGGCGGCCATCGAGGATGTCTTCGTCAGTCGTAACGCCATGTCGGCCTTGAAGCTGGGGCAGGCGCGAGGGTCGGCCATGGCTGCCATCGCCTGTCTGGATGTGCCCATCGCGGCGTATCCACCCGCACGGGTCAAACAAAGCATTGTCGGTAGTGGCCGGGCCGATAAGACACAGATCGGACACATGGTGCGAGCCTTGTTGGGAATCAACACAAGAATCCAGGCAGATGCTGCCGATGCCTTGGCGATTGCGCTGTGTCATGCACACTGGCGCGCTTCGCCTGCAGCCCGGTTGGGGCTGGCCACATGATTGGTCGCCTCCGGGGGACCCTCATCGCCAAGCGGCCGCCGGTCCTGCTCATTGATGTGGGTGGCGTGGGCTATGAGGTTGAGGCGCCGATGTCCACGATTTACGAGTTGGGTGACACCGGCAAAGACGTGATCGTGCATACCCACCTGGCCGTGCGTGAGGACGCCCAGCAATTGTTTGGCTTCGCCACCATTGGCGAGCGGGATTTGTTCCGCGTGCTGATTCGTATCAATGGTGTGGGCGGCAAGCTGGCGCTGGCCATACTGTCCACCATCCCGGCCGGCGAGTTCACTCGCGTCGTTGAGGAGGGGGATGTCACCGCCCTGACGCGCGTTCCCGGCATCGGCAAGAAAACGGCCGAGCGTCTGGTGGTGGAAATGCGGGGGCGTACAGATGCATTGATGGCGCCTGCCGCCGGTGGCGCAGCCATCGAAACGCGACCGCAGGATGCGGCGACAGAAGCCACCGATGCGCTGGTTGCCCTGGGCTACAAGCCAGCCGAAGCCGGGCGCATGGTGCAGAAGGTGGCCGGGGCCGACATGGATTCCGAGGCCATCATCCGCGCCGCGCTGCGGGCGGCCATGCGATAGTCGCCTCATGAACGAGTTCAGCGAGTCTCGCGTTATCGACAGCGCCGCTTCCGGCGAAGAGGCGCGTATTGATCGGGCGATCCGCCCCAAGCAGCTGGCCGACTATGTCGGACAGGCGCCGGTGCGCGAACGCCTGGGAATTTTCATCGAGGCCGCGCGGCAGCGTAGTGAAGCGCTGGATCATGTGCTGATCTTTGGGCCACCTGGCCTCGGGAAGACCACGCTGGCTCATATCATCGCCACCGAAATGGGTGTCGGGCTGCGCCAGACATCCGGACCGGTGTTGGAAAAGCCGGGCGATCTGGCTGCGCTGCTGACGAATCTCGAACCCCACGACGTGCTGTTTGTTGATGAAATTCATCGACTCAGCCCGGTGGTCGAAGAGGTGCTGTACCCGGCGATGGAGGACTACCAACTCGACATTGTGATCGGCGAGGGGCCTGCCGCACGGTCGATCAAATTGGACTTGCCGCCATTCACGCTGGTGGGCGCTACCACCCGGGCCGGCTCGCTAACCTCGCCGCTGCGCGACCGCTTCGGCATCGTTCACCGGCTGGAGTTCTACACGCTCGAAGAGCTCAGCAAGATTGTCACGCGATCCGCCGATATTGTGGGTATGGCGCTGGATGCCGGTGGCGCCATGGAGATCGCCCGGCGCTCTCGAGGCACGCCGCGGGTGGCCAATCGGCTACTGCGCCGCGTGAGGGACTATGCCCAGGTACGTGCGGATGGCCACGTGACCCAGGCCGTAGCCCAGGCGGCCATGGATTTGCTGGATGTGGACAAGGAAGGCTTCGACGTGATGGACCGCAAGCTGTTGTCGGCACTGGTGGAGCGCTTTGATGGCGGGCCGACGGGGGTTGAGAGCCTGGCGGCGGCCATCGGTGAATCCCGCGATACGATCGAGGATGTCATCGAGCCGTATCTGATTCAGCAGGGCTTCATGCAACGTACACCGCGTGGTCGCCAGGCCACTCGTATGGCTTGGTTGCATCTGGGCCTCCAAGCGCCGGCCGGCACGGCCGAGCCGGCGCCGGGTTTGTTTCCGGACTAAGGAAGCGCTGAGCTCGTCGCTCATTTGGAATGACCAAACTTCGCTCCTCGCGCCTTGCCTAGCCTGTCTGCAGGCAGCAACCTAGCGGCGCGAATGAATCAGCGCTTCCCTAACGGAATACGCTGGCTTGCACCGGAGCATCTAGCTCGGACCAAGCGCGGAACATCCCCAGGGTGCTCATCGGCAGGCAGACCAGTCCATCGCGATCCACGCCGATCAGGCCGCCCATGCCGCCACAGTCCACGACTTGCTGAATGACCAACTCAGCAGCGGCGTGCAGGGGCTCGTGACCCAACAACATGCGCCAATGAATCTGGGCAGCGGCATTGACGCGGATGAAGGACTCGCCGTGTCCGGTCGTGGAGATGGCGCAGGTCGGGTCGGCTGCCCAGGTGCCGGCACCGATGACGCCCGTGTCGCCGACCCGACCGGCCGCCTTGTTTGTCATGCCTCCGGTCGAGGTGGCAGCGGCCAGTCGACCTTGGCGGTCGCGGGCCACTGCGCCGACGGTGCCTAAGGGCTCATCGTGGTCCAGCACGACGGTGGCGCGTTCTCGTGCGCGCTCCAGCTGGCGCAAGCGATTGGCGATGACGAAATAGCTGGGATCTTCCGTGGCCACGTCGAGTCGGGTACAGGCCGCGTCTGCGTGTGCGCCGGCCAGCATGACGTGTTGTCCGTCGTTGAGCAGGGCGCGGGCGAGCTTCACAGGATTGCGTGGCCGTCGCGTCGCTGCCACAGCGCCACAGCGCCCTTGACCGTCCATGATGGATGCATCGAGTTCGGCCTCTCCCTGCGTGTTGAGCACCGCACCGCGCCCGGCGTTGAAATGCTCGCAGTCTTCCAGCAGACAAACCGCCAGTTCGACGGCGTCCAGGGCGGCCAGCCCGTCCTGCAACGCGCTCTGCACCTGCCGGCCTATGGCCTGGAGTGCAGCCAGATGCTCGGCATAGCCATGGTCACGCTGCGGCATATCGCCGGCGCCGCCGTGTATTGCAAAGGAAACCGGGTGATGGGACATGTCTGAATCCGTGGCGAAGCAGGGGTGAATAATACGCGTATAATCAGCGCTTTATGTATTCGATTGGCAGGGAACGCCAGCGCTGATGAGCGACGAGACCTTCTGGTGGACGACACGTGTTTACTACGAGGACACCGACGCCAGCGGTGTGGTTTATCACGCCAATTACCTGCGCTTTCTTGAGCGGGCCCGTACGGAGTGGGTGCGCTCGCTGGGATGGTCCCAGGAATCCCTGCGTCACGAACTGGATCTCTGTTTTGCGGTCAGTGAGATGACCACGCGATTTCGTGGGCCGGCTCGTCTGGATGATCAGCTCGCCATCTCGGTGCGCGTCATCCAACAGCGGCGTGCGAGCTTGCGATTTGCACAAACCGTGCATCGGGATGCCCCCGATGGTGCGTGTTTGATCGAGGCCGAAGTCCGCGCGGCCTGTCTGACCGAATCGACTTTTAAGCCGCGCGCGTTGCCGGCTTCGTTTTTTGGGAGCACCGCATGAACAACGAGCTGTCGCTCACCCATTTGATCTTCGATGCCAGCCTGCTGGTTCAGCTGGTGATGGCTGGCCTGATGCTGGCATCGCTGCTGTCGTGGCTCATTATTGTGTCCAAACGCCGCATGCTGGGGCGTACGCGTCGGCTGGCCAACCGTTTTGAGGACCAGTTCTGGTCGGGCGGGCAGCTATCGGAGATTTATGACCGCGTGCGGGTCAGCGACCACGCCGATCACGGCATGGAGGCCTTGTTCCTGGCGGGGTACGAGGAGTACCGCCGACAGCGTGCGGCCCTGCAAAAAGAGGGTGAGCGTGCAGGTGACGAAGGCGCGGCCAGTGCGGTGCAGCGTGCCATGCGCGTGGCGCAGATGCGTGAGGTTGACCGCATGGAAGGCGGGCTACCGGTCTTGGCGACCATTGGTTCGACCAGCCCCTACGTCGGCTTATTCGGCACCGTCTGGGGCATCATGCATGCGTTTATTGCCATTGGTAACGTCAAACAGGCGACCCTGGCGATGGTGGCACCGGGCATTGCCGAGGCGCTGATTGCCACGGCCATCGGCCTGTTTGCGGCCATCCCGGCGGTGATCGCGTTCAATATCTTCACCAGCCAGGTGGATCGATTGGAGAACCAGTTCCAGGCCTTCTCCGAAGAGCTGGTCGGCATTCTCGAACGCGGCCTGCAGAACGTGTCGCGCCGGCCCGAGGCCTAGTCATGGCACGCCGCAAGCTCGCTGCCGAAATGAACGTCGTGCCCTATATCGACGTCATGCTGGTATTGCTGGTGATCTTCATGATCACCGCGCCGCTGCTGACCCAGGGGGTGGATGTCGATCTGCCCGATGCCAATGCCGAGCCCATGGCGGTCGATTCCAATAACGAGCCGGTGATCCTATCGGTCGATGCGGCAGGCGACATGTATTTGTCCATCGGGCCCGACCCCGAATCGCCGATTGGTCGTGAAGAAGTGATCCGCATCGTCGAGACCGCGAAACGTAGTCGCCCGGATCTGTCGGTGGTGCTGGAAGGCGATGGCCGGGTTGATTACCAGTCGATCATGCGGGCGATGACCACCTTGCAGGCCGCCGGCATCGCCCGCATCGGCTTTGCAGCGGATCCGGAAGTCCTGCAGCCCTCGGGTTCCTGATGCGTCGACTTTTGCTGCGAATGACACCAGGCATCGGGCCGCGCTGACATGTGGGGCACGCGTGTTGATGTGGCGATCGCGCTCGTTGCGGCCCTGTTGGGGCACGCTGCGCTGGCCGCTTTGCTGTTCTTTGGGCTTCCGCTGTTCCAGAGCGAACCGGAACCCGTGCCCACCGTCGAAGCCCTGATCATCACGGATGTGGAAGGACGTTTGGGTCGCATTCAGCGCGAGCAGACAGAGGCCGCCGCCGCGAGGCGTGCCGAGGCGGTCAGGCAGCAGCGTGAACGTGAAGCCCAAGCGCAGCGCCGCGCGGCGGAACAGCTGGCGGCGCAGCGTGCAGCTGAGCAGGCCGAGGCCGAGGCGAAAGCACGACAACAGGCCGAGGAGCGCGCTCGCGAGCAAGCCCGCGAGGCCGCAGAACAGGCCCGGCAAGAGCAGGCCAAGCGTGAGGCGGAGGCCAAAGCACGCGCCGAGGCGGAAGCCAAGGCGAAGGCGGAAGCCGAGCGTAAGGCCCGAGAGGCCGAGCAGCGGCGTCTGGAGGAGGCGCGCAAACGCAAGGAAGAAGAGGCACGTCGTCAGGCCGAAGAAGCACGCAAGCGCGAGGAAGAGGAAGCGCGTCGCAAAGCCGAAGAGGCGCGTAAGGCCGAAGAAGAGAGGCAGCGTAAGGAACAAGAACGTCGCGAACGCGAGGCCGCCGAGCAGGCACGTCGTCGTGCGGCGCTGGCCGAAGCCATGGCCGCCGAGGAGAACGCGCGTGAGCAGGCGGCCCTTGCATCGGTTCGTGATGACTACGTCTTTCGGATCAAGCAGAAAATCGCCCAGAACTGGATCAAGCCCCCGGGCATGGGCGACGGCTTCGAATGCCGGGTCAAGGTGCGGCAGCTGCCGGATGGTAGTGTCATCGATGTGCAGATTGTCGATAGTTGCGGGAACCAAGCGCTCGATGATTCCGTCATAAGGGCCGTCAACAAGTCCGATCCACTCCCAACGGGCGATAGCAGGGTGTTCGAAGAAACCCTGATTTTCACATTCAAACCACAGGATCGCTGATGAAGCGCTTGTTACTCGCCGCCAGTTTGTTGTTCAACACGGCGCTGGCACATGCCGAACTCAATATCGTCATCGACGAAGGGGTGACGGGCGCCTTGCCGATTGCCGTGGTGCCGTTTAAATCGGATGGCCGGCTGCCCGTGGATGTCACCGAGGTGATCAAGGCCGACCTGGAACGCAGTGGCTTGTTCGAAGCGCTCTCAGAGGACCGGATGCTCGCCAGACCTAGCCGGCCCGAGGACGTGCAATTCCAGAACTGGCGGACGGCGGACGTCGACAACCTGGTCATTGGCGAAGTCACGCGCGTAAACGGCGGCGGTTACAACATCCGGTTCCATCTCATGGATGTTTATCGCGGCAAGCAAGTGATCGGCTACGACGTGCCGGCCACGCAGAACGGTTTGCGATCCGGTGCGCATCGCGTCGCCGATTTCGTCTTTCAGGCGCTCACCGGCCAGCGCGGCGTGTTCAATACGCGCATTGCCTATATCACGGCCAATGGCGAGATCGGTCAGCGGCGATACGAGCTCATCGTGGCCGATGCGGACGGTCATGACCCCCGCGCGATCGTGCGTTCGGCCGAACCGCTGATGTCACCAGCCTGGGCCCCCGACCGACGCAAGATGGCCTATGTGGCGTTTGACGATGGCGAGTCGGCCATTTTTGTGCATGAGCTACGCAGCGGCGTGGCCCGTGAGCTCGTGCGCAAGCCTGGGATTAACGGCGCGCCAGCCTGGTCGCCGGATGGCAAAAAGATTGCTGCGGCGCTGTCCTTTTCGGGCAACCCTGAGATCTACATTATCGATGTGGAAACCGGGGCCGAACGACAGGTCACGAATTCCTCGGCAATCGATACCGAACCGACCTGGTCACCCGACGGCAAGAAGATTGCCTTCACCTCGGACCGGGGTGGTCAGCCGCAGATCTACGAGCTGGACCTGGCGTCGGGCGATGTGCGTCGTCTGACCTATGACGGCCGCAGCAATGCCCGGGCCCAGTATGCGCCGGATGGCGAGAGCCTTGTTTTGGTCAACCTGGATCAGCAGGGGTATCGTATCGGCGTATTGGAGCTGGATAGCCGCCAGATGCGCATTCTCAGCAAGGGTCCGCTGGACGAAAGCCCCAGCTTTGCGCCCAATGGTGGCGTTATCATGTACGCGCGGAGCGGGGGGCAATTGGCGACAGCAACGACGGATGGTCGTGTCCGACAAAGCCTCAGCCAACAGGGAACTGTACGGGAGCCGGCGTGGTCTCCGTACCTGAACTGACAGCTTGCATGGGCTTCAGCCCACGGAATGGTCGCGGGGAATCATGCACCGATTTCTCATTATTAAAGGAATGACAATGCTCAAACGAATTGGCTTGTTGGTGGTAACGGCTGCTGTGCTGACGGGTTGCGCGAGCGGCGATGAGACGGCATTGGATCAGCCGGCCACGACGGAAACCCAGCCCGAAAGCTCGTTTACCACAGGGAGTGGTTCGGAATACGGTGAGGCAGAAGCCCGGCGGCTCGAGCGTCAGCGTGCGGCCGAAGCTGCCGCGGCAGAGGCCGAACGCCGCGCGGGGCAGGCCCTGCTGGAAGAGCGCACGATCTACTTCGAGTTCGACAGCGCAGAGCTGGGGTCCAAGGCCCGTGACATCATCCGCGCGCATGCGGACTATCTGGTCGCCAATCCGGGCACGAGGATTCGCCTGGAAGGACATACGGACGAACGTGGCACACGCGAGTACAACATCGCGCTGGGCGAACGCCGGGCCAAGTCCGTTGAACGGGCGATGATGCTCCGCGGCGTCGCCAAGAATCAGATCAGCGTCATCAGCTATGGCGAAGAGAACCCCGTCGCGCTCGGCAGCAATGAAGATGCCTGGGCCAAGAATCGACGCGTTGTCATCCAGTATCGGTAGTCCATGAAATCACGCATTCCCGGCAGCCTGGCGCTGCTCGCGATCGGCAGCCTGGCATCGGGCTGCGCCTCTTTCGGTTCCAATGAACCGAGTCCCGAACAACTGCGGCTGAATGCGCTGGAACAGCGCGCGGAGCGGGTGGACCGGCGACTCGAGAATCTGAATCTGGTGCAGGTGGCCGAAGCCGTCGATGGTGTAGAGGCCAAGATGCGTGAGCTCCGTGGTGAGGTTGAACGACTCAGCTACGAGCTGGAAGCGTCCAAGCGCCGGGAGCGTCAGCTCTACCTGGACATCGATAAGCGCCTCCAGCGTCTGGAGCAATCCGGCGTTGGAGCGCTGGCCGGATCGGCCAGTCCGGATGGGACGGCGCAGGTCAGCGCCGCCGAGGTGGCGAGCGACCCCGAGATCGAAAAGGCCTATGTCACGGCCTTTGATTTGCTGAAAGCCGGCAAGTTTGATGCGGCGATTCGTTCGTTCCAATCGTTCCGCAGCAAGTATCCCAACAGCGTGTACGCCGATAATGCCCAGTACTGGCTGGGTGAAGCGTATTACGTCAAGCAGGAATACGGCCCGGCTAACGAAGCCTTTGTCAGCATGATCCAGCGGTATCCTGACAGCCCCAAGGTGCCTGACGCATTGCTGAAGTCGGCTTATATCGACTATGAGCAGGGCAACTTTGGAGAGGCGCGGGCCACCCTTCAGCAGGTGCTCGAACAGCATCCCAATGCATCGGCAGCGAGCCTGGCACGTCAGCGGCTGGATCGCATGGATCGAGAAGGTCGATAGTCGTGGCAGCCCCCGCGACCCCACATCGGTCGCAGGAACTGCGGCTACGAATCACTGAAATCTTCCGATCGGTTCAGGGTGAGAGCACCCTGGCCGGCTTGCCGACCACCTTTGTCCGTCTTACGGGTTGCCCGCTGCGCTGCGGTTACTGTGATACCGCCTATGCCTTCCAGGGCGGGCAGTGGATGACCGGCTCCGAGATTCTGGACACTGTTCAAGACTTTTCGGTGCGTCATGTCTGCGTGACGGGAGGCGAGCCTCTGGCCCAGAAAGCGGCTCCCGCATTGCTTTCAACGCTTTGCGATGCCGGTTACACGGTGTCACTGGAAACCAGCGGGGCGTTGCCCATCGAAGGGCTGGATCGGCGAGTCATTGTCGTGATGGACGTCAAGACACCGAGCTCCGGTGAATGCAGCCGCAATCTGGCAACCAACCCTCAGGCGTTGAAGTCAGGCGACCAAGTCAAATTCGTGGTGGGTGAATCCGCGGATCTGGACTGGTGCCGCCAGTGGCTCCGCGATGCCGCGTTGCCGGCCGGCGTGGAAATCCTCTGGTCTCCGGTCTGGGAAACCATGTCCTTGCCGGAACTCGCGGAGTGGGTCGCCAGCTCCGGGGTGCCGGGCCGCCTGCAGTTACAAATGCATAAGATCATCTGGGGTCAGGAGCCGGGGCGATGAGCGCTCGGGCGGTGGTCCTGGTATCCGGCGGTCTGGATTCAGCGACGACACTCGCGATTGCTCGCCATGAGGGCTTCGAATGTCACGGCCTGTCGGTTCATTACGGACAGCGCCACCTGTCTGAGCTACAGGCCGCCAAGCGGGTGTGTTCGCATCTCGGGGCAGTGGATCATCGCGAAGTCGCCGTCGGGCTGGACGCGCTCGGGGGGTCTGCATTGACCGACCCGAACATTGATGTACCGACCCGCCAGACAGACGGCATCCCGGTCACCTACGTACCGGCGCGCAACACGGTCATGTTGTCGATCGCCATGGCGCATGCGGAAGTCATCGGTGCCAACGCTGTGTTTATCGGGGTCAACGCGGTCGATTACTCCGGGTATCCGGACTGCCGCCCAGCCTTCATCGATGCATTCGCCAACCTGTCGCGTTGGGCGACCCGCCAGGGTGTCGAGACGGGGCAGGGCTTGGCGGTCCACGCGCCGCTGATTCAGTTGACCAAAGCCGACATTATTCGACGCGGAGTCGCGTTGGGTGTGGACTACGCCATGACGGTGTCCTGTTACCAGGCGGACGCTGGTGGCGCGGCTTGTGGGGTCTGCGATTCCTGCCGAATCCGCCGTGATGGCTTTGCGCAGGCGGGTGTATTGGATCCGACCCTGTACCAGTCGGGCGCGAGCGGTTAGAATGCGCGCCCGCTCGGGCATGCTGTGGCGCAGACTGCGTCAGTCGGCCCGTAGCCACATCGATGATGTATTGCAGTTTTGGGTCGTTAGCTCAGTTGGTAGAGCATCGGACTTTTAATCCGCTGGTCGCTGGTTCGAGCCCAGCACGACCCACCATCTCGTTTCGATAGCGCCCCGTTCTTCGGGGCGTTGTTGGTTCTGGGGCTCAGGCGCTTGCACCGTCGCGGTGCTGTGTATGATCAGTGCCTGACCTGATCGTGATCGACCTGCATGCTCCGACGCCGACGTAACCTGATTCGAGTCCCCAAGGACCTCGCTACAGTCACCCGCGTGGATCAGAGTGCGGAAACGGACCCCGCCTCTCTGGGTCTTTCCGACAAAGGCCTGCGGCGGATCTGGACCAGCGTCGAGCATCTCTACCGGACGGGCACACAGCCGTTCATATCGCTAGGGATCTGGCGTCAGGGCCAGTGCGTCATGAAGCGGTCGATTGGCCACACGCGTGGCAATGCCCCGGGTGATCCCGCTGATGGTCGGGCGGTTGTCGGCAGTCCGGATACCCCGGTCTGTCTGTTCTCGGCCTCCAAGGCGATCACCGCGGTGCTGGTGCATCAGCTGGCGGAGCAGGGCCTGCTGTCGCTGGATGCCCCTGTGGCGGAGTATGTCCCGGAATTTGGCGCCCGCGGCAAGCATCGTGTCACCGTGTCGGAGCTGCTGGCGCATCGGGCCGGCATTCCTCGCATTCCCATGCGCCAACCGGACCCCAGCATTCTGTTCGACTGGGATGCGGCCGTCGATATGCTCTGTCGGGCCAAGCCGCTGCATCGGGGGGGCAAACAGGTGGCCTATCACGCCATCACCGGAGGGTTCATCCTCGGTGAAATTGCTCGGCGGGTGTCTGGTGAAGAACTGCGCCCCCTCATGGACCGCAATCTGCGAACCCCGCTCGGCCTCCAGTATTTCAACTACGGCATGCCGGCGGATCAGCGTCACATGCTGGCTCAGGATGCGTTCACCGGGCCGGTTCCGCCCATGCTCGTTGGGATGATTGCCAAACGCGCACTGGGTGCTCGGTTCGAGACGGTGCCAGACATATCCACCGATCCACGCTTCACCGACGCGGTGATCCCCGCCGGGAACATCTGCGCGACTGCCGATGAGGTATGCCGGTTTTACGCCATGCTGTTGCAAGACGGGCAGTGGCAGGGGCGGCAGGTGATGAAATCCTCCACAGCACGTCGTCTGCAGATGCCGGCGGCCGAGCGGCAGATCGACAAGACCTTAATGGTGCCGGTGCGATTCTCGGAAGGGATGCTGCTGGGGGATGCACCCGTGGGCCTTTACGGGCGCAACTCGGAAACCAGTTTCGGCCATCTGGGTTTTATCAACATCCTGTGCTGGGCGGATCCCAAGCGGCAGCTGGCGGTTAGCCTGCTGACCACCGGAAAGCCGGCGATGACACCGCATCTTTTCCAATTGGCGAGAGTGGTGACGTCCATCGGCCGTTTGCCGCCGCTGTAGCCCAAGGCGTCCACGCCTGGGCGCGGGGCCCAGGCGTGGAGGGCAGTCGCCCTACAGGCCGCCCAGGAACGCCAGCCCGGTGAGTGCAATACCCGAACAGGCGCCGGCAGCCGCCAGGAGTTCTGCGTAGTCCACGGTTTCGGCCGCGCCGCCATCGGGCGTCAGCGTGACCGTATCATCGCTGTTGAACTGGATGCTGGCAGTGGAGCCACCGCTGGTGATTTCGATGGTTCCTGCGGCAAATGGGCTGATCCCACTACCCGCATCCACCAGCGCATCCGTTGTCGCAATTTCAGCGGTGGCATTGGCGCAGCCGGCCTGTGGCACGGCGGGTGAGATGGAGAATCCCGTCGGGCCATCGATATAGTGACCGCTGCTGTCGGTGAACAGGCGGAACGGCGCATCATCCGTCCCTAGATACGACGAGAAACGCCCGTCGCTGGAGAAGTTCTGACCGTTAGCGCTGCCGCTCACGCTGTAGTCTCCACCCAGGCTGAAGATCAGCCGCTGGTCTTCCTCGCCTGTTTCGCTATCGTCCGAACCATCCACGCGAACACGGATGCCGTAGTCGATGTCGACAACGGTATTCGAGCCCTGCTGATCCGTGTCGAGGTGGTAACGGAGGCGATATGGCTGGTCTGCGCTCACGCCGACGGCAGCGTGCAGTATGGTTGCTGTCCCTTCTGAGACGTCACCGGATGCCGTTCGGCCATCGATTTCGAGGTAGTCATTCGCCGAGTCGCCGTTGTCCAGGTTGCCGGTCAGTCTGCAGGCATCAGCGGTTTCGCCGCTGAGGTCAAAGGTCTGATCAGTAAACGGTGAACCGACGGACTGACCCGAGGCGGTGTATGGGGACACGGAGCCCGAATCGCATTCCCCATTCTCAAAGGTCTTGCGTCTGCTCTCCGCACCCAGCGCACTGCTGACCTGATCGAGGCTGCTAATCATTTGCGCCAGTTGACCCGCCTGAGCACGGACCGTGTCGGCATCGCTGAGGTCCGCCGAACCAACGGGGCCGGTCTCCGAATCTGCGTTGCTATCGTCATCGCTACAGGCAACGAGACTGGCTGACAGCAAAACGACGGCGCTGGTGGCAAGTAGTGGTTTCATGGGAAGGACTCCGGCAGTAATTGATGGAATCCCCAGCATTGTCCAGCCCGGATTGCCCGGATAGACCCCATGCAGGGGGGGCGGAACTTTTCCGCGCGCTTGAGGACTCTCTATGGAAGCAAGGGGGCGTTCCGTAGGGGGGGCATTGTGTCGAGCACTGGGCCTGGCATGGGCCTGGTCCCCACTCAGGACGCGCTGATGAAACTTGTTGTGCCTTGGTTTTTACACGGTCGTACCACCACACTGCTGCGATCAGGCTTCTTGGTCTGGACGGTCATGTTGGGGGCAGGTCATGCAACCGCGGCCGATGCTTCCGGCAGCTCACAGCCTTTTGATTACGCCTGGCTCAAGGGCCAGGCCCGCAGCCTGGCGGAGCAGCCGTATGAAAGCCGGGAGGGTGAGATACCCGCCGTGCTCCAACGGCTGAGTTGGGATGATTATCAGGCCCTCCGGTTTGATCGACAGCAGGCGTTGTGGACCAGCCAGGACCCGTCAAACCGGTTCCGCGCGGAGCTGTTTCATCTGGGGCTTTACTTCAGGACGCCCGTGCAGATCCACCTGCTGGAGAATGGCCAGGCGCGGCCCATGGTCTACGAGCCGAGCTTGTTCGAGTATGGGGACTCCGGCATCGACCCGGGTGATCTACCGGAGGACCTCGGCTTCGCCGGCTTTCGATACCACTTCCACACTGACTGGGCACGGGACGTGTTCGCCTTTCTGGGGGCCAGCTACTTCCGCGCTGTCGGCAGCGAGCTGCAATACGGTCTGTCGGCACGGGGATTGGCGGTTGATACCGCAGAACCTGGTGGTGAGGAATTCCCGGTCTTCACCGACTTTTGGCTGCAGAAGCCGACCTCCGGATCTGACACCGTCACCCTCTACGCGCTGCTCGATTCTCCCAGCATCACCGGGGCGTATCGGTTCGATATCACGCCGGGTCCCACGTTAAAGATGTCAGTGGACGTGGCGCTTTATCCACGCACGTCCATCCAAAGACTTGGTATCGCGCCACTGACCAGCATGTACATGGTGGGCGAGAATGATCGTCGCGCCGACTGGGATTGGCGGCCCGAGATTCATGATTCGGATGGACTGCTGATGCACTCCGGTCATGGTGAATGGATCTGGCGTCCCTTGGTGAATCCTCCCGAGCTACGCTTCAACGCCTACGGCGACACCGACCCACGCGGTTTTGGTTTGCTCCAGCGTGACCAGGCGTTTGCCAACTACCAGGATGACGGCGTGTTTTATCACCGTCGCCCTGGCGTCTGGGTTCGTCCGCTGGGCGATTGGGGCGCGGGCAGTGTGCAGCTTGTCGAGATTCCCACTGTCGATGAAACCTTCGACAATATCGTGGCGTTCTGGAACCCCGATCGCCCCATCAAAGCCGGCCAGGAATGGCTGTTCAGCTATGAATTGCACTGGGGCACGCAGCGCATCCTGCCCCGCAGTCTGGGTCGGGTCGAGCAGACCTTTACGGGGCTGGGCGGGGTTGTGGGCCAGCGGCGGGACTACTACAGCAAACGTTTTGTGGTGGACTTCTCCGGTGATGTCTTTGACATGTTGGGTCCCGATGCGCGGGTCGAGCCGGTGATTCAGGCGTCGGACGGCAGGGTGGAGATCGCTTCAGCCCGCCCGCAGGTCTCGTTGGGTGGCTATCGGGCCCGTTTTGATGTGGTTCCGCCAGAGAAAGGGGCAGACGCGCCGATTAACCTGCGGCTCTACCTGACAGTCGATGGGCATCGCGTGACCGAAACCTGGCACTACCAATGGACACCGCCCCCGGTTGAACAGCGGAAGCTCCGCAATCCCGAACACTTGTAGCGCTGCCTCGACTGGCCGGTGGATGTGGGCCATGGCCAGTCGACCAAGCAACCGATACAGTAGCCTTCACTGCGCGTAGACAACAGACCGCCGGACAGACATCCCGTTCTGGGCAGCGTACCGGTGTTCGATCAAGACCAGACGTGAACGGCGACAAGCTGAAGATAGAGGAGCTGGAGCAACAGCGGGCCCGTGGCCATTATCGGCTCGTGTTCCATCCGCGTCTGGAAGCCGCCTTTCGTGCGTATTACCTCCGTTTCATGCGGCGTCACGTACTCAGCGCGCAGGTGGCTGCCGTCGTGCTCAGCCTGATCGCGGTTGGAGTCGAGCTGCTGATTGTCCGTCCGCCGCAGGCCGCACAAGCCGCTTTCATCGTGATTTTTCTGTTCGCGGTGCCCACCGGGGTCGTGCTGAGCCTGGTCTACTTACGCGCAGCGCCGCAGGCACGATGGCTCCACTGGGTGAGCGCAATGGTGGTCGCCGGCTCGCTGGGCTGCGCGTTTTACCTCGAAGCCTTATACCGCGCCCAGGGGCTGCATTACGGTTATCAGACCATCACGTTCGTACTCATCTTCAATTTTCTATTGCTGGGCTTGCGGTACTACCAGGCGCAGGCCTTGGCGCTCTCCGGTCTTGCGGCACTGACGATCATGCATCTTCGGATTGGCACTCCGGTACCTGAGCTTGCCCATGCGGTCTACAACTACCTCGCGGTCGCCACGTTGGCCAGTACGGCGGGTTACCTGCAGGAGTACATCGTTCGGACCAATTTTCTGGATCGCGGAATCCGTCGCCATCAGGCGCTGCACGATCGTCTGACCGGCCTGCTCAACCGTCATGGACTGGATGTTCACGCCGAACGCAGCTGGCGAAACGCCAGTCGTGAGCAAATACCCGTTGCGGTCGCGGTGTTTGATATCGACTGGTTCAAGCATTACAACGACGAGCTGGGTCATCCTGCGGGCGACGCCTGCCTGGCCCGTGTGGCGGGCGCGCTGCTGCGTCATGTGCGACGCCCCTTGGACTGCGCCGCCCGACTGGGTGGCGAAGAGTTTGCGGTGGTCTGGTACGACGTGGATGAGACGGCCGCGCAGCGCCTGGCAGAGCGGTTTCGCCAGGCCGTGGAGGCCTTACGCATCGCGCATCCTGCCCATGTCTCCGAGTGGGTGACACTAAGCGGTGGCGTCGCGGTGGTCAGACCAGGTGAAGGGACGAGTCTGAGTTCGGCGATTCTGGCTGCAGATACGGCGCTCTACGCCGCCAAGCGAAACGGGCGTAATCGTGTGATGCTGTTCAGCGAAGAAGCCGGAATGTAAACCCTAACGCCCGGCAGCCCCGGTCTGGCGAAGTTGTTCGGGGTTGGCCACGGCCATGGCTTGAGCGCCAAAAATGATCATGCGAACCATCGTGACCATTTGGTCGGCAATGGCTTCACGTTCCTGGGGTGAGGCATCGATCGCGGTGCCGCCCAGTGCAAATACCAGACGGGTGATGGCCTTGGCAGCCAATTCGGGGGCATGGACGCGCTGTCCGCGTTGGTCGGCCAGCCGGACCAGGTCGGTGCACAGCTCGTCTTCGAAGTACTGCAACTCGCGTTCGACGGCCTGCTTGAATGCATCGGAGCCGACGGTTCCCTCGCAGAGCAGGACATGCAACAACTTCGCGTCCGAGGCCAACTGCGCCATGAAGACCATGACCGACGGGCGGGTGACTTCCTGGGTGGAGGAAACCTGCAGGCGGGCATCACGGATGATCTGGCGCAGGCTCTGACCCGCCATGTCGATCAGTGCGACGGCAAGCTCGTCGACATCGCGAAAATGCCGATAAAAACTGTTCGGGGCGATGCCGGCCTCACGCGTGACCTCGCGCAGGCTAAGAGTCGAAACACTGCGATGTGGCCCGATCAAGCGAAGTGCAGCGTCAATAATGTCCTGTCGGGTAATCACGATGGGCGTGCGACCGAGTCGATACGGGGCGCCGATTGTACAGCGGTGCCGGCAGGTGGCAGCACCAAGCGCCTCGGCGACTGCGGCGCGCCGCCTGGGGTGAGATACTAGCGACCTCCGTCCCGGCTATCGGGGCTTCGCCTCCACAGGGCCAGACCGAGCATGTCCCCAACCGCCGAACACTTTGACGTCATCGTGATTGGCGGTGGGGCGGCCGGCTTGTTCTGCGCGATCACCGCCGGGGAACGTGGACGACGCGTGCTGGTCATCGAGCATGCCAACCGGGTCGGCAAAAAGATTCTTATGTCCGGCGGCGGGCGGTGCAATTTCACGCACCTGGAGGCCACCCCCGCACAGTATCTTTCGGCGAATCCGCATTTCTGCAAGTCGGCGCTCGCCCGATTCACGCCGTGGCATTTTCTCGAACGCGTGAACCGTCATGACATTGCCTGGCATGAAAAGACGCCGGGACAACTGTTCTGCAATCACTCGTCGAAGGATATTGTGGCCATGCTGCTAGCAGATGCCGCAGCGGCTGGCGTTACGATTCGGACGGGCTGTTCCGTTGTGCAGGTGGAGCACGCCGACCCGATTCGCGTGGCCACCGGGCAGGGCCTGGTCACCGCAAATCGGCTTGTCGTGGCCACAGGCGGGTTGTCGATCCCCAAGATGGGCGCCAGCGACTTTGGATATCGATTGGCTGCGCAATGGGGCCTGCCGTTGCAACCACGCCGGGCCGGGCTGGTGCCGTTTACGCTGCATCCACCCGTGCTGGCGCAATGGTCACCGCTCGCGGGAACCTCTGCCGAGGTTGAGGCTGTGATCCAGGCCGGTGATCAGAACATCGGGCCTGCATTCCGCAATCACATGCTGGTCACGCATCGCGGCCTCAGTGGGCCGGCCTTATTGCAGGTGTCCTCCTTCTGGCAGGACGGCGCGGAGCTGGTGATCAACTGGATGCCCGGCGCCGCAATCCTCGAATGGCTGGAGCAGGCCCGAGCGCAGACGCCGCGGCGAAAGTTGAAGACGCTCATCGCCGACCGGCTGCCGCTACGCTTGGCGGAGCGATTGGAGCAGGTGCTCGCTGATGCCGCGGTGCCTATGGATGGAACCATCGCAGATCTCAGCCGACAACAGATGGGGCAGGTGGAGCAGCTGCTTGGCAGCATGCGCTTTCAACCCTCCGGAACCGAAGGGTATCGCACGGCAGAGGTCACGCTGGGTGGGGTGGATACCACGGCCTTGTCGTCCAAAACCCTGGAGGCGCGGAGCGTGCCGGGTGTGCATTTCATCGGAGAGGTTGTCGATGTGACCGGCTGGCTGGGTGGCTACAATTTCCAGTGGGCCTGGGCGTCCGGGTGGGCCGCCGGCCAGGCGGTTTGATCGCGCCTGGCCGACGGGGCTGGATGCAAGGATGGCTGGGTCTAGTCGTCGCAGCCGGCCAGCGTGACATCGATTGGCCCGTCGCTGTCGATGCTCAGCTCCGCATCGCAACTGATTCGGGCCCGTTCCGGGTGAATCGTGACCGTTGCAATGTTGGTCGCGGACAACACAATCCGGTCTGCCGCAGGGATGCTCTCCGGATCGGCCCATACCAGTTGGCGGCGTAGATACGGTGCCGGGTCATGGTGGCCACCGGTCAGCACGCCCGCCTCAGGGGCCAGCGATTCCGGGACGGCATCGGCGAGGCCAAAACCTTCCGATACGACATCGATGGTGCCGGTCTCCAACTGGGGGTCGCGTAACGTCAGTTCCGATAGCCAGTAGGCGCGATCTGCGATGACATCGACCCGGGGCTCGTCCTCGCCGGGCGCCAGGACATAGGTGATGTGGTGGGGGTCGCGCAGCACCTGCGCATCGCCGACCGCATCAGCCATTGGCTGGTAGTAGTCGTAGGTGGATGGCGTGAGATGGTCCCAGGTCTGGAACAGGTAGGCATCGTAGCGGTAGCCCAGCTCATCCAATGCCGTGACCGCGGCCTCGGTGGTGGTGACCGGCTGCAATTCATCCAGCAACGCGGCCCACATGGTCGTCGGCACATTGCGCAAGGACGCGAGACGCGGTTCGGCATCGCCAGCTCCGGCAACCACCGGGTACAAATAGCCGAAGAGATCCGGATAACGAGGCGCCAGTCGATAGGTGCCGATCCCGCCCATGGAGATCCCACCCATGGCCACCTGGTCGGGGTTGAGGCGGTAATGCCTGGCCACGTCGGCCCAGACCTCGAAGGTGTCTGCCTCGGCCACGTCGAAATAAAACCCGTCGGGTCCACGGCCGGCCGGCGTGACCACCAAGTGGCCGAGGCCGCGCTCGCCAAACTGGCTGGCATGCCGGGTATCGAGGTATTGATTGTAGTTCGCGGAGAGGGCGTGGAGCATCAGCGTCAGCCCGAAACCGGCATCGGGTTCGGGTCGCTCCGGAACATACAGGGTGTAGGGCTGTAACTGCCCAACCATCACGCCATCGCAGGGCCTGGCTGCGCTCACACCGCCGCAGGCGCGTTCGTAATCTGCGCCCTGGCCGAATGTGTACCGGCTTGCGAAGATGCGGTTCATGGGACCGGTGGTCGGCACCTGGGTTTCGTCCCGGTCTCCCCGACGCAGTTTGGCGAAATCGACCCGCGTGTGCAGCGGGCTGACATCACCGGTGGCCAGCGTGTCGGCCTGGAGCTTCTCGCGCCAGAAACGAGCCTGGATTCTTGCGGTCGCAGCCGCATCGGCAATGGTACGACCCTCGCCCGGTGCAAAGGCCGGCATCGGCTCATCAAATCGAAAACCCATATTGAACAGGGCAGCGCCCAGCGGGCTGGCGCCGCCCGGTGTCGACGCATCGGCGACCGCCGCCGGTTGGAGATACTGCTCGTTCTCGGCATCCCAGAGCCCGACCCCAACGGCCATGCGGACCTCCGCGTCACCCGGCTGCCAGCTGGCTTCGTCCACCCTGACTTCAAGCTGGCGGCGCTCCATATCAATGCGCAGCGTGGGTGCGGGGAGGATCGGCGTCCCTTCGGCCTGGTGTAGGTAGGCCTGCCCATTGGCCACGGTGACGAAGTACTCGGCCGGGCTGCTGACACCGGCAGCGTAGGGCCAGGCGACGCTGGAGTCGCTTTCGCCCAGGGCGATGGTCGCGGCGACCAGGGTCGGGTCGATCAAGGTATTGAGCGTTAATCGAAACAGCGTGGCACCTGGAACCGGCTTGACGCGGAATTCGACGAGATCCGCTGCGTTGTTCGCATACGCCGGATCGGTCGGATAGGTCAGCGATCCGGCCTTGGGCGAGAACAAATAGCTGGTCCCACCCTTGGGGTCATTCGGGTCGGGCAGGCCCAAGGCACCATGATCATCAAAGAGCCAATCCTGGTAGATGTACTCACCACAGCGATAGGCGGCCGCGCCCGAGATCAGTATCGGCGGTGCCTGCCACTCGCCAGTGTTCTCCAGCTGAGGTGCCCGGGGTGGATCCATGTAGAGCACCGCGGGGCCAGGACGAGGTGTTACATCGACGGGGAGCGACTGGGGCCGATGATCCACGGCGGTTTCGCCCAGGCAGTCGATCGCGTCGACAGTTGGGTTGCTGCCGACGGGACTGGCCGTGAAGTCGCTCTGGCCACAGGCGCTAAGCAGGGTGCCCAGTATCGCCAGTGGAATGAAGCCGTATCGGCTGCGAAGTGCTTGGGTCATGTGGTCTCCTTGAGGCTGTTCATGCAGTCAATCGTTCTATTCGTCTCGTACCTGCCGTGTTCAGGCGCCCTGCAGGCCAGCAACCAGGTACTGGTAAAAATGTCTGCGCAGCGCATCGGCCTGGTCGGGATGGGCCAGGGCGAGCGCGCCAAAGGGCGAACGGCGTAGATAACTCCGGTCCGACAGGCCGTGATACACATTGGCCATGGTCATCAGCAGCCGCAGTTGCAAAATCTCAGTATCAGTCGCTGGCCATGGGTGGCGCCGGAGCAAGGATTCGGCACGCTGTAGCGGCATGGCATGCAACTCGGCCGATAACTGCTGCCCGTCTTGACCGAGGTCCCAGACCAGCCGCGCGAGAAACCGGACGGCGCTGGGACCATAGGTCTTGCTGGCGTAGAGTTCCATCACCGGGTCGTAGAGCGCCTCAACCACGGCCATTGCCTCAGGTGCCGTCTCGCGGGCCAGTGCATCAAAGCGCTGTGACCAGCGAGGTTGCAACCATTCCCCCAACTGCTCGACGATGCCGGCGACCAGACCGCTGCGGCCGCCGAAGTGGTAATGCAGTGCCGAGCTATTCTGCGCACCGACCGCTTGGACAACGCGACGCAGTGCCACCGCGTTGAGGCCTTCATCGGCAAATAGGCGCATGGCTTCCAGCAGCAGCCGTTGGCGTGTTGAGCCCGCGTTGCTGCGTTCAGCGGTCATCCGGGCACTGGCGTAGCAGGTCACCGCAACGCGCCGGCTGGCCGTCACGCAGCGGAAAATCGCGGGAGGATCGGTAGTAAACGCTCAGCCGTTCACGCCAGTCATCATCGGCCAGCAGCCGGGCGTCGGCCGTTTCGTAACCGGGCTCTCCGGGTTGTTTCAGCCACCGATCAAACCAGGCCAGCGTGTAATGCTGAGCCAAGGGATTGCCCCAACCTTGCTCATCGTCGCCACCCTGCCAGGCGGTCGCCGGGAAACCAGGCAGCAGCGACCACTCGTAATGTGTCCCACCCCGGATATTGACCTGCATGCTGGGCACACCTGCCGCCTGCCATTGCAGGAATCCCTGGCGTTTTTCGTCCAGGTCGGGCGGTTCGCTCAGTGGCGCTGGTGCAAGAAAGTAGTCGCCAGCCTGCCCCATGGCGGGGACACGCGGCACGACATCGACACCGTCCAGTGAGGTTGAAAGACTTAAATTGTCCCAGGCCACCACGGCATCGATCGGATTATCGGCCTGAGAGGTCCCGGGCCAAGGCTGTTCACCCTGGACGACGCTCACGCCCGTCGCACCCAGCGAGTGACCGGCCACACCCAAGCGATCGCGATCGAAACGGTCGTGGATCGGGTTGAATGGAGTGGTGACGGCTTCACCCGCATCACCTTCATAGCCGGGTGATCCGGGCAGGTTGTGCGGATACGGGGCATCGGGCGTGGAATAGAAGAAGTCGATGGCGTCGATCAGATTGCGACGGAACACCACGCTGTTGATGTTGCTGCCGCGCTGGCCATCCGGCGTCTGCGAATCGGAGCGACCCTGACCGCGAGGGTCGAAGGTCATCACGAGGTAACCATTTCGAACCAGTTGTTGGGCCGCCCACCAGTACAGTGTTTCGGGGGCCTGCACCGACCCGTTGATGATCACCACAGCGGGGAGCTGTTCACCGGCGGTCGCATCTCGGGGTGCCCAGACGCGGCCGCTGAGGCGGGCGCCTTCCGAGTCATAAAAATTGACCGGAGTGACCTCGCCAATTTCATCATAGAACGGGTCGGTTCCGGGGTAGCGAAAGGGGTCGCCCGTACACGGCCCCGCCCAGGATGCACAGGCATTTTCTCCGGAGCTCCAATGCGGATCTTCGGCGCTACGCGCCGAGTATTCCAGACGATTGGCCGTGCTCTGTGTATTCCAGACCACCTGAAAATTGGGATCGCTCGCCTGCATCTCGGGCGCTTCGGTCGTGCGTGCGTAGTTCTCCGATTCGCGGGCAAACCAGGCCGGTTCGGGGTAGCAGGGTTCGTCGAACCGTTCGCAAAACGGGGTGTCATCGGGAACAGCTGCGGTGTCATCGCGTTCGGATTCCGATCCAGCATCCGAACCACAGGCTGATACCAACAGGGCAGCACTGGCCATTACGACCAATCGGGCCGCGGGTCTCCATCCGCACATACGTCTCTCGCACTTGTTGTGTTGTCGTTGTTGTGGCGACGGTGGATTCGATGCCGCCGTGCCGTTTTCTCGCTGATGTCCGCAAGCCTGCGTCGATTCATTCAGCGGATTAATCAATGTGAATTAATTCCCGCGCGCGCGTCAAGTCTTTGTGAAGAAGGGCGCTGACGAGTGACCTAAAGGCGCCTGATCAGGGGGCGCCTTTGGGGGTGTGAATCGCGGCTTAGCGCGCGCGCAGGCGGCCCGATTGGATCATCTGCGCAAACATATCCTGCATGGAGGCTTCCAGCGGTCGGAACTCAAGGCCCAGCGACTGTACGGCCTTGCTGTTGTCAGCCTTGAATGCGTGGCCGACATTGCGGCTGACGAAGGTCCGTGACAGCCCTTGACTGGGACCGAGCAGCCAGAGCAGCCACTTAGGCAGGTGTCGACGCGGGAGGGGGTACTGGTCGTAGGTGGGCCGTAGGGCGTCCGCCATCTCCAGCAGGGTGGTATTCCAGGCGTTAACAATGTGTCGTCCTGATGCACCGGGCGTATAACCCGCTTTGACATGCGCCTGTGCAAGATCGCGGACATCGATCACACCCATGCCCAGGTCGGGTGCACCCGGTTTCATGCTGCCATCACCCAGCTGCTTGACGATGCTGAAGCTCTCAGACGTGGCATTGGGGTTGATCGGTGGGCCGATGACTAGCGACGGGTTCACCACGACCAGGTCCCAGCGATCCTGGCGCTCGGCCATGTCCCAGGCTGCGCGCTCAGCCCGTGCTTTGGAATACTGGTAGGGGTTGTGCGCAAGCGAAGAACTGGTATTCCAGTGCGCTTCGGTTAGCGTGCCGCCGGGCTTCTCTGCGCAATCAATATTGTCGCCATAGATGGCGGCGCAACTACTGGTCAGCACCACACGGCGCAGCGTCTCCGTCCGGTTTGCTGTGTCCAGGACATTCTGCGTGCCCTGCACAGCCGGATCGACCAACTCTGTTTGTGGATTCTTCACACGCATGGTGAAGGGCGATGCCGTGTGGAAGATCAGCTCGCAGCCCGCCGCTGCCTCATCGTAGGAGCCGGGGATCAACAGGTCAGCCGAGAAAAGCTTCAATGTGCCGGGCAGGGTCGCGCCAAGCTCGATGAGCGGCCCGACCTTCTCCTTGTTCTCAGGATCACGGACCGCTGCATGGACCGTTTTGCCATCGGCGAGCAAGGCGCGCGTAAGCCAACTGGCCACAAAGCCATTGGCGCCAGTCACCATGACGGGAGCGTCGGGGGAAATATCGGTCATGCGGGGGTGTCCTTTGGTAAGAGAAAAGTCGCGGCGGACGGATCGAGGCGCGCGCGATCCGAACGGCGCCAACAAAAACGGGCGAAAGAGTCAGCCTCTTCCGCCCGTAATACGCGCTGGTCGGGTTCAATCCCGACCGGGGCGGCCTAGACCCAGCGGCGGCGCAGTCCGGCCAGCAGCAAGACCAGTACGGATAACCAGCCCAGCGAGCCACTGCCGCCCGAGCTGTTGCGTTCGGCCGGGTTGTTCGGCTCACCACCCGGTGTGGGTGCGACAGCGACGGTGATCTTGGCCTGGGAGGTTCCACCCTGATCATCGGTCACGGTCAGGCTCGGCTCGAACTCGCCGGCACGCGTGTAGGTATGCACGACGATCGAATCCGTGCCTTCCACCGAGCTGCCGTCCCCGAAATCGAACGCATACGACACGATATTGCGACCCTGGGCGGCAAACGAGGCCGAGCCATCAAACTCCACACGCAGTGGGGCGGGGCCTTCGGACCGGTCGATGCTCAACTGGGCCACCGTGCCGTTGTCCGGATTGGTGACCGTCACCGTGAGCGTGGTCCGGATGACCGTGATCTCGGACTGATCGGCCTTGCCGTCTGCATCGCTGACCACGACATAGGCGTGATACGTGCCCGCCTTGTCATAGGTGTGGGTCGCGGTTTCCGATGTCGTGGCCGGCATGAACTCCTCTGCCGAAGCCTCGTCACCGAAGACGAACTGATACATGAAGCCGTCGGACTCGATGTTGTCGCGGTTGCTGTAGCCGGAGTCCTGAGCGTTGAACTCGACGGTGAAGGGCGCCTCGGCCTCAACCATGCTGGTCTGCTGGCCATTGACGGTCATCACGGCGACGATGTCTTCGCCCGGCTCGTTGCCGTTCTCGCAGGCCGCCGGATCCTGGTCGGGATTCGGCGTGGAGGGACAGTTGTCGATTTCATCCCGGACACCATCGTTGTCGCTGTCGGTGTCGTCCTGCGAGTCGCAGGCGTCGCCGGTTCCATCGCCGTCAGTGTCGTCCTGCCCGGGGTTCGAAACCATGGGGCAGTTGTCCTGCTCATCCGCAACACCGTCGCCATCAGAATCCAGCGGCACGACATCACCGCCGAGCACGGCAGCCGCCCGGGTGACGTCAGGCGATCCATCCTCAGCCAGATCGTAGATCGGCAGGGCGACGGAGCCGGTGATGCTCACGGCCGGGATCGTGGCGTCGCGGGAGAAGCTGCCGAAGAACTGGGTATGCTGCGGGAAGAACAGCAGCGCCAGCTCATCGCCAACTTCCAGGCGCTCGGCCACCCCGACCAGGTCCACCGAATGCGTGCCCAGGCCCCGAATCGGGTGGAGCTGGTCATCGATCAGCGGGTAGTTGGGCACCTGGCTACCTGCCTTGCGCAAACCCAGCCCGACATAGGTGATGCTGTCGCAGCCCAGCCGCGCGGTCGGAACCAGCGGTGCGCTGCAGTCCTGCACGGCCTCGTTGCCACCTGCCAGGCTGCTAATCGTCACATCCAGGTGAGGCAGCCCCATCAGCAGGCCCTCTTCAGCCACGGTACCGAGCGGGACTTCCGCGGGCAGATTGCCTGCAATGCCGGTGATGCCCAATGTGCCGTTGCGGACCGTGGTGGCGGGCACATCGATGCGGGTAAAGCCGGGTTTCTCGCCGCCTTCAAAACCCTGTTCGGGCTGTGGTGCGAGCACATCGGCTTCTGCGATGGTGACCGAGGTGTCGTCGCCCAGAGCGAAGCACACCGTGTTGACTCCGCTGTCCGTGCCATTGCCTCGCAGCAAATCATCAAAGATCTGCTGGCGGTCGAACGCGCAGCTGCCCGATTCGCTGGCCTGACTGTCGGGCGCCTGGGCGAACGGCAGCACGTGTCCGCCGTTATGCGTGGACAGCGTCACGTTAGCACCCGCTGCGGCGAGGCACTGGGTGTTCCACCAGGCCTCTGTGAGCGTGAACAGCGTGTCGGGCATGCCCTGGGTAATGAAGATGTCCACCCCGTCCAGATAGTCCGAACTCACGGGTCCGACCAGAAAATCGCCCAATCCAGCGCGGCCGTCAGAGCCCGTAGCGGGGACCGGATTGGCGCCCGCGAAACCCATCGGAACCGCGTCGGGGCCGTAGGGCACATAGGGGCGGAACGGCAGGTTATTGGCCTCACACCAATGGCTTAGGCTGTGGTAGCGAAACCAATCCAGGGCCGCTCGTGGGAACTCGTTCAGGGAGGCGCCGCGCACGACGGTCTCCTTGATGAACGGGTCCTGGCCGTCGCCCAGCAGCGGGCCGGCAAAAGGATCGGACTGCTGGCCCAGGGCCGCAAGCGCTAAATCCAGACTGGCGTTGCCGCTGGCTTCACCAATACCGACCAGGGCCAGTGACCACAAGGTCTTGACGGTATCGCCGGGGTTGAGCGCATAGCGCAGGTCGTGCCAGGTGATGTCCGGCTGGAGCACATCCAGACGCTTCTTGGCATCGGTCATGAGCAGCAGCAACTGGTATCCGCCGCCGTAGCTTCCCCCGGTCGCGCCGACAACGAGGTTGGCACCGTCGGGCGTGCTGGTCTCCGCACGGCTCGTCCACTGGCCGGTGGATTCATCGCGCCAGGCCAGGTAATCAAGGTTTTGCTCGGCCCAATCGAGAATCTGGTTCAGGTATTGACCCTCGGCCTCCGGGTCCATGGTGCGGACCGTACCGCCGGACTCGCCGAACCCGCGCTGGTCGATTGAAATCACGGCGTAGCCGGACGCGCGGTAGCTGGAGAAACCATTATCGGCGGTGTTGCGACTGCCGCCGTAGCCATGCCCCTGCAGGATGAGCGGGTGGGCACCGTTCGAGGCATTGGCGCAGTCGATGCTGTCCGGCTCGAACACCTCGAAGCTGTTGGCAAATCCGTCCGGCGCTTCCAGGACGACGTGGTAATGACGTCCACCGGTGGTCTCGGTATCGGTCTCACAGGAAGCGTTAACAACGGGTGCGGGTGATTCGGAGCCGGGCAGGTCCTGTGCATGGCCGACAGCGGCCAGACAGGACAGCGCAGCACCCATGGCGACCCCAAGGTGCAGGTGTTTCATTGTGTCTCCTCAGTCCGGCCGGTCGATGCGGGCCGGGTTGTTATCGTGGTGCAACCAAGACGCCGAAGGATGGTTTTCGACGTAAAGAACATGTTAATCCACCGGGGCGCTTTGCACCAGTGGTAAAAACGTCCCTACCGAACGGGGGTGGCGGCACTTGGGACTCAAGAATTCGTTAAGTTTGCCGACACGCAGCGCATAACAAGCATTGACCATCGCAGGGACGCTCGGACTGACGTGACCACCGACATCGCAAAAATCATCGCCGGGGAATCGGTCCGGACCGTGTTTCAGCCGATTTATCGGGTTCGCGACGGCGCGGTCTCCGGTTTTGAGGCCCTGACACGAGGGCCAGCGGGACTTTGGGAAAGTCCGGTCGAGCTGTTCCGTGCCGCCGAACGTGCAGGCCTGGAGGCGGAACTCGATGCCGTTTGCCGCAGAAAGGCGGTGACGTGATTCAGTGATCTGGGCCTGCCAGGCCTGTTGTTCATGAATGTGTCGCCACAGGTGCTGCTGAGCATGCTGGACGTTCATGAGCGGGTTCCGGACTGGATGCAGCGCCACGGTGTCGATCCGGCATCGGTGATTGTGGAGATTTCCGAAAGCAAGCCATTCGATGAGATCGAGGCGGTCATCGATGCCATCCAGATTTACCGGCAGGCCGGGTTTCGGTTTGCCCTGGACGACCTGGGCGCCGGGTACGCCGGATTGCGGGTCTGGTCGCAGCTACGACCCGCCTTCGTCAAAGTGGATCGCCACTTCGTCGCCGACTGCGACCAGGATCCGGCAAAACGAGAGTTTCTCCGGTCGATTAAGGGAATCTCCAATTATCTGGGCTGTGAGGTCGTCGCAGAGGGCATCGAGCGGGAGCAGGAAGCCGCCGTCATTCGCACGCTTGGTATCGACCACGCGCAGGGCTTCGGCTTGGCCCGCCCGGTGGAGTCACCGCCTATCGACAGCACCACGGTGTTTCAGGAGCAGGGCGGCTACGGGCGAGGACTGGGACTCACCGAATCGCTGGCAAGCCTGATACAGCCCACCGCAATCGTCGCTCCTGACGATACGGCCGAGTCGGTGCTGGACCGAATTCAGGATTGGGAGTCGCTGCCAGACATCCCGGTGGTCGATGACGGGCGTGCCGTCGGGTCGGTCAATCGGGTGCGTCTGCTGGATCGATTTGCTCGACGCTTTACGCGGGAGCTGCATGGGCGTGAACCCATCGTGCAATTTCTGGATGACCTGGCGCCCGTGCTTGAGGTGGATACGAGTATCGAAGAGGCGAGCCGGCGTCTGTCAGCGAGGTCGCCGGATGTGCTGCCGTCCTGTGCGGTTGTTGTGGAACAGGGTGTTTATCGGGGGGTAGTGCCGGCCAGCGCATTAATGAGGCGGCTCAGCGAAGCCCAGATACGCGCCGCGCGCTACAGCAATCCATTGACGCTTCTTCCGGGCAATGTCCCGATCGTCGAACGCATCCAGGCCCTGCTGGATCGTCGGTCCGACTTCAGCGTCGCCTACTGCGATCTCAATCACTTCAAGCCGTTCAATGACGTGTATGGGTATGCGGTCGGGGACGAGGCGCTGCAGCTCATCGCGGAAATTCTGGCCGAGCACATGGCGGGCGAGGACGATTTCATCGGCCATATCGGCGGGGACGACTTTGTCGTCGTCAGCGAATCGGAGCGTTTCGAAGCCTGCGTTCGGCGTGTCGCGGAGACGTTCGCCGAGCGGGTCAAACGCTTGTACCGACCCGAGCATCTGGCCTTGGGCGGCATTCTCGCGGTGGATCGGGCCGGACGGGAGACGACGTTTCCGCTGATGCGCCTGGCCATCGGAGTCGTCAGGCCAGATCCCCAGCAGTGCCAGTCACATCACGATGTCGCCACGATGGCCAGCGACGCCAAGCATCAAGCCAAGCTCGCCGAGCCCGATTACGTCTTCTTCTGCCGAAGGCGGTCTCCATCGGCGGTGGTCGAGGTCGGAGATAAGCCGGACGAGGACGATGAATTTCAGCTCTACAAGCTGTAGTGCGTCTGCCTGTGGGTTATCGCGACGGGGGACGGCGGTCTTTCCAGTGCGTGATGTCTTCCCACAGCGTTTCGATGGCCGCCCGGATCTCATGCCAAGCTTCCGCACCGGCGGTACGCAGGTCGGCCAGCTTGTGCTCGGTCGAGGCCAGGTGGGCCTCCAGCCGGTCGATCTCTTCGTGCTGGGATTGCTGACTGACCTCGTCGTGCTCGGCACGTAGCTCTTCAAGCGTGCGGCGCGCCCGATCCATCCGGGCTTCCAGATCCGATAGGTCGTTCTTGCTGTCCATCGCGTGCTCCCTAGTTAAACACGAACACCATGGCGCCCGGCACCAAGAAGAAGACACCCAGGATATAGCTCAGTGCCAGTGATTTACGTTCGCTGGCCACACCCGCAAGTGTTTCGGCGCAGCGAATGGGGAAATCGGTGACATGCGTCGCTCGAAGCCAGTTGGGGATCAGGTAGATCACCAACACGCCCAGCACGTTGTAGATGAGGTGCACCAGTGCAATCTGCAACGCTGCGCCTGCCAATGTGCCCGACACGGCGGTTGCGGCCAATAGTGCGGTGACACAGGTTCCGATGTTCGCGCCCAGCGTAAAGGGATAGATGTCCTTGGTCTTGAACACGCCCGAGCCGGCCAGCGGGACCATGAGGCTGGTGGTTGTCGACGAGGACTGAACCAGGATGGTCACCAGGGTTCCAGAACCGATGCCCGACATCGGTCCGCTACCGATTGCAGCGTGCAGGATGCGTTTGGCCCTGCCGACCAGGGCCGATCGCAGCAGCCTGCCAACCCGAATCACCGCCACAAGAATCATCACAACGCCCAGTGCAACCATGAGTACGCCCGTGAGCATGTCATCGAAACCCAGCCCGCGCAGACCGCTCTGGATCAGCTCGACGCCTGGTTTGGTGAGCGGCTTCATGAAGTTGAAACCCTTGATCGACAATTCCGCATCGGAGGCGAACACGTTGACCAGGGCAGCGGCTGATTTCTGCAGAAACCCGGTCATGATCTCCAGCGGAAGAAAGACCAGGACGCTGATCAGGTTAAAGAAATCATGCACCGTGGCCGCTGAGAACGCCTGTCGGAATTCCTGTTTCTCACGCACATGGCCGAGGCTGACAATGGTGTTCGTAATCGTGGTTCCGATATTCGCCCCCATGACCATCGGAATCGCGATGGACACCGGGAGGCCGCCGGCCACCAGGCCCACGATAATGGAGGTGACGGTGGATGAACTCTGGATGAGTGCCGTGGCCAGGGTGCCGATGATCAAACCCATAAAGGGGTTGGTGGCAAAGGCGAACAGGGTTTCGGCATCCTCTTTTGCGGCCGTTTTGAAGCCGGTTCCAATCGTGGCAACGGCGACCAGCAACAAGTAGATCAACGCAGCAATTCCAAACCAGAGCAAAGCGCTCGAACGCGGTTGCTCCAACTGGCCCAGCGGCTTCGTGGTTTCAGTCATGTGATGGTTGATTTCCGAGGTTGGCTGTTACGCGTCAATCGGTGGAAGGGCGGTCGTGCCCGGATTGCCTATGAAGTGCTGTTGTCAGAGGCGAATGACGGATCCAGCGGTCCCAGGCCCAGCGCCTCACCCAGACGGGACAGTAACGCGGACTGCACCCGCAGGGCGATCATCGCATCGGCGAGCAGACGGGATCCTTCGACATTATCGGGGGCGATGAGCTGTGCAAAGCCCTGACCGGCGTCGCCTGCGCGTTGGACCCGCGTCAGGCGGCGTCGTGTTGTCGCCAGGGCGCGATCGATCTGCCCTGCGAGATTGGCATCGGCATGGCGCGCCAGATCAGCCAGCGCAACGGGCGCAGCCTTGCCGTCGATCCGGCCGTAGTAGAACTGCTCGATACCGAGGGCGGTGTTGAGCAGCGACGCATGGGTATTGTTGGAGAACTGGTCCTGCGCCTGCTCTGGCCGTCGACTGTGCAGCGGTGTCTCGATTCGACGGTCTGCCAGGATGTCCGACGAGACCGTCACCAAGCCGATGAGGGCGCGCTGCAGCCCCAACTCTGGGTCGCCGTGGACAAGACGGTAACCGTAGGTACCCGGCTTGTCGGCCCAAACTGCCGCCATGCGTTCGAGTTCCCAGACCAGCAGTTCGGTCATGGCCAGAAGCCACTGCCCCCGCCGGCGACAGTGTCGCGTGGGGGCGGCGCGTGGCCCGCTGGTACAGGTGCTCGAATCCAGGGCGTAATCGGTCCAGGGACGCTGCCCGGCACCCGAGCCATCTCGGTGCTGCCCCCACAAAAGAAACTCGATGGCGTGATAACCCGTGGGAACCTGGGTGGGATCCATGCTCAGCGCCTGGATGTCCAGCAGCAGGCGCCGATCAACGCTGCGGGTATCCAAGGTTCGCCCGGCCACATGCAGACGCTCGGTGGTCACGAGCGTGAACCCGTCCTCGATCTCGCCATCATCCGTGTAGTCAATGAAGCCTGGATCAATCGGCCAGCGATTAACCCGGGGGACCCACTCGTCGACAAACCAATGTCCGAACCGCAAGGCTTCGGTACGGGAGTAAGGTGCGCGGGCGCGGCGCCAGGCGCGACGTGCCTGCGTCATGGCCTCGGCGGAGGGTGACCGGACGAGGGTCTTGACCCGGGTCTGCAGGTCACGCGCGCCGGCCAGCGCGGCCCGATACTCGGCATAAGCCACGCTGCGGTAGCTGTCCAACGCCTTGGCGGGGTCAGGAGGGGGCTGGGTGCCGCAGGCAGTCACCGCGGCGGCAGCCAAGGTTGCCAAGCCCGTCAGGCCTCGCTGCAGGGGAACTGGAGATGGGATGTTGATAAGCGTCAGCCTGGACGAAAGGTCACGGGCACCGGAGCGAGTTCAGACACACGGTCGCATAAGCGAGCCAGCGCCGCGCCGAGTGATGCCGATAGGCGGCGGCATTTTAGCGCGAAGCGAGCGCGGCGGGCAGTTGGCTGCGCAGGGAATGACCGGCGGTCGTGTCCGATGTCAGACCAACTGGGCATTCAGAGTGATGGCGGGTTTCAGCGCCTTGGAGATCGGGCAGCCGGTTTTTGCTGTCTGGGCCGCGTCCAGAAAATCCGCCTCTGATGCGCCGGGTACCGATGCCCGAACATCCAGGTGAATCCGCGTGATGGCAAAGCCCCCCTCGGTTTGGTCAAGCGTGACGGCGGCATCCACATCGATGAAGTCAGGTGACAGGTCGGCCTGACCCAGCATCATGGCCAGGGCCATGGCGTAGCAACTGGCGTGGGCGGCGCCGATCAGTTCTTCGGGGTTGGTGCCTTGTTTGTCTTCGAAGCGGGTGGGAAACGAGTAGGGGGACTCAGCCAGTACCCCGCTCTCCGATGACACATGGCCCTGGCCGGCTTTCAGTGCGCCGGTCCAGCGAGCCTGAGCAGTCCGTTTCATGCAGCCTCCAGATGGATGTGAGGTAGGGCCGCCTTCAGTGCGGCGATCCCAGTTTCTGCGACTGCTGTGGTCGCCACAGGTTCACTGTTTGCGATCGTCTAATGACTGGCCGTGGCGGCCTACGCCGTCTCGAAAGCGACTGGCACCGGCAACGGTTTCGCCGGATGCCAGCGTCTCCAGCCCGAATTCGAACTCCTGGGCCATCGCGGCAGGCTCATCCAGCCCCCATTGCGCTAACAGGCTCTGTCGGTCGTTGCGCAGACAGGTCTGCGGCCGTTCGGTCAGCTCGGCCGCCAGTGCCTGTGCGCTGGCCAAGGCCTGACCCCGCGGGACCAGCCGATTCACCAGGCCGAATTCCAGCGCCTCAATGGCACCGACGGCGCGGCCGGTCAAGACCATATCCATGGCGCGGCTTTGGCCGATCAGCCGCGGTAGACGAACCGTGCCACCGTCAATCAGCGGAACGCCGAAGCGACGGCAGAACACGCCGAACACCGCCGTATCGTCGGCGACACGCAGGTCGCACCACAGCGCCAGCTCCAGCCCGCCCGCCACGGCATGCCCCTCAATGGCGGCGATCACCGGTTTGCTGAGTTGCAGCCGGGATAGTCCCATCGGCGCGTCACCGGAGCGATCGATGCGATTGCTGCGGGCCGGGTCCTGACTGGCCACGGCCTTGAGATCAGCGCCTGCACAAAAGCCGGTCTCCGCCCCGGTGAGCACGGCCGCACGCAGCGAAGCATCCGCCTCGAACGCCCGGAAAACCTCGGCGAGGGCATCGGCGGTGGGTCGATCCACGCAATTGCGTTGCTCGGGGCGATTAATCGTGACGGTGAGCACGGCGCCCTGCCGGCTGCTGATGACCAATGGCTTCATCTGATTACTCCTGGGTGGACACCGGAACATGGCGACTGCAGGCCAATGCCAGTACCTCGCGGTAACCGGGCGGCGCTGCGACATGCTGACGATCTCGCAGCAGGCGGTGCAGGGCGGGCAGCCGGTAGTAGGGAACGGAGGCCATGAAATGGTGCTCCAGGTGGTAATTGACGTGCATGGGGGCGACGGTGCAGCGGGCCAACCATCCCGCCTGCGTGGTCCGGGTATTGCTGCGGATATCGGCACCGGCGGGCAGCATGGCGTGCTCGGCCAATGCACGAATCCGTACGAACACAGGAAATGCGAACAGATAGCCAGCCAGCCAGATACCGTAAAGCGCTCCGTGGCCTAGCTGGATCAGCACACCGGCCAGCACCGCGTTGGTCACCAGCATCCCGCTGCTATTGCGGATCAAGGCGATGGGATACGACCACCAGCGGCGTCCATTGCGGGGCAGGCGCTCGATGTCGTTGGCAACGGTCCAGCGAATAACGCCGGCATCCATCAAGACCAAACCGAACATGACCTTGACCATGGTGTAGCCACTGATGTCCCGCAGCAGCTTGCGGGCGAAGCGGGCGCGGGTCGTGGGGTAGCTCCGATAAAGTGATTCATCGGGGTCACCGGGCTGGCCTGCACGTTTGTGATGTCGATTGTGATGGGCCCGATATCGCCCGACGTGCTGCCAGATCGGGCGGGCACAAAGCCAATCGGCAGCGTGGTCGTTCAGCCACCGTGTTCTGAAGAGCGTACGATGTGCGGCTTCGTGTTCAAGAATCGCCAATGCCAGTTGACGATTGCCCATTGCTACAACGGCCAGCAGCCAGGTGACCGGATGCGGCAGCATTGCGCAGAGTGCGAACAGCGCCGCAATCGACGCCCAGACCGAGACGATTGCCCAGCCGCCGCGAGCATCCGACCGGCGTGTCAGGGCCGCGATTTCGTCGCGGCTTAACCAGTCGGTCGGTCGCAAGGGGCTGTGCGTATCAGCCATGGCCTAACGCCTCTGGCTGGTGGGCCCGTTGCTTCCAGATGGCCTGTCCCAGCCGGTCAAAGCGCAGGGCGACATCGGTGAACTCGGCACGCAGCTGCGTGTTGATGAGCGTGTCCGGCAGCAGGGGGTCGAAGACCAACTGCCGGATGGCCTGATCCCCAAGCTCGAAGGCTTCACGGGCAGCCTGATCAAGCGGTTTGTCCTGCCAGCCGTCCATCCATTGACCCAGGGTTTCGATTTGTTGCCGATAACCCAATTCAAGCTGGCGTCGACGCCAGAGCCCCGGTGCGGCCTGTGTCCGAGTGGCATCCAGCGTGCTGGTGGTGAACACGGCGGCCGCCGGGTCCAGGCCCAGCCGATAAAGCCGGTCGCGGATGCTATCCAGCGAATCGCTGAGATTGTCGGGGCGCAGCGTGAGGCCGGATTCAAGCTCTCGCAGTCCCAACAATTGCAAGGCACGTTCGCGCTGGCGTACGACGGTTCGATCTGAACGCGGCAGGGCGCCGGTATGGACGATGATCCACCCACCGGACCAGGGCCGGACCCTGGCCTCGCCAGAACGCCAGCGGGCGACATCGTCCGCAAGCGTGGTCGCGGCGGGGCCGAGCTGGTACTGCCCACGATCAATGTGTTGGATGAGCCCGGCATTGCGGAGCCGGACCAGTGCCGTTCGGGCGCTGTTATCCGATACACCCATGAGCGTGCAGGCACCGACGAGGGCCTGGGCGGCCATCGGCTGTCCGGTTGTCGCGAGCAGCACCCGAAGAATCACGTCCTTGGGTCGGGGAAGCTGGCGACCGGCAGATCGGTCAGAGGCAGCTGGCTTCATAAATGGTACGAAATGCGAACATTATCGGCGCATTCTGTACCATTTGGGCCGTGCTTAAAAGCGGTGCGTCAGGCGTAACCAGTAGCGCCGGCCCAGCAGGCGGTAGGCAGATTCATCCGTGTTCAGCTCGCCGCCATTGGGAATAAACGGTGGGGCCCGATCGGTGACGTTGTCGACACCGACGACCAGCGACAGGTTGTGCTGGCTGCGGTAACCCAGGTGCACGTCGTGATAAAGCCGCGAGCCCACCGCGTAGCGGGTGCCAGGCGCCAAGTCTCCGCCTTGGTCTTCGATGTCGTCTATCCATTCCAGGGCGTAGCCGGCGAACCACCGCTGCCCGTTCAAGCTGGCCGCGTACGTGCCTTTCCACGCGGGAATCACACCAAAATTATCGGCGTCGTAGCGACCAACTCCTGTCAAGGGTTGGGCACCGTCGAAAGCCTGCACGCTGCGCTCCAGCAACCGGCTGAGCAGCAGGCGGTGGTTGAGTTCCCCGATCGCTGTTGCATGGCGATAGCCGAACTCGATATCGACGCCACGTGCCGTCTCGCGCGCCGCGTTCTGAAGGTTGCGCTGAATTGAGGCGATGCTGCCATCAGAGTTGCGCTGGATCCGGTCACAAAACGTCCGGCGTCCGGTGGCAATGCACTGCGATAAGAGGGTGGAGGCACCCAAGGCAGTGATGCCGTCGTGAATCTCGATATCAAAATAGTCGAGGCTCAAGCGGGCATTCGGAAAAGCCGGCCAGTTGAGAATCAGGCCAGACGTGAAGCTCGTGGCACGCTCCGGTGACAAGCGGGGATTGCCGCCACCGACGGCTGGAACCTCGTTGCCCGTCTGGTTGAAGCTCCCATCGGCGGGCACCCCCTGGGCGACGCAACGGTCCCTCTCGGTCTGGCTAAGCGATGAAAAGTCGGCGCAGGGGTCTTCGACGATCGGGTTGGATTCCGAGGCGCCGCCGAAGAGTTCGCCGACGGTGGGCGCTCGGAACGCCTCGCCATAACCCAGGCGTAGTGTCAGCCAGTCAGATGCTGCATAGCGCAGAGCCGTATCGAAAATCGTCTCGGCGTCGAAATTGGAGTAATCCACCCAGCGCAGACCCAGTTCCAGATCGAGCTGGCGCACGGCGGGGCGATTGGCCAGCAGCGGCAGTGCAAGCTCTGCGAAGAGGGCGCGGCTGTCGAAACCACCTTGCGTGGTTTGTCGTGCGGCGCCTGTCGTGTTCCCGGCGCGGGTCTGGGCATCGGGGACATCTTCGGCGTCGGTGGATCTGACATCGATGCCCACAGCCAAGCCCGCAGAGCCTGCGGGCATAGTCCAGGCATCCCGGTAGGCACTGGCAGATAGCAATGACTCCTCATTGACCTGCCGATCGGTCAGCGCCGACAGTCCCGCCCAGTCCAGCATGTCTGCAGTGATGGAGCCAGGACCACCGAATAGATTGAGGGGCACGCATCCCGGCACAACGTCGTCGGCACTGCCACAACGGGCCACGCCGTTGTCAACGAAGGACGGACCCAGGGCGGCGGCCACGCGATCGCGGCGGAGATCGCCGGTCTGGGTCTGCCGGACGCGATTGCGCCCGTGTTGGACCTGCGTCTGCCAGTGCCAGGGTCCGAGCAGCCCGTCCGCCCCCAGTGCCAGCATCCATAGCTGATTGTCCTGCACGAACCGTCGGGGGCCGGCCTCGACCAGACGTCGACGCGCGTCCGTAATCTCCTCGCCAAAGGGATTGTAGAAATTGTCCTCCGAGACGGTGACACCGGGGAGCCGGTTGGTGAAGAACGGCAGCGGCGCGATTTGGGTGTCGCTGTCTCGCTGTTGGAACAGCAGTTCAGCGGTCAGCGATAGCGACGGGCTGAGGTCGTGGCGCAGCGCGGTAAAAACCGACAGGCGGCGCGAATCCTGGATCAGATCTTCGAACGGGTTGAAGTTGAAGCGATCGGTGTCCGGACCCTCGTTGATGAAGGGTCGAAAGTCCTCAGCACGGTCGCCATCCTCGCCCTCGATCAAGGTGACGTTGCCATCGCTTGTACGGAATCGGCCATGGGGTGGGGCCGAGCTCCCGGTGGGAACAATGACGTTGTCGGGACCGCTAACGGTTAACCACCGTGATGAGAACGACCGGTCCGCGCGTCCAACCGACTGCTGGTCATGCAGGGTGATTCCCGCATTGAGCTGGGTCTGGCCGATGCGCCCGCCGGTGACCGCCGACAGGTCCAGCACGCCACCATCGCCGCGTTCCGTTAAGGCGGACCGGGCGGACATTTCCACGCCGGCGACGTGCTTTCGTGTCAGCACATTGACCACACCGGCGATGGCGTCGGCTCCGTAGGCCACCGAGGCGCTGGAGGTCAGGACTTCAATGCGTTCGATCATGGCCATCGGGAGACTGGCCAGATCGACCACCCCCGACGAGCCGTTGCCGCCGGCGAGCATACGGCGACCGTTCAGCAAAATCAGGGTTCGCTGCGCGCCCAAGCCTCGGAGCTCAACCGATTCGATACCGCGCGATAGCCCGCCGCCACTGCCACGCCGGTTCGTTGAGCCGCTCAGCGGTGAGCCGCTCATCATGGGCAGCGCCTGCAGGAATCGACCGAGCGTGCTGTGCCCGGAGCGGACCAGCTCATCCCGGTCGAATGCGACCACCGGATCCACGGCGGCGTCGCGCTCCAGGTGCGTGCCGGTCACGTCCAGCGTCTGAAGTTCAAGCGGCGTTTCGGTGTCGGCAGCCTGTGCGACCAACGCACAGGCCAACCCCGCCAGCATGCCGGCGGTGTATCTCAAGAACATTCCAATCCCCATGGGTCAGCAGTCAGGGGCGGGCAGCCGCTCCGCACGCTGCTGGTGGCGGCCACTAGGCGCGGCCAGACCCTCTCATTGTGCCGTCCAAGCCGCGGCGCCGCATGTATTGAAGAAAAAATTCGATTCGGTGCATCCGCTGAGTGCGTGGCCACGAACACAGTGGAACAACTCATGACATCGGGGACATTCGCCATGCATTCATTCAACGGTCTCGGCGCCATCGTGGCGGCCGGAGCCCTCTCGACCACCATTGCGGGAGCCGCGTTCGCATCCAGCCATCGCGAGGCCCCGGGTATCACCGAAACACCCAAGGTCGATGGCACGGATTTCTACCTGTTCAACAGCTACGAGCCCGACCGTGTAAATAGTGATGGCTCGTCGGACTTTGTCACGCTAATCGCCAATTATGTGCCCCTGCAGGATGCCTACGGTGGCCCGAACTACTTCTCGCTGGACGATAAGGCCCTTTACGAAATCCATGTCGATAATGACGGGGACAACGTCGAGGATCTGACCTTTCAGTTCCGCTTCACCAATACGTTGAAGGGCGTGTCGTTACCGGTGGGTCCCGACGGCACACTGGTGCCCATCCCGTTGGTACAGGCGGGCGGCATCGGACCCGGCCCGGCGGACACCGGAGCGCTCAACCTCGAAGAAACCTACACGGTCACCGTGGTGCGCGGCGACCGGCGTGACGGGACGGCGACGCTGGCCACCAACGTCAATACCGGTGGAACCACCTTCCGCAAGCCCACCGATTACATCGGCACCAAGACCTTTGCGGATTACCAGGCCTACGCCGATGCCCATATCTGGGAAATCGCCGTGCCCGGCTGCAGTACCAACGGCAAGGTCTTTGTGGGTCAGCGTAAGGAAGGCTTTGTGGTTAACCTGGGTCAGGTCTTTGACCTGGTGAATCTCAATCCGCTGGGCGCACCCGACGCCGTGCCCAACACCATCGGCGACAAGAACGTCACGAGCCTGGCACTGGAACTGCCGGCGAGCTGCCTCACCGCAGGGAGTGATCCGGTGATCGGTGGTTGGACGACGGCGAGCCTGCGACAGGCGCGGGTGGCCAATCCATTCCCGCAATCCAGTACCGAGAACGCGGTCGCGACCGGCTCGGTAGACGAGACGGTTGAAGGAGGGCCTTGGACGCAGGTCTCGCGCTTGGGTTCACCGCTGGTGAACGAGGTGGTGATCGGCATCGATGACAAGAATCGCTTCAATGCCAGTGAACCTCAGAATGATGGCCAGTTTGCCAAGTACGTGCTGACGCCCACACTGCCGGAACTGCTGGAGATTCTGTTTGCCGAGCCGGTGACGGGGAATCCGGATGCCGATCTTGCGCCGAATGCGTTCCCGCGTATTGATCTTGCCGTGGCCTTTCTGACCGGGGTGCCGGGGCTGAATCAGCCGGCGGCCGGTGCTGGTGGCCCCTTGGGCGAAGGCACGGTGCTGTCCGAACAGTTGCGCCTGAATACCTCGATCGCACCCACGCCAGCGACCTCGCAGAATCCGCTTGGGGTCCTGGCGGGTGACAACGCTGGCTTTCCGAACGGGCGCCGCCCCGGTGACGACGTCGTGGATGCCGCCTTACGCGTGGCCATGGGTGCGCTCTGCGAGCTCGATAACGAGCCAGTGTTCGGCTGCGCGCCGGATGACGCTCCAGTTGGCGATGCACCGTTAACCGACCAATCGGCATCCGATGCATCGCAGTTCAGCACGGCCTTTCCCTATCTGCTGACCCCGCTGCCGGGTTCTCGCTAAGGAGGCGACATGAAACAGTTTGTTCTGATCGGGCTGCTAACGGCCGGCGCCACCGCACTTGTTGGCTGCGGCTCCGACAACAGCATTGCGATCAACACCTCACCGCCGGTGGTCGCTGATCCGGATCCATCACCGGATCCGGACCCCGACCCGGGTGCCAATGATCAGCCGCTGGCCGGTGACCAGCAGGTGCTGGATTTAATCGCCAACCAGACCAATGACATGGCTGCGCCCATCGACATCAATGGCCTGGGTCTGGTGTTTAACGAGAATCCAGACGCGAACGTCTACGGGAATTTGGTACCGGATTCCTGACCCGAGGTTGGGTGACCCGCCAGCGGCTGGGAACAAGCCGCTGGTCGCCAACTGACGCCCCACCCCTGGGCGTCATTGAATCCCGCCGCTTGGCCCGGCGGGATTTTTTTGTTTCGGCCCATGGCCGCTTGACGGCGCTGGGGCCGCCCGGAGCATGATGCTGCTATGCCGACTCTTCAGAAGACTGTCATCGCCTGTGCAACTGTAGTGCTGGGCCTGCTTGTGCCGGGCTTCGGTCTCGCAGCGCCTTACACGCCGGCGCAACGCGACGTGGTCGTCGAAACGCTGCCCGCCATTGACCCTGCCGTGAGCGAGCAGGTGCAAACGCTGCATCGTCGTCTGGCCGCAGCACCGCAATCGGTGGCACTGGCCACCGAGCTGGCGCGTCATTACATCGACCTGTCCCGCCAAACCGACGACCCCCGGTATAACGGCTATGCCCAGGCGGCGCTGCGCCCCTGGTGGGAACAGCCGCAGCCACCCACCGAGGTGCTCATGTTGCGCGCCCATCTCCTGCAAAACCGCCATGCCTTCGACCAGGCGCGTTCCGATTTGCAGCAGGTGCTCGAACGCGACCCGCGTCGCGCCCAGGCCTGGTTGGAACTCGCCGCAATCGAGCGGGTGACCGGATCACTGGAGAATGCGCATAAGGCCTGTGCAGCCTTGCTCACCCTGGCAAGCGCGCTGATCAGCGGGACCTGTCTGGCCGACATTGCATCGCTCACCGGCAAGGGGCAGGGCGCCTACGCCACGCTGGATCGGCTGTTACAAACCGCATCCGCCGATGCTGCGCCCGGCCTCCGTCGCTGGGCGCTAACCATTCAGGGGGAAATCGCCTGGCGACTCGGGCAGCCGGCTTTGGCACTGCAAGCCCTGGAGGCAGCCCTTGAGCTGGCCGAAGAAGAGGGCGTGTTCGACGGTTATCTGCTTGGCCTGTGGTCGGATTTCATGCTGGCACGCGGGCAGGCGCGGCCGGTTCGCAAACGCCTGGCTCCGTATGCACACAGTGATGCCTTGCTGCTGCGCTACGTGATCGCCAGCAAGCGTTTGATGGCGGACGACGCCATTGCAATGGCCGATGTGCTCCGGCGTCGCTTTGAGGCCAGCCAACGGCGCGGCGACACCGTGCACCAACGCGAACAGGCGCGCTTTGCCCTGGATGTCGACGAGCAGCCGGCCGAGGCCCTTTGGCTCGCCCAACACAACTGGGCCGTGCAAAAGGAACCCGCCGACCTGCTGCTGCTCCTGCGTGCAGCCCTGGCGTTCAACCCGGCCGCCGCCGCGCCAGCACGTGCGTATCTGGCCTCGACCGGACTGGAAGATGTTCGCGCAGAGGTGTTAATCGAGCGACTCGATCAGCTGGACGCCGCCGCCTGATGGCCGTTCGGTCGAGGTGGCGCCCTGCGCGCGGCTGGTGGCTGCACTGGATATGGCTGGTGGTGGCCGGCACGGCCCAGGCCCACAAGCCCAGCGACAGTTATCTGCAGTTCGATGTGGCCGGACAAACCATCGAGGGTCGATGGGATATTGCGATACGCGATCTCGAATGGCAGCTGGGGCTGGACCAGGATGCGGACCGCCGTGTCACCTGGGGTGAGATCCAGGACCGTGAGCCGGCCATTGCCGGATACGCGCTCGCGCATCTCCAGGCCCGCATGGACGGACAGGTCTGCGACCTCAGCGCGGGCAGCCTCCAAATCGAAACCCATACCGATGGTGCCTATGTCTCGTTGCCGCTGAGCGGACGGTGCCCCAGGTTTGGCACGCAGGTTCAGTTGCAGTACGACCTGATGTTCGACCGGGATGCCCAGCATCGAGGCTTGCTACGAATCGCACACCGGGGGCAGGTCGAAACGGCTGTGTTCACGCCGACCCGTCGCAGGCAGGTCTTCGACTTGCGCGAAACCCGCGCCACGCGGGTGGCCTGGCAGTATTTTCATGAAGGCCTCTGGCACGTCTGGATTGGGCTGGATCACCTGCTGTTTCTGGCCGGGCTGCTCCTGCCGACGGTGTTGCGGCGTCAGCCGGGCGGCTTCCAGGTCGCCGAAAGCCCCGGTGAGACTCTGCGAGACGTGCTGTTTGTCGTGACCAGCTTCACGATGGCGCATTTCGTGGCCTTGTCGCTGGCCACGCTGGGTTGGCTAACACTGCCGAGTCGCTGGGTGGAGTCTGCCGTGGCGCTGACCATTGTCTTCGCCGCAATGAACAATCTGGTGCCGGTGGTGACGCGACGACTCTGGTTGGTGGCGTTCGGCTTCGGGCTGATACACGGGGCCGGGTATGCGAGCGTGCTCAGCGATTTGGGGCTACCGCCCATCACGTTGGCGTTGGCCCTGTTGGCCTTTAATGCCGGTGTTGAGGGGGCCCAGATTGCTGTGGCGGCCGTCACCTTACCGGTTGCGTTCTGGCTTCGGCGATATCGCTGGATGCAGTGGTGCGTACTGGTCCCAGGCGCGCTACTGGTCGCGTGGCTGGGTGTGCTGTGGTTTCTTGAGCGGGCGCTGAATCAGACGGTGCTGACATGATGAAAGATGCTAGGAATGCTGTGCGCTTGCTGGCGCTGACGATGCTCTGGGGCATCGCCCTCTCGGCGCAGGGGCACGGTGCGCATAGCAAGCCCTACGGGGGGGAGGTTCGTGCGTATCAGTTCGAGTATGCGCTGGGTGAACCCCTGCGACGTGCCGAGGTATCGGTCTACCCGCCCGATTCGGAGCAACGGTATTTGCAGGGCTGGACCGATCAACAGGGCGTGTTTGCCTTCGCTCCGGCGCGACCCGGCGCCTGGCGGCTGGAGATTCGCGACGGCAAGGGGCACGCCATCCAGCGTTATGTACGGGTCGGCCCGACGACCGCAACATCGGCGGCTCCCAACCATGATCCAGCGCCGGCGCTGGCCCGTCATGGAATGGTGCTGATACTGGCCTTGAGCCTGCTGCTCAATGCCTGGCTGGGCCTGATGCTGCTACAGCAACGACAAATCAATCAGCGCCAGACCACGGACTCCCCCGAAGACGCTTGACCTCAACATTACTTGATGTCTGAGACTGGCCGGGCTGTCGTGGTGACAGCGACCAGCCGGCGGCAGGCCGGCCCGTCAGGAGTCTCGACATGACCCGAATAGAGCACGCCAATATCACCGTACCCGACCTGGAAGCCGCCACCGCGTTTCTGGCTGTGGTCGCGCCAGATTTTGTTGTACGACACGAAGACCGATCGTCGCAGGGCTATCGCTGGCGCCATGTCGGCAATGCCCAGTGCTATTTCGCATTACAGGAGCCGCAGCCTGGGTCCGAGGCCGCCCCGGCGCTGGGCCGGTATGCGGGTGTCGGGGTCAACCATTTCGGCTTGGAAGTCAGCGGGTTGGAGGCCATGATGCGGCGTCTGGATGCTGAGGGCTACGCACGCAGCTACCCCGTTCAGCGGGAGCCGGGGCGTCTACGCGCCTACTTTTATGACCGGGCTGGGTTTGAGTGGGAGCTCATTGAGTACAGCACCGACGATCCCGCACAGCGTTATCGCTATGACAGCTAAATCTATCCACACAGGCGGGGCACACCCGACAAGCACCCCGTCAGGCAGGCACGCTCCGAGGAGCTGTAGAGCGGGTGAGCGTCACGCAGCCTGCCGGCAGTGACGTTGGCGCGCGCCTGTCTGATGCCCGATGTGTCGAAGCAGGTCCAACAGATCCCTTGCCAGTCGCAGCTGCAGGTCATGGGGGTGAATCCCCACCCGCAGGGGCTGCTTCAACCGCTGCGCCAGGGCGATTTGACCGCGATTCCAAACCGTCAAGGCCACGGACCGCGCCCGCGTGTCGGCCTCATAGCCGACTAGCGGCACCCGGGTGAGCGAACCGCTGCGGGTATCGACGAAGCCCTGGGTGACCTCAATAGATTGATAGGGCAGGCGTGCCAGATCGGCCCGCCTCAGGTCGCCCAGGGCCCAGGCCGGCGGAACGTACAAAGCGGGGCGTGGCAGGTCGACCTGCGCGAACCAGTGAGCGGCCCGTCGCATCAGCGCCATGATCTGCTGCCGGCTCAATGCCAGATGTTCGGCGGCGTCCCGGGAGATCAACGCCGAATGGAGTCGATGTCGCACCCCGGCGATACGCCGCGCGCGGTGTTGCCAGCCATGTGCAGCCAGTGCATGGCCAGACGCCGCCCATGCGCGTAGCTGTTCCAGCTGATCGGGCTGCCAATCCAGACCGGGCACGACCAGCAGGCTGGGTGGTGCGAGACCGAAGCGCCGACACGCAGCGAGGATCTGAGCAACCTGGGGCAGCGTATCGGGCATGACATCGTGAATGGAGACCAGCGCCTGCAACTGTCCGGCATCGTGCCTCATCGGGGGGCTTGCGCTGCCCGGCGGATCAGCTCGCACCAAGTCTCGATAGTCGCGGTGTTAAGCCGCTCGGCAGCTGCTCTCGCACGATCCGACCGGCGTTGTCGCGCGGTCAGCGCCTGGCTGGCCAGTTCGGCGATCTTATCTGCGATGGCTTCGCCCTCCTGGAGGGTGATCAGACCGTCGCGCAATTCGAGCCACTCATGAATACCCGCGCCGGCGGCAACCAATGCAGGGCGACCCCGTGCCATCGCTTCCAGTGCGATGGAGCCAAAGGTCTCCAGGCGGGAGGGCAGCAGCAGCAGGTCCGAGGCATCCAGCTGTTCGCGCAGCGCTGTTCGGTCCAGCCAGCCATGGAAGTGGACATTCGGAAGGTCTGCGGCCTGCCGCTGGAGTTTGCGCCGCAGCGGGCCGTCGCCGGCAATCGCAAAACGGACATTCGGACAGGCCTTGGCGGCGTCGAGTACAGCACCCAGATTCTTCTCGGGCGCCAGCCGGCCTGCGAACAGGACCTGTTCCAGCTCCGGACGCAGCGGCCGAACAGGGCTGCGCATGAAATCCAGGGGCAGGGGCGTGCCGACAACCGACGCCTGGTCCGCGCCCAAGCCGCGTACCGTTGCCATCAGCTGCCGATTGTTGACCACGGTGGCATGGGCGCTGCGGCAAAGCTGCTGGTTGGCCAAGGTCAGGTAGCGATTAGCGATGTGGCGGGAGACCGGATTCCAATACAGGCGAGAGAGCTCTTCAAACTGGGTATGAAAGCCGACGAGCTGACCGCAGCCATGCCGCCGCGCCAGTGCATGCCCGAGCAGGCCGAAGGGGCCTGGTGTGATCGAAACCACCACGTCAGGTCGAAAATCTCGGAATAAGCGCCACAGCTTGGGAACGTTCGGCGTGAGCAAACGCTGCGTGGGATCACCCGGCATGGGGACGGACAACCGTCTGGCGCGTGGCCGGTCGCTCGGCTGGAACATCTGCACACCGGCAGTCACCGTCTCCAGCTGGGGTAGCAGGTCGTGATAGTAGGTCCCCGCGCCATTGCGTTCGGCCACGGAGTCGGAGAAAAACGCGACGCGCAATCGGCGGGCAGGCTGAGCGCTTGATTCCGCCAGCCCGAGTGGTGACACGGCATTCATCAAGAGGCCTCCTGAAGGGTATCGATGCGATGCGCACAGATGGCGTGGTAGTCAGGTTCCAGTTCGCGGCGCAGCGTCTGGCTGCAGAGGCCGAACTGCTCGATCCGGTGCCGATGCGCGCTTTGGAAGCCGCCGGCCTGCCGATCAGCGCGGGCCAGCGCATGACCAAGCTCTGGGGAGACGCGCTCGTTCAGCGCGGTCAGCGCGTCGTGCAGCGTCTTGCCGGGCCGTTGTTTGAGCGCTTCCATTTGCACGACCGCGAAGCGCTGCGGGCTCGCGTCGATTGCGCGCCGCAGACTGCGTAACGACGCTGCGTAAATATGGCGGAAGCGGTCTGGGAAGGTCCGTCCCTCCGGGTCGGTTCCGAAGAGTTCACGCGCCGCAGCAATGGAAGACAGCTGCGAGCTCAGTGCCTCCACGGGATCGCGCATACAGACGATGAATCGGGCATCGGGATACCGCTGCGCCAGCGCGGGGGTCCAGGTCGAAAACGCGGCGTTCTTGGACAGCAACCGGGGGGCGTGGCCCGTATCCGTGCGATGGGCGTACAGGTGGCGTTGCAGCAGTCCGTGGTAGGCCGCTAGCAGAACCGCCTGGTTGGTCGGCGACACCGCCTCATCCAGGTCGGCCAGCGCCCACAAACTCTCAGCGCCAGGGAAGCCCAGCGCCGGGAGAAAGCAACCGGCCATTGGGAGCAGGGCCAGGTAGTCCTCTTCCGCATCGTCCGGGGCGATCGGGTGGATGTCATCCAGCTGTGCCGACAATCGCGCCAGCATGTGGTTCAGGCCACGTAGCGTCGGGGCGCCCAGGCTTTGATCGACTGCTGCCAGCGCCTGTGCAACCCGGCGCTCCGTGACGGACGGTGCCAGCAGGGCCTCCCAGGCCGTCAGGCTGGTGAATCCAGGGTCGGCGGCCAGCGTTCGGTGAACAAAGGTGGTGCCGCTGCGAGGGATTCCCACAACAAACAATGGCGCATCGACCGCCACACTGCGGTAGTCCGAATGCGTCAGCTCATCCAGGGCAAAACCGACCCAGTGCACAGCCTGTGCGGCAGCATAGGGTGCAGCCAGCGCCCCCAGGCGGAGCAACCGCCCCGGTTGTCGGGGCGCATCCGCTTGGTCGGTCCACGCAGAGCGCAGCATTTGTCCATGGACGCGCAGACTGCGGCGCAGGGCAGAACTCATCACGATAGGGCGGCATCATGGGCCGAGTGAGCCGCCAAGGCTGCCGATGGTCTGTGACAGCCATGTTGCATCCTGCCCCGGTAATGACCGGGGTATCGGGCAGCTGGCTGCTGTGGTCTAGTCCGGGTCTGCCGTGAAATGGTCGATCAGTAACTCCGCGATGGCTTCGGGTTGTTCGATCGGCATCCAGTGTCCCCCCGGGCGTTCGACGTAGCGCCAGCGGCCGCGCACATGGTGCTTCGATTGCTCCATTTGTCGTCGGGTCAGGAAGGCATCGGCGCGGCTGTAAATTCCCAGCGTATCGGCCTGGACCGCAGGTAACCCGCCGCGTAGCAACGCCAGGGCATTGGCCCGATAAACATTGAGGGCAGCGCGTAGCCGACCCGGCCGCTGCATCTGCGCACGCACCGAGTCGGCGTCGGGGTGGGCTGTCATTCCTCCGCGCAACAATCGCCAGTCACCCAGCGGCAGCAGTCGCTCTGCCAGACCGGGCACCTGAAACATCAGGGCATACCACGCGCGTAGGCTTTGCTCGATGCCCGCGCGGGCGTAGGCATTCGGGTGACCGACCGACAGCACCGCCAAACGTTTCACACGTTCGGGATGCTTCGCCGCCAACGCCCAGGCGAAAATGGCGCCCCAGTCATGACCGGCCACATCGGCGGTCGCCGCACCCAGATGATCGATTAGCCCGACCAGGTCATCAACAACAGCGTCGAGCCGGGAATCTGCGACGCGCCGGGTCAGTGCAGAGGCACCATAGCCTCGAATGTCCGGCGCTACGGCACGAAACCCTCTGGCGTGCAGCGCTTCGAGCTGCGGAGTCCACATGCTGGACTCGTCCGGGAAGCCGTGGAGCAACAGCACAACTGGACGCTGCGATGCATCAGGTGCCGTGTCCAGGTAGGCGATGTCCAGTCCGTTGGGTCGACAGCTTGCTCGCTGCATATTCGGCTCCTTGCCTTCAGTGGTGTCTGTACGGTCTGAAACGTCGGGGGCGATGCGTTAGGCTATAGATCAACGCAGACGATGAATCGACGCGTCTGCACCTTACGCCAAGTGCGGGAGTCAGCGGGATTCGGCTCCCCTTGCGCGGGTCCGGCCAGTGAGCCGGCCACCTGGGCACTGCCTGACGGCAGTCCATCAAGACGCTGCGGCGAGCGCAGCGGTTGTGCATGACCCGGAACATCCTTCGTCAGACGCACGGGTCATGGCATTGAATTCATAGCGACTGACCAATGAACTGCCAAGGAGAGCACGGATGGCTGACGCAAAAGCGACGGCTGCTCAATTGACGGAGCAGGACTACGGGGACGACCCACTCAAGGTCCGGACCACGGACACCTACCAGAACGAGTACGTCCAGAGCTTCGTCGAGAAGTGGGACGAGTTGATCGACTGGGATGCACGGGCAGAGAGTGAGGGGGATTTCTTCATCGAAGCCCTGCGTGCACGGGGCGCCAAGAAGGTGCTTGACGTGGCGACCGGCACGGGCTTCCACTCGGTCCGCCTACGCGAGGCGGGTTTCGAAGTGGTCTCCGCTGACGGCAGCGCTGAAATGCTGGCCATGGCATTCGAGAACGGGCGCAAGCGCGGTCATGTGCTGCGCACAGTTCTGGCCGACTGGCGCTGGTTGAACCGCGACGTGCATGGCAAATACGACGCCGTTATCTGCCTCGGCAATTCCTTCACCCACCTGCATTCAGACCGGGACCGGCGCAAGGCCCTTGCCGAGTTTTATGCGGCGCTGCGCCATGACGGCGTGCTCATCCTCGATCAACGCAACTACGACATGATCCTGGATGACGGCTTCAAGTCGAAGCACCAGTTCTATTACTGCGGTGACAACGTCAAGGCAGAGCCCGAGTACTGCGATGATGGTCTCGCACGGTTTTGCTACAGCTTCCCCGACGGCTCTCAGTACCACTTGAACATGTTTCCGCTGCGCAAGGAGTACGTCACCCGTTTGATGGGCGAGGTCGGATTCCAGAACGTGACCACCATGGCCGATTTTCAAGAGACCTATCGCCAGGACGACCCTGACTTCTTCATCCATATTGCAGAAAAACTGCACCCCGATGAGCGATAAGCCGAGCATGAGCGATCAGGACCAAGTCGTCGTCGACACCACACGCGACTATTACGACAGTAGCGACGCCGACAATTTCTATTTTCATGTCTGGGGCGGAGAAGATATCCATGTGGGTATTTACACCCGGACGGATGAGCCCATTCGCGATGCCAGTCATCGGACGGTTGAACGCATGCTGGACGCCTTGTCACTGGAGGCAGGCAGTCGTGTGTTGGATATTGGCTCCGGTTATGGCGGCTCCGCTCGTGTCATCGCCCGTCGTTATGGCTGCCATGTCACGGCGCTGAATCTCAGCCCGGTGCAGAACGCACGGGCGCGCGAGATGAATCAAGCCCAGGGCCTGGCAGACCGCATCGACGTCATCGATGGCAGTTTTGAGGACTTGCCCTTAGCGGATAACAGCTACGATGTGGTCTGGTGTCAGGACTCGATCCTGCATAGTGCGCGGCGGCGTCGGGTGTTCAGCGAAGTCGATCGTGTGCTGCGGCCTGGTGGCTCGTTCATCTTTACTGACCCCATGCAGCAGGATGACGTCGACCCCGAACTGCTGGCACCTGTTCTGGCGCGAATCCACCTGCCATCCATGGGTTCGGTGAGCAAGTACGCTGCCTATGCCGCAGAACTGGGCTGGGACACGGTGGGCATCGAGCGGATGCCGGATGCCATCGTCAAGCACTACGGGCGGGTGCTCGCTGAGCTGACTTCCCGGAGGGACGCTTTGGCCGAGCTCGTCAGCGCCGATTACATTGACCGGATGACCACGGGGCTGACTCACTGGGTGGCTGCCGGTGAACAGGGGGCGCTGGACTGGGGCATTCTGCACTTTCGCAAGCCCGAGTAAATCGTCCGATTTTCTCGGGGGGCGCTCAGCCACCCGCTGGCCGGCGGTCGTTGCCGTACGTGTTTGGGTTGGCAATTCGCCGGTCTGGCGCTGCGCGGCCACGCGTTCGGGTGGCGGCCAAGTCAACGGCATCGCAATTGGCAGTGCGGGCGGTTAGCATGCCGCTCCTGCCATTCACGCGAATACGCTTGCTAGGTGCCGTCTCAGTGCGAGCGGGCCCCGGGGGGACTGCAACTCAATGTTCAAGGCCTTACTTGCCTGGCTGGTCCAGGCGTTCATCCGTCTACTCAACGCGACTTACCGCTACCGCTTTGATGGACAGCCCAAGCGCCGTGATCCGCAAGGTGCGGACCCGTACTTGCTGGCGATCTGGCACCAGAATCTATTCGCCGGCATTCTCGCGCAAACCGGTCGGCGGCATGTCGTCATCGTGTCGCGCTCTGGAGACGGCGATCCGGTCACGATGCTGTGCGAACGGCTGGGTCATCACGTCGCACGCGGAAGCTCGGCTTCGCGTGGTCGGGATAAGGGTGGGCGCGAAGCCAAGGAAGACATGATCCGTCAGTTGGAGGCGGGCCTGCCGGGCGCGTTGACCGTAGACGGCCCGCGTGGGCCCGCGCATGTCGTCAAGCCGGGCATCGTCGAAATGGCACGTCGCACCGGCCTGCCGATTGTTCCCTATCTGCCCCTGCCGCAGCGCTACTGGTCGATGAAGAGCTGGGATCGCTTTCGCCTGCCCAAGCCGTTCACGCGTATCGACGTGTACTACGGAGAGCCGATCCCGGTGCCGTCCGAATTGACCGGCGCACAGTTCGAGCACTACCAGCGCATCGTCGCCGAGGCCATCGACGCACTGGAAGCGCGGCATGACCCGCATTTCGTCCCGCGCGATCACTTGGAGCGGCCCAAGACAGGGCGCTAGCCAGCTCAGCGGCGGGCCTGCCCGTGGCTTAGAGGGCGATTAAAGGTCGGGCAATTATCGGCAGCGTCGATTAAACTCCCGTACTTTCCTCACGGGCGGATGGCCGCGATGAATCTGCGTGATCTGCAATATGTGGTGTCGGTGGCCGAGATGCGCAGTTTTTCTCGGGCAGCCCAGGCATGTCACGTCAGCCAGTCGACACTTAGCGGACAGATCAAGAAACTTGAATACTGGTTGGGCGTCCAGATTTTCGAGCGCACGAACAAGCGGGTGATGCCCACGGAGGTCGGGGAGGGGATCATCCGCTCGGCCAGTCGTGTCATCCGCGAGATCGACAGTATTCGGGAGGCGGCCGAGCACGCCAAGGATCCGTTCACCGGCAAGTTTCGACTGGGCGCGTTCCCGACACTGGCCACGTATGTGTTCTGTGATCTGGTGAACGAAATCACGTCGGCCTATCCACGTTTACGACTGGTCCTCAGCGAGGACAAGACCGCAACACTGGTTCAGCAACTCAAGGACGGCGACCTGGACGCCGCATTGCTGGCATTGCCGGTCAACGAGGACTCCTTGGTGTGCACCCCCCTATTCGAAGAGCCGTTTTTTCTAGCGGTCCCGGAATCGCACCCGCTGGCGAGCCTTTCCCATGTCGACGCCAACGTGTTGGCACGATATCGGCTTCTGTTGCTCGAAGAGGGACATTGTCTGCGAGACCATGCGCTGGACGTTTGTCAGCAGCACAATCTGGGAGAAGAGCAGGACTTCCGGGCAACCGGACTGGAAACCCTGCGTCAGATGGTTCGGGCGGGGACAGGGATCACCCTGTTTCCCCAAATGGCGATACGCCAGGACGATGAGGGCATTCGCTATGTGCCATTCGCCGAACCCACACCATGCCGATCCATTGGCCTGTTTTACCGCAAGACCAGCGCTGCGAGGCCGATCATCCAAAGCATGGATTCATTATTCTGTCATCTTTATCGCGCTTAATACCCGGTTGGCGCTAAAACGCACAACGGAAACAATAAGAATATGGGTCACCTAAACGAGGCTGTCGCGCAATTGGGGGCATTGGCCGAGCCCACACGCTTGGGGATATACCGCAAATTGGTTCGTCATGCGCCCGACGGGCTTTGTGTTGGCGATCTGCTGCCGGATGCCGGTTTGAGTCAACCCACGTTGTCTTTCCATCTCAAAACCCTGGCGACCGCGCAGCTGGTTACCCGCCGCAAACAGGGCCGCAATGTCTATTACGCGCCGAATTTCGCCGCCATGCATGCGCTGATGGAGTTCCTGATGGAGAACTGCTGCGAAGGCGAGCAGTGCCTGGATCAGCTGCGTGCCTTGACCTGTTGCCCGACCATCGAGCGGCGCATCGAAGCCTAGGGAATCAATCGCTGTTTCCCTAGGGAAGCACTGATCTATTCGCGCCGCCAAGACGGAGCCGGTTTTCGCGCGAGCCCAGGCGGAGTGAGTGCCGCTTGGTTATTCCAAGTCAGCGAACGACAACGCAGGATCGCGGGAAAACCGGCCCGTTCCGTCTGGATTGCGCCTGCAAACAGGCCAGACTGCGTTGCTCGTCGCTCATTTGGAATGACCAAACTTCGCTCCTCGCGCCTTGCCTGGCCTGTTTGC